>JBMSHQ010000093.1:0-2003 GCA_049416945.1 Pontimonas sp. | reverse complement strand
CCACACCCCTACTTTTTCCAGACCACCCCAAAACGTCGGGCATCGCGCATCGGGTTTTCTTCCCGCACAGCGTCAATCTCATCAATCGACACCGTGGCCACGACGGAACCGGGGGCGTCACCCGCTTCGCTCAAAATCTCACCCCGGGGTGACACGACCAGACTGTGACCTACGCCGTGAGGTGCGGGTTGACCCACGGCGACAATGACGCACTGCCACTCGATGGCCCTCGCCACCACAAGCGCCCGCCACTGCTCCACCTTCTGGGGACCTGGCACCCACTGGGCGGGAATCACAATCAGGTTCGCTCCAGAATCAACGAGGCGCCGAGAAACTTCGGGAAATCTCAGGTCATAACAGGTTTGCATCCCTATGCGCCACTCTCCCAAGGCCACAATCTCCGGGTCAGCAATCGCCGCTGCTGAGAGCCAGTCCGACTCAGTGTGGCCAAAGGCGTCGTAGAGGTGAATTTTCTGGCTCACCCCTACCACTCCGGTGTCGTGCACACACACCAGGGTGTTGTGGGGTTTGCCGGAGGACGAGCGCTCCAGCATCCCGGCAATAACCAACATCCCCTCTGCCTGATCAGAGAGTGCCGAGAGCGCATTCACAAAAGAACCGTCGAGTTCCTCCGCCCGGGATACCCACTCGTCGCCGTGTTCGGGAGAGAAGGTGTGGGAATACTCCGGAAAAACTACGAGGTGTGCCCCCTGCTCTCGGGCGTGACGAATAGCCGAGGACATCTGGTCGAGGTTTGCCCCGGTGTCGAGACCAGGCTGAAACTGCGCGCCAAACACCCTGAGTTCTCGGGGGTCGGATGCCATACACAGAGCCTAAAGGCTTGTGACGAGTCCGGCTCGGTAGTCTTAGCCAAGGCGTTCAGTCTCGAGCTCGAGGAGGGTGTGGGTGACTACTGCTGATCTCCCGCACGAGAGCACGTTCCTCGGTCACCGGGTGAGCGCGACGTCGATTACGGGAAATCGTTCATTGCTCTACTTCGACGACCAGCAGTCTCCCGCTGTTGAGCGCTCAGCCGATGCCCGGCCGAGCGAGTCGCCAGCCGACACCGCCACGATGAGGCGTGATCCGCTCACGGGCGAATGGATTTCGGTAGCACCTCAACGCAATCAGCGTGCGCACCTGCCCAGCGAAGAGGCGTGCCCGCTCTGCCCGCAATCACACTCAAACCCTTCGGAAATTCCCGGCCCCTTTGACGTGGCGGTGTTTGATAACCGCAGCCCCTCCTTTGGGCCCTCTGCTGACACCGCCCACACTCTGCCGGATCAGGGATTTGGAGATGAAGTGCCGGCCGTCGGTCGCTGTGAGGTGGTGGTGTTTAGCTCAGACCATCGTGGGAGCTTTTCGCAGTTGGGTCGTGGCCGGATTGACACGGTGATAGCGGCCTGGACTCATCGCACAGAGGCTCTGAAGTCACTTCCGGGCGTGAGCACGGTGTTTCCGTTTGAAAACCGCGGTGAAGATATCGGCGTCACACTTCACCATCCTCACGGGCAGATCTACAGCTACCCCTTCATTCCCCCGCGCACCTCGCAGCTCCTCCGCTCCTCCCACCAGCACGGGTCCGGCTTCTTTCGGGACTACCTCGAGTTCGAAGAGGCGTCTGAGCGGACCGTGTGGAAGGGCGACAACTTCACCGCCTTCGTCCCCTTTGGTGCGCGCTGGCCCATTGAATTCATCGTCATGCCCCACCGTGATGTCGCCGACTTCACTGATTTAGATGACGGGGAACGCTCCGAATTGGCAGACGTTCTTCCCCGCTTACTGGGCGGGGTGGATCGCCTCTACGATTCAGAAACCGGCTACATCGCCGCCTGGTACCAAGCACCGAAAGGTGTCAATGGAGACGAATTCCGCTTCCACTTCCGCCTCACGTCTCCCAGGCGGTCGGAGAACAAAATGAAGCTTCTCGCCGGTTCAGAAACCGCGATGGGGGCATTTATTTTGGACGTGGCTCCCGAAGAACAGGCTCGACGACTGCGCGA
>JBMSHQ010000092.1:0-2026 GCA_049416945.1 Pontimonas sp. | reverse complement strand
TCTGGCGCGGGTCGACACTACGCAGTCGGCCCGCGCCAGGGCATATAACGGGACAGAATGACAATCACTCAGTCGAATCACGTAGGAACCCTCACCCTTTTTCGAATCGGCTTGGGTCCGTCGTCGTCGCACACGGTTGGCCCGATGCGGGCAGCCAAAAGTTTTGTCCAGGAGCTCGTCGACTCAGGACTGTTAGAGCGCACCAACCGCCTCACGATGACGCTGTATGGCTCATTGGGTGCCACCGGGGCGGGGCACGGTACCCCCGGTGCTCTCCTCGCTGGTCTCGAAGGCTACGACCCAGAGACGTGTGACCCCGAGATTGTTCGGCAGAGTTACGACGCGGCTGTGAGCACTGGAAAACTGATTATTGGCGGCCATGAGGTCGCTTTTTCGCCCGACCATCTGGCGTCCGCGCCGCTCACCCGGCTCCCCCTTCATTCCAATGGCATTCGCTTTGTCGCCCACGATGGCGATGAGAAGCTCCTCGAATCGGTCTACTACTCGGTAGGCGGAGGGTTCATCGAAAAAGAGGGAGACTCCTCCACCCAATCTTCTTCTGAAACCACCGTCCCCTACCCCTTTGACTCGGGAGGGGAACTGATTCGTCTTACTCACGATCACGGCCTGAGCATCGCCGAAATCAGCCTGCTCAATGACATCGCTAGCCACGGCGAACAAGAGACTCGAGAGAGAATCAGCGCCGTCTGGGCCACGATGAAGGCCTGCATCGAAGCAGGATTAGAAGCTGAGGGAATGCTTCCCGGAACGTTGAACGTGACTCGGCGGGCCAGAGCGATGGCAACCAAGTTGCGAGAGGCCTCGGACGGTCGAGACCACGAGGGCGACTGGCTTCAAACCTTCGCTATCGCCGTGAATGAAGAAAACGCAGCGGGCAACCGGGTAGTCACTGCCCCCACCAATGGGGCAGCCGGCATCATCCCCGCCGTGGGGTATTGGGCCCAACGATTTGGCGGCAAGACCGACGAGGAAATCGACAGCATTTACTTACCCACTGCAGCGGCGATCGGCAGTTTGTATAAGAAAAACGCGAGTATTTCGGGTGCCGAGGCGGGTTGCCAAGGCGAAGTGGGTTCTGCTTGCTCGATGGCGGCGGCAGGAGTGACCGCGCTAATGGGTGGTACCCCTGAACAGATTGAAAACGCCGCCGAAATTGCGATGGAGCACAATCTGGGTCTCACCTGCGATCCGGTAGGGGGCTATGTCCAGCTGCCCTGTATTGAGCGAAATGCGATCGCAGCCGGAACCGCTGTGGCTGCCATGCGTTTGGCGCTGCTTGGAGATGGGAGCCACAAAATCAGTTTGGACAATGTCATAGAGACGATGCGCCAAACCGGCCTCGACATGTCGACGAAGTACAAAGAAACGTCTACGGGTGGGCTCGCCGTCAACGTGATTGAGTGTTGACGCCCCGCCCTTGCGGGGCGCTTCGCCAACATTTTGTAGCGGATAGGCTCACACGGTGGCCCATCTTCTTGGTGCAAAAAACCTCAGCATTGAATACCCCACGCGGGTAGTCCTTCGCGACGTCACCTTGGGCCTCAACGACGGCGATCGCATCGGTGTCGTGGGTCGAAACGGCGATGGCAAATCCACACTTATTCGCGCTCTTGCTGGAAAAACGCGGCCTGATTCAGGCGAAGTGATTGGTCAGCGCGGGCTACGGATCGGACTTCTTGACCAATCGGACACCATCGCCGAGAACATCACGGTCAAGCAGGCTGTTGTGGGCGAGGGGCCCGAGCACGAATGGGCGAGCGACGCGAAAGTTCGTGATGTCATCGATGGCTTGCTTCCCGATATCGCCTGGGATTCTCTGGTTGGCGAACTCAGCGGCGGTCAACGGCGACGGGTGTCGCTCGCGTCGCTACTGGTGGGCGAATGGGACGTAATATTCCTCGATGAGCCCACCAACCACCTCGATGTGATGGGGGTCTCGTGGCTTGCCGAACACGTGAAGAACCGTTGGCCGGCTAACCAGGGGGCACTGGTGGTGGTCACCCAC
>JBMSHQ010000091.1:0-2107 GCA_049416945.1 Pontimonas sp. | reverse complement strand
CACCCAGGTGGCAAGCGCGAGACCAGAAGCAAGAAACAGTACGGGCCTGACGATGGCGTCTTGAAGGTTCATGGTCACGACGTGATCGGGCAGAAAATAGACCATGGCAAAACTTGCCGCAGCAAGCGTTCCTACGGCCAAGAACCACGTGGACACGGGGTAGATGCGAGTGCCGCTGCGTCGCCCGATGCGATACCCCCAGAGCACGCTGAGAAGACCAACTCCCAGGAGAGCAACATCAACCACAAAGACACTGTTGGCCGCACCTAGCGACAGAGACTGGGCAAGCGTTTCATTGAGGGTGAAGGTGAGGGGCACACCGTGTCCGAGCATCCAGCCATCTACCGCGATAGCCCATGAGAGGAGTAAATCGGTGGAAAAACCATCATCAAACGCCCACACGAGTGTGAGCGGGGCAAAAAATAGTCCCAGGCCGAGGCCCACGAGCACCAACACATCGAGCACGGTGGCAAGCGCATTGAGACGGGCATTCATGGCGAGTTGAGCCTATCGCTAGCCCCCCACAGGAGAGGGTCTAGAGCGAGTGCATAATCTCGCGCATGAGGCTGGCCGTCTCCGAGGGAGTCTTACCCACCTTCACACCAGCAGCTTCGAGGGCTTCCTTCTTGGCTGCCGCGGTTCCCGCTGATCCCGACACAATCGCACCAGCGTGACCCATGGTCTTTCCTTCGGGGGCGGTGAACCCTGCGACATACCCCACAACGGGTTTCGTGACATGAGCCTTGATGAAGTCGGCAGCGCGCTCTTCGGCATCCCCACCAATCTCCCCGATCATGACAATCGCTTGGGTCTCTGGGTCATTCTCGAACGCCTCAAGAGCATCGATGTGTGTGGTTCCCACAATGGGATCACCGCCGATACCAATGGCCGTCGAGAACCCAATATCGCGCAGCTCAAACATCATCTGGTAGGTCAGTGTTCCCGACTTCGACACCAGTCCAATCGGTCCCTTGCCTGTGATGGTTGCCGGGGTGATTCCTGCCAGTGCTTCCCCTGGGGTGATGATGCCAGGGCAGTTCGGTCCAATAATGCGGGTCTTCCCGACAGCTTGCGCGTGAGCCCACAGCTCAGCGGTGTCCTGGACGGGAATACCCTCTGTGATGATCACCAGAAGCGGGATATGCGCGTCGATCGCTTCGATGGCAGCGTCTTTGGCGAACGCCGGCGGAACGAAGGCCACAGAAACATCGGCTCCGGTCTTCTCCATTGCCTCAGCGACGGTGCCAAAAACGGGGAGTTCAACATCACCGTGGGTGACGGTGGTTCCGGCTTTCCTTGCGTTCACACCGCCAACCACCTGGGTTCCCGCTGCCAGCATCAACGCGGTGTGCTTGGTGCCTTCACCACCGGTGATGCCCTGGACGATGACCTTCGAATCTTTAGTCAGAAAAATCGACACGCTCTGTCCTTACTTCGACGCTAACTCGGCGGCGCGGTCAGCGCCCTGATCCATGGTGTCGGCGAGCGTCACCAACGGGTGATTCGCTGCTGCCAGAATGTCGCGACCCTTCTCGACACTGTTGCCATCGAGACGAACGACCAAAGGCTTCGTGGCGCCCTCACCGATCATCTCGAGAGCCTTGACTATGCCGTTGGCGACCGCGTCACACGCGGTAATGCCTCCGAACACGTTCACGAACACGCTCTTGACCTGAGGGTCACCCAAAATCACATCGAGACCAGCGGCCATGACCTCTGCAGAAGCCCCACCGCCGATGTCCAGGAAGTTAGCGGGCTTGACGCCCCCGTGCTTCTCCCCCGCATAGGCCACGACATCCAGGGTGGACATGACCAATCCAGCGCCGTTTCCGATGACACCGACCTCACCGTCGAGCTTCACGTAGTTCAGGTCGTGAGCTTTTGCCTTTTCTTCGAGCGGGTCTGCGGCCGCCGAATCAGCAAGCTCCGCGTGATGCGGTTGGCGGAACTCAGCGTTCTCATCGAGGGTGACTTTCCCATCGAGAGCAATAATCTCGCCCGACTCGGTCAACACCAGCGGATTGACTTCCACCAGGGTGGCGTCTTCCTTCGTGAACACCTCATAGAGCGTTACGAACACCGGGGCGACACGGTCCACCAGCTCTTC
>JBMSHQ010000090.1:0-2221 GCA_049416945.1 Pontimonas sp. | reverse complement strand
CCACCGCAACGCGAGCGAGCGCCTCCGGGCGCTCCTCCGCCAACTGCTCGATCTCCATTCCACCCTCGTAACTACACAGCACGAGATAGTTGCGCGCTGCGCGGTCGAGCAACACCGAAAAGTAAAACTCTTTATCGATCGCAGCGCCGGCCGCCACCATGACGCGTCGGACGACGTGGCCTTTGATGTCGAGGCCCAAAATAGCTTCGGCTGCGCTCTTCGCGTCCTCTGGTGTGGGAGCAACCTTCACTCCGCCCGCCTTACCGCGACCACCCGTCTTGACCTGAGCTTTGACAACCGTGAGACCGCCGAGCTTCTCGGCTGCTGCCTGGGCTTCCTCGGGAGTGTCGGCGATAAGCCCGGCTAACACGGGTACACCGTGACGCTCAAACATGTCTCTGGCTTGATACTCGTAAAGGTCCACGCCCGAAGATCCTTCCGGTTTGTCGGCTGGGAGATGATTCCACCTCAGACTCGCAACGGTGAGAGCGGGGAACCCCCTCAACCCTACACAGTGGAAAGATGCGCTGCGCGCGCCTACAGCTTCGAAATCGGGGCGATCTTGATGAGCAATCGCTTACGCCCAGCCGTGTCGAAGTCCACCTCGGCGATGCGCTTGGGACCCTCACCGCTCACCTGCACCACGCTGCCCTGGCCAAAGTCGTCATGCTGGATGCGATCACCGGCCACCACCGTGAGGTCGCCGTTATCTCGAACACTCGATGTCACGCGATTTGCCCACGCCGTGGGTTTTTTCGGGGCAGGTGGGAGCTCATCGCTCATCGACAAAGAACCACCACTTCTGCTGCCTGCTCCCTGCCAACCGGAACTGCGGATGGGGCCTCCCAACTCATGGCCAGAACCACCCGTGGCGGCTCGAGACTCGCGCCACGAAATCAACTCCTGGGGAATCTCTGCAAGGAATCGACTCGGTGAGGCGATCGCGGTGTCCCCGAACATGCTTCTCGTCATCGCCAGCGAGAGGTGCAAGCGCTGGCGCGCTCGCGTAATACCGACATAGAGCAGTCGACGCTCTTCTTGAAGTCCGCCCGGTTCGTGTGCGCTCATCCGATGCGGAAGAAGATCTTCCTCGAGTCCCGTGAGGAACACGACATCAAACTCGAGGCCCTTCGCGGTGTGGAGGGTCATCAGCGACACAGTCCCTGTCTCGTCGTCGAGCTCATCGGCAGCTGCCACCAGTGACACTTCGGTGAGGAAATCACTCAGCGTTCCATCTGGGTTATTGCGCCCGAACTCGCGGGTCACCGCTAACAGCTCCCCGAGGTTTTCGGCACGAGCTTCATCCTGAGGGTCACGCGAGTTCTGCAGAAGAGTGAGATACCCGGTGCTATTCAGGATTTTCTCCAGTGTTGCCACGGGCGACTCGGTGTGTGCCATTTCTTCTGCCGTAGCGAGAGCTTCGGCGAGTGAGAGCATGACCTGTGTGACCTTGGGGCCTAACCCCAACTCGCTGCTCCGACGAAGGGCTTCGCGGAGGGTGATGTCTTCTTGTTCTGCGAGCAAAACCAGAGCGTTTTCCGTGGCCGGGCCGATGCCTCGCTTGGGCGTATTGAGGATCCGTCGGAAGGCCAGCGAGTCCGCGGGGTTCGCGATGGTCACCAAGTAGGCAATCGCATCCTTGATTTCGGCCCGCTCATAGAACTTTGTTCCGCCAATTATCCGATAGGGAATACCGGAGCGAATGAAGATGTCTTCAAGTGCACGTGTTTGGGCGTTTGTCCGGTAGAACACGGCCATCTCCGAGTAGGGAATTCCCTCACCAGAGAGCTGAACAATCTGGTCCGCCACGAACTGCGCTTCATCGTGAGCGCTGTACCCCGTGAAGCCAATGATCTCCTCACCCGCACCGAAATCAGTGAAAAGGTTCTTGGCTTTGCGGTCAAAGTTGTTGCCGATGACCGCGTTAGCTGCATCGAGAATGTTCTGGGTGGACCGGTAATTCTGCTCCAAGAGCACGACCGTGGCGCCGGGAAAATCCCTCTCGAACTCGGTGATGTTACGAATATCAGCGCCCCGGAAGGCATAAATCGACTCATCAGAATCACCGACCACCGTGAGTGAAGCTCCAGGAACTGACCCATCATCCGCCCGACGGGCGGCTGGCTTCTCCGGAACCACGTCGGCCGGAATGGGTCTGGTGAGTTCCCGGATGAGGGCGTATTGAGCGTGGTTGGTGTCCTGATACTCATCGACCAAGACA
>JBMSHQ010000089.1:0-2298 GCA_049416945.1 Pontimonas sp. | reverse complement strand
GGTTGATGGGGGGTACTTCGGAACAGATTGAAACCGCCGCCGAAATTTCGATGGAGCACAACCTGGGGCTCACCTGCGATCCGGTAGGGGGCTATGTCCAGCTGCCCTGTATTGAGCGAAACGCGATAGCAGCCGGGACCGCCGTGGCTGCCATGCGTTTGGCGCTGCTTGGCGATGGAAGCCACAAAATCAGTTTGGACAATGTCATCGAGACGATGCGCCAAACTGGCCTGGACATGTCAACGAAGTACAAGGAAACATCCACCGGCGGTCTCGCGGTGAATGTCATTGAATGCTGATTGTCAAAAATAGACAATCATCAATGTATTCTGGTGCCATGTCAGAGTGGAACTACACGAAGTGCGCGAAACCATTCGAATCAGAAGCTGAAGCCCGCGAATACATGGAATCGAATGATTTCGCGGGTTACATCCTGCGGCGGGACAATGGATATACGGCGGTGTGCCTCACCTACCCCGATGGGTACTACCCAGATGGGGTGAAAATCGCGGAGATCGATAATTCGAAGGCTGAACTACTCGCGCATCGGCGCGAGCTGCCCGTGAACTGCTGCTAGTCCTCGGCAACCCTGACTCTCAAACAGCTAGGCTCACACGGTGGGTCATCTTCTCGGGGCAAAGAACCTCACCATCGAATACCCCACCCGCACTGTCTTACAAGACGTCACAGCAGGTCTCTCAGACGGCGATCGAATCGGTGTCGTGGGTCGCAACGGTGACGGCAAATCCACGCTGATTCGGGCACTGGCTGGTCAGGCCAAGCCCGATTCGGGCGAAGTTATTGGAATGCGCGGCCTTCGCATCGGGCTTCTCGATCAGTCGGACGCTACTCCCGACGACACCACCGTTGGCCAGGCCGTCGTGGGCAACCGACCCGAACACGAATGGGCCGGAGACTCGAAAATTCGCGACGTCATCGCGGGGTTACTTCCCGATATTCCCTGGAGCGCCGTCATTGGGGAACTCAGTGGCGGACAACGACGACGGGTATCGCTGGCGGCATTGTTGGTAGGCGACTGGGATGTCCTGTTCTTGGACGAGCCCACGAACCACCTCGACGTGGTAGGGGTGTCGTGGCTTGCTCAACACATCATCAATCGGTGGCCGGCCAATCAGGGTGCCCTCGTCGTCGTCACGCACGATCGATGGTTTCTCGATGCGGCGACGACCGAAACCTGGGAAGTCCACGACGGGACGGTGGACTCCTATGAGGGCGGTTATGCCGCGTATGTGCTGCAAAAAGTAGAGCGGGAGCGCAGCGCAGCCGTCACTGAGGCGAAGCGGCAGAACCTTCTCAAAAAGGAGCTCGCGTGGCTGCGCCGCGGAGCACCCGCCCGCACCTCCAAACCGAAATTCCGCATTGACGCGGCCAATGCTCTCATTAGCAACGTTCCTGAGATCCGCGACCCAGTGAGCCTCGCGAAACTCGCCACCACGCGTTTGGGCAAGAAGGTGATCGAACTAGAAGACGTCTCCGTCTCCTTTGACGAGTATCAGGTGCTCAAACCCCTCACCTGGAAGCTCGCGCCCGGTGAACGAACCGGGATTCTTGGTGCAAATGGTGCGGGCAAATCGACCCTGCTGGGACTCCTCGCCGGCACCCAAACACCCACCTCGGGCCGGATTGCCCGCGGTTCCACGGTAAAACTTAGAGTGCTCGACCAGAGGCTGGCGAGCCTCGACGAGGTCTGGAATGACCGCGTGAGCGAGGTCATTTCTCGGAAAAAGACCACCTACAAAGCCGACGGGGTCGAAATGACCCCGGGTCAACTACTGGAGCGGTTGGGGTTTTCCTCCGCCCACCTCTCCGCGCGGGTGCACGAGCTCAGTGGCGGCCAACGTCGACGCCTTCAATTCCTTTTGGAATTGCTCGATGAGCCCAACGTGCTACTTCTCGATGAGCCCACCAACGACCTGGACACCGAAATGCTTCGGGCGATGGAGGACCTCCTCGACACCTGGCCCGGCACCCTGATTGTGGTGTCACACGACCGGTATTTGCTGGAGCGCATCACCGACCAGCAATACGCGATTGTGGGAGGCGAGTTTCGCCACCTTCCCGGCGGTGTGGACGAATACCTCCGGCTTGAAGAAACACTTTCAGAGGCCTCCCCAGCAATCGCAACCGCCCTGCCTGAACTCACTCCAGCCAGCGCAACGTCAGTGTCGACTCTACGTCCGGGGAGTAAAGAGCACCGAGACGCTGAAAAGGAACAGGCCCGGCTCGACAAGCGAATTGCAGCAATTTCAGGCGAGATTGCCCAGCTTGACCTCGACA
>JBMSHQ010000088.1:0-2424 GCA_049416945.1 Pontimonas sp. | reverse complement strand
GGGGGTGGGCTCGCCTCGGTTTTGACCAGGAGTTGGAAGGCCGTCTGCTCTCTGAAGTCACCACTTCCCTGTTGTCCGGGAGGTTGATTGTTGATGAGTCACTACCGCTCGTAGTGAGTGGCCGGGCACCCTGGCGCAGCGATGTCGAGGCGTCTGGTGTGACCGTGACCTTGCGAGCCATCCCGCTCAAAGCCGCGGGGGACCGCACGGGGGCACTCGTGCTCTGTCGTGACGTCACGGTTTTGCGTCGACAAGAGCGCGAACTGATCACCAAAGACGCCACGATTCGTGAGATTCACCATCGGGTGAAAAACAACCTCCAGACGGTCGCTTCGCTTTTACGGATTCAATCGCGCCGCACCAGCGACGAAAACGCCCGCGATGCTCTGAATCAGGCGATGCGTCGTGTGGCTGCCATTGCGGTTGTGCACGACACCCTCTCGGAGGGCTTGAGTCAAAACGTCGATTTCGATGAAGTGTTTGACCGGGTGATGATGTTGGCGGCAGAGGTGGCGTCAGGAACCAACCAGGTCATCAAACCTCAACTCAAGGGACGCTTTGGCATCCTGCCCAGCGAATACGCCACCCCCCTTGCGCTGGCCCTCACTGAACTGGTGACCAACGCGGTGGAACACGGTTTGAAGGGGCGAGAACAGGGTGAAGTGGTCATCACTGCCACTCGCGGGCCCGATCGACTGGAAGTCGTCGTTGCCGATAACGGTGGCGGATTACCCGATGGCAGCATCGGCGAAGGATTGGGAACCCAAATCGTTCGCACACTCGTCGAGGGTGAGCTCAGCGGCAAAATCGAATGGAAGTCAACGGCGGGCACGAGCACTGAAGTGGTCGTGGTGGTGCCGCTGCAATACCTCGATGAACAGCCGATGACGGCTGCTATTCCTCTGGTTTAGGACGCGCGACGGGCGCGAGCAGCGCGACGCTTCAGAGCGCGACGCTCGTCTTCACTGAGGCCACCCCACACACCGGAGTCCTGGTTGGTGTCCAGGGCGTACTGAAGGCAGTACTCCGTGACGGGGCAGGTGGAGCACACGGCCTTCGCCTGGTCGATCTGTTCGACGGCGGGTCCGGTGTTGCCGACTGGGAAGAACAGTTCAGGGTCGACAGTGAGGCAGGCTGCTCGGTCGCGCCAATCCATGGGTGCTCCTTGTTGTGGGGGTTGCGAATATCGCGGGGTCTTAGGTGGTGGCGTGACTCGCAATCAGGCGCCCGATCACAGGCTGATGGAGTACTGATTCCGCCCACTGCGGTGTGAACGTCACGACAACCAGAGGCTAGAATCGCACATTCAGAGGTCTCAATCAAGGGTTGAAGGATAATTCGTGGCAGGAGATTCAGCTAACTCCCAGTTTGGGGTTCGCCTCCTCGTCGGCATTTCCGCCCTGCAAACAGCCGTTGTGTCGGCCTTCGGATTCTTCCTTGTTGTAGAACTCTTCATTGCCACACCCGATTCCATGGCATCTGCGGTGTTCTTAGCCGCCATCGTGCTTGGGTTTGCGGTGGCGCTGGCGTTCATCACGCGCGGACTGTGGCAGGGGAAGCCTGCCGCGAGGAGCGCATCACTGGTCTGGCAGGTGTTACAGGGGGCAATCGGTCTCGCCAGTGGCGAAGGTGTGTTTGCCCGCTACGACCTGGCCCTCCTCATTGGGGTACCGGCGGTGATCGCAATTGGACTCATCCTGTTTCATCGTGGAGTCCGCGATCACTTTGATCGCTAGCTCAGGCCGAGCTTCTTCCTCAGGCTCTCGACGTGTCCGGTTGCCTTGACGTTGTAGAGCGCGTGCTCGATGGTCCCTGTTTCGTCGATGACAAAAGTCGAGCGAATCACACCCTGGACTTTCTTGCCATACATCGATTTCTCGCCGAAGGCGCCATAGGCGTGGTGGGTCGCGAGGTCTTTGTCAGACAGGAGCGGGAAACCGAGGTCTTCTTCTTGCGCAAACTTCTGCAGAGCGGGAAGATCATCTTTGCTCACACCCAGCACGACATAACCCGCTGACTGAAGTGAGGCCATATTGTCTCGGAAGTCACACGCCTGAGTCGTGCAACCGGGGGTAGAAGCGGCGGGGTAGAAGTAGAGTATGACTTTCTTTCCAGAGAAGTCAGAGAGAGAAACGGTGTTGCCGTCTTTGTCGCTCAACGAGAATGCGGGCGCTTGCGCGCCGGCTTCTAAGACTGCGTTCGACACGGGTACTCCTTTAGGCGAGGGTTTGTGGTGTTCAGAGCGTAGGTGGGAAAGCTGACTTCTTTCCGAGACTGAGCTCGTGGGGGAGACGATTGCTGAGGTGCTACGCTAGGCAACTGGCTTACACGCCTATCCGCACCTCTAGCTCAATTGGCAGAGCAACTGACTCTTAATCAGTGGGTTCCGGGTTCGAGTCCCGGGGGGTGTACCACTAGCTCTAC
>JBMSHQ010000087.1:0-2434 GCA_049416945.1 Pontimonas sp. | reverse complement strand
GGCACGGTGCCGAGTGTGGGTGGGTCGAACCGCATCGCCGAGTTTGGTTTCACCGATGACGGCAACATCGCCGTTCTCACCGTGAAGGGTGAGGCTTATGAAACCGATGACTTGAATAACTGGGATTCACTCGAGGTCGTGCAGAACACCGAGTCCAAGACCTTTGTGACGACCCACACCGTGAAATCTGGCGACACCGTCTGGGCGATTGCCAGCGCTAATGGTGTCAGTGTTCAAGCGGTGGTCGACGAGAACGAGCTTCCCAGCGGCGGGTCGCTTATTCGCGTGGGACAGGCCCTCACCATTACGAAGACCGGTGAAGTCTCTCAGGCACAAAGCCCCATCGAACCTCACGCCTCACACGTCTCACTCGCATCACTGGGAATTGAGAGCTCGAGCTCTAGCTCCTCGAGCGAGTCCTCGAGCGACTCGAGTTCAAGCGACTCCACGAGCGAATCAACCGACTTGTCGTCTGATTCGTCGACGACGGAGGAGACCGCCACCGAGGAGACGACAACTAGGGTGCTCAAGCCGCTCGTGACCCAGCAGGGATCCTCCGACACGGTCTACGTGGTGAAGAAGGGCGACACCCTTATTCGCATCGCCTTCCGCAACGGCACGACCGTCTCGAAGATTGCGAGCTGGAACTCAATTCGCAATGTGAACCTGATTCGTGTGGGCCAGCGACTGATTGTGGGTCAAGCCTCACAAACCCAGTCGTTCCACGAGGTCGAGTCCGGTGACACGGTGAGCATCATCGCGGACGCCCGCGACGTCACCGTGGCGAAGATCTTGTCGCTAAACCCGAGCCTCCAGTCTGATTCCACCCTCGAGGTGGGCTCGCTGGTGCGGGTCGACTAGCTACTTTTTCTTCAGACGCTTTTCGGTCTCGGACAACTCGTTGCGCAACAGCGCAATTTCGCGCGCCAAGTCGGTCGTCATCTTGTCAAACCACAGAAGCCGCCGATATTGGTGCACGACGTAGAACATCATCGCGACGATGAAGAGGTAGAGAAGAAGGTCGCTGCCTTCTTTGATTCCTAAGAGAGTGGCGGTGTCAAACAGTAGGTTGGGCACCAACACCAGCACCATGCCGCCGACAAGGGCGAGGATGAGGAACAGTCGCCTAATCGCTTGAGATTTCGCGGTGGGTTTAGACCGCAGCAGGTAAAACGCAATCGCAATTAGTGCGATGAATAACACCCATTGGCTTGGCATGATCTGACCTCCTAGGACCTGACGACCAGGTCGAAGAGAATGTTGATGGAGTTCAACACCGATTGGCCTTTCGCCTTCGAATAGTCGGTGTAGAGAACTTCGACCGGATATTCCTTCCACGGCAACTTGGTGTCTGCCAGTTGGTGGACAATTTCGGTCGCGTGACTCATCCGGTCTTGAATCAGGTTGATGTGGGCCACGGCGTCACGTCTCAGAACCCGCAAACCGTTGTGCGCATCGGTCAACTGCAGTCCCGTAATCAGGCGCGTGATGATGACCGCGACTTTCAGCACAATCTTTTTCTTCAACCCCGGCTTCGTGCGCTTATCGAGGAAGCGGGAACCAAAGACAATCGGACAATCCTTGCGGTGGGAATAGGAGAGCATGTCCAAGACGTCTTCGACGCGGTGTTGCCCGTCGCCATCGAAGGTGACCACGTATTCCATGTCCTCTTGAGCCCGACAATAGACAATCCCGGTTTGGAGCGCGGCCCCTTGGCCGAGGTTCATCGGGTGGCGAATGACTGTGGCGCCTGCCCTTTCGGCGACGGCAGCACTGTGATCGGTTGAGCCATCATCAATGCAGATGACGTTCGAGAAATGCTCGTGCAAACCATCAATGACACCTTTGATGACGGTCTCTTCGTTGTAGAGAGCGACCACGACATAAACACCCGGGTTTTTGCGGGTGCGAGCTTTGGTTGAGGTGGCCACCTATCTAGTGTCCCAGAATGCGGGCTAGAGTGCCCGGCGCAGTTTTGCTCGGGGGCCCTCTTCGGATTCGTAGACGCGCTTTACCCCATCGCCGAGTGCTTCTTCAATTACCCGCACGTCACGAATGAGCCTGCTCAACCCACCCGGCTCGAGTGACGCCCCGTGATCGGTGCCCCACATCGCGCGGTCCAGCGTGATGTGACGCTCCAAAGCGTCAGCCCCGAGCGCTACCGCGGCGAGTGAGACCTGCAGGCCCGTTTCGTGGCCGGAGTACCCTACCGGGACTCCAAATCGCTCCCGCAGGGTGTTGATCATCAGCAGGTTCGCCTCTTTGGGGTCCAGGGGGTAGGTGGAGGTGGCGTGCATCAGCACGAGCTTGTCGGTTCCCACCACCTCGACGGCCTTATCAATTTCGTCCATCGTCGACATACCCGTCGAGAGAATGATGGGCTTGCCGGTGTCGCGCGCCTCTGCGAGCAGGGGAATATCGGTAATCGACGCGC
>JBMSHQ010000086.1:0-2619 GCA_049416945.1 Pontimonas sp. | reverse complement strand
CAGGACCACGGTGGTGTGTCGGTGTTCGCCGGTGTGGGGGAGCGTACCCGTGAGGGTAACGACCTGATCGGTGAGATGGAAGAAGCCGGCGTGTTTGACAAAACCGCCCTGGTCTTCGGCCAGATGGACGAGCCGCCGGGAACCCGTCTTCGTGTGGCGCTCTCAGCATTGACCATGGCGGAGTATTTCCGTGACGTGCAGAACCAGGACGTGCTGTTGTTCATCGACAACATCTTCCGCTTCACCCAGGCCGGTTCTGAGGTGTCGACCCTGCTGGGCCGCATGCCTTCTGCGGTGGGGTACCAGCCGAACCTCGCTGACGAGATGGGTATCTTGCAGGAGCGCATCACCTCGACCCGAGGCCACTCGATTACATCGCTGCAGGCTATTTATGTGCCCGCGGACGACTACACCGACCCGGCCCCGGCGACGACCTTCGCGCACTTGGACGCGACCACTGAGCTCTCGCGTGAGATTGCGTCGCGTGGTCTCTACCCCGCTGTGGACCCGCTGACCTCCACCAGCCGTATCCTCGACCCGATGTACATCGGTGAGGACCACTACCGCGTGGCCACCACGGTGAAGCAGATTCTGCAGAAGAACAAGGAACTGCAGGAAATCATCGCCATCTTGGGTGTTGACGAGCTTTCTGAAGAAGACAAGGTCACGGTCTCCCGTGCCCGTCGTATTCAGCAGTTCCTCTCGCAAAACACCTACATGGCGAAGAAGTTCACCGGTGTGGAGGGCTCGACGGTGCCGCTTAAGGACACCATTGAATCCTTCGACGCGATCTGCCGCGGTGACTTCGACCACGTCGCAGAGCAGGCCTTCTTCAACGTCGGCCCGATCACCGATGTGGAAGAGAAGTGGGCGAAGATGCAGAAGGAAATGGACTAGACGTGAAAACCCTTCAGGTCACCGTCGTCTCCGCCACCCAGGAAGTCTGGTCGGGCGAGGCCGAAATGGTGGTCGCCCGCACCACAGAAGGTGAAATCGGTATTCTCGCCGGCCATCAGCCCACCCTGGGTGTTTTGGCTGCCGGTGAGGTACGGATTACCACCGGTGGTGGCGAGAAGATCACGGCGAAGGCCGAAGATGGGTTCCTCTCTGTCGACAACGACCAGGTGATGGTCGTCGCTGGTCAGGCGGAGATCGTCTCCTAAGCATGCGCATCGTCCTGCCGCCCTCGGAAACGAAGCGGCCTGGTGGGCACATGAACTCCCGCATGGACTGGGCGTCCCTCGTCCTTCCCGAGCTCAACCCCACCCGCGAGGCCATTGCGAAGGATCTGGTACAACTCAGTTCCTCAGGGGGCGCCGAGAAGGCGTTGGGCCTGGGCAAAAAGGCCGCCGAATGGCTCGAAGCCAATGACACACTGTTGACTTCGCCCGTGATGCCCGCGATTGAGCGCTATACCGGTGTCGTCTTTGACGCTTTGGGCTACGGCTCGATGAATGAGGGTGCGCGGCAGCGAGTGGGGGAGTGTGTGTGGTTGTTTTCTGCGCTGTTTGGTCCGATCCTCGCTACTGACCTCATTCCCCGCTACCGCCTCTCGTTTGATTCGAGACTTCCGGGCGAGAGCCTGAAATCACGTTGGGGTGTTCACGCGGAGGCGATGTGGGCGCATGACTTCACCCTCGATCTGCGCAGCGAGGGTTACCGCGCTCTCGCGCCCCTCACCCCCGGTTCGGGCGTGTTTGTTCGGGTCGTAAAAGACCTCAGCGGAGGTGTGGCAGCGGGCCATGCCAATAAGACCACGAAGGGTCGTTTTGTCCGGGCGGTGGCCGAATCCGGCGCCCGGTTCAACAGCGGTGACGATGTCTTAGCGTGGGCAGACGACCACGGTTTTGCGATGGCTCCGCGGACCGATGCTCCGGGTGAGCTACTGCTCGCGGTTGTCGACTAGCTCACGACGTTAGCGAGGCTTCGCCACTGTTCCTGGTTGAGTGAATACCACGCCCAGGTACCGCGCTTTTCCCGCTGCAGCAAGCCCACCGAGGTGAGGGTCTTCAAATGATGGCTGATCGTCGGCTGGCTGACGTTGATCGCTTCCGCCAAATCGCACACGCATGCGCTGCCCTCCGGCTGGGCGTTTATCAGCGAGAGAATTTGAAGTCTCGTGGGGTCAGCAATCGCTTTGAGAAGGCGAGTGAGCTCCTCTGCTTGCTGCCGGGCAAGCGGAGCGCTGAGGCCAGCGGGAGCACACTGCGCCACATTCACTGGCAGGCTGATCGGAATCATCGGTTTCCTTCCAGGTGAACACTTGGCAAACTGGGCATATTTTGACGGGTATCTATATAGATACCTGTCACACTAGAAGGGTATCTGACCCCGTGAGAAAGAACCCCGAGTGACCCTCAGTCTGCGGCTTTTTGCTGAGTTTCTGGGCACGGCCCTGCTCGTCGCTGTCGTGGTGGGCTCCGGCATCATGGTCGACCAACTCACTTCCGATATGGCGGTGGCACTGCTTCTCAATCAGTTCGCCACGATTCTTGCTCTCGGGGTTCTTGTCGCGCTGTTGCTTCCGATTTCAGGAGCACAGATTAATCCGGCCGTGACCCTCACGATGATGATTCGTCGCGCTATGACGCTCCCCGAAGGCCTCGGGTACATCGTGAT
>JBMSHQ010000085.1:0-2805 GCA_049416945.1 Pontimonas sp. | reverse complement strand
GGGATTCCCTTCGTGGGTTCCACTGCCGATGCCTCACGCATTGCCTGGAATAAACCCGTGGCGAAGAGCTTGGTGGAACGAGCGGGAGTCGTCACCCCTCGCTCCATTACCCTGTCCCGTGATGCTTTCCGGGAGCTCGGTGCCGAGAGTGTGCTCGAGACGGTAACGAATACTTTTGGTGTCCCCCTCATCGTCAAGCCTGCCCAGGGAGGCTCAGCTCAAGGTGTGTCCTGGGTCGACTCGCCTGAAGACTTGCGCAAAGCCATGGTCCACGCCTTTACCTACTCGGACGTTGCCCTTATCGAACAACGAATCCTCGGAGTCGAAGTGTGTGTCCCGATCATTGACACCGGCGATGGTCCCCGAGCTATCCCCGCGGTCGAAATAGAGCCCATTTCGGGGCACTACGATTTTGAAGCTCGCTATACCGCGGGGGCAACGCGCTTTTACACCCCACCCAGACTCGACGAAAAGGTGCAGAAAACAGTCAGCGATCTCGCGCTCACAGTATTCGATGCGCTGGGTCTTCGAGATCTCGCGCGCGTCGACTTCATCATCGACGCCGACAACACCGCATGGTTCTTAGAAGCGAGCACCATGCCCGGTTTGACCGAAACGTCAAGCACTGCTCTTGCGCTCGATTCAGCTGGCTATGACGTCGGTGGGGTCTACGCAGCGCTCGTGGATGCTGCTCGAGCTAGGGCTTGAACCCAGGTTCCCCCAGCTCTCCCAGAATCCGGTTCAAGTCGGCCACCGTGGCAAAATCAATCGCCAGTGTGCCTTTAGTTTTCGAGAGTGAAATACGCACTCGCGTATTGAGTCGATCTCCCATCCGCTCTGCAATATCGTCAAGACCTTCACTTCGCCCGCCACCGCGCACCTTGCGAGTCCCAGGGCGGGAAGCCTTCGCGAGACCAGCCTCCTCTTCCGCCTGACGAACGGTCAAGGAACGCTTGAGTATCTTGTCTGCAAGCGTGGACATCCCCGCCTCATCGGGCATAGACAACAGGGCACGCGCATGGCCAGCACTCAAGACCCCTGCAGCGACCTTCTTCTGGACATCGGCTGGTAAACGCAACAGGCGCAACGTATTCGTCACCTGGGGACGCGAGCGACCCAGCTTCGCAGCGAGCTCATCCTGGGTAATTCCAAAATCGGAAAGAAGCTGCTGATAGGCCGACGCCTCTTCCAGTGGGTTCAAGTTTGCGCGGTGCAGGTTTTCCAGCAGTGCGTCGCGCAGCATCGCATCATCGTCAGTGTCCCGCACCACTGCGGGAATTGTGGCAAGACCAGCGGCAGTCGCCGCCCGAAGACGACGCTCTCCCATAATCAGCTCGAACTGAACAGTGCCCTCGGGCGAGGACAAAGGGCGAACGACGATCGGCTGCAAAACACCAAACTCCGTCACCGAGTGGATGAGTTCGTCAAGCTCGTCTTGTCGAAATTCTTTTCTGGGCTGTTGAGGGTTCGGTCGAATGCTCGAGGGCGGAACAGACACCAACGTGGCGCCCGGAATGGACACCATGTCACCTTGTTCAGCGCTCGCAGGGAAGAAAACGTCAACGGGGCGATCCCCCGTCGCGGGTGCTCCCGGAATGAGAGCACCGATACCTCGACCTAGGCCCGTTCTCTTTTGCGCCATTACTGTGATGCTCCTCTGGTAGCGATTTCTACGGCAGCCTCCTGATACGCAACTGCACCGGGGGAGCCTTGGTCATACTCAATCACCGTCTGACCATAACTCGGTGCTTCTGACACGCGGACAGATCGTGGAATCAATGTGACTAGCGTCTCGTTCGGAAAGTGCGACCTGACATCAGACACCACTTGATGAGCAAGGTTGGTCCTTGTGTCAAACATCGTGAGCACAATGGTCGACAACCTCAGGTCAGGATTCAAATGTCCCTTGATGAGCTCGATATTGCTCACCAGTTGGCTGACGCCTTCGAGGGCGTAGTACTCGCATTGGATGGGCAAAAGGACCTCTGTGGCGGCCACAAAAGCGTTGATGGTGAGCAAGCCCAGCGAAGGAGGGCAATCAATCAACACATAGTCGACGCCTGCCCCCGCGGGTGAATCGAGGAAGGCTTGAACTGCTCGCTGAAGGCGGTACTCCCGTGCTGCCATCGAGACTAACTCGATTTCTGCGCCAGCAAGATCAAGATTCGACGGTGCGCACAACAGCGTCGAATTCTCCGGACTCACTTGAATAACGTCAGCAAGGGGAGTTACCCCCACGATGACGTCGTAGATACTGGTCACATCGCCATGGTGTTCGATACCTAAAGCAGTTGACGCGTTGCCCTGCGGATCGAGATCGATCACCAACACGGTGCTACCAAAGCGAGCAAGAGAGCCCGCAATGTTCACAGCGGTGGTGGTTTTCCCCACCCCCCCTTTCTGATTTGCAACCGTGATCACTCGTGTGCGAGGCGGTTTCGGGACAACAGCCCGAGCCAAGGCAGCCCGTCGGTGGGGTAGATCAGCGAGCTCGGAAGCCAACGGAGTCGAATTATCAAATTGCGACTGGCTCACCCGGGCATTCCCTCCAATGTTTCACGTGAAACATTCGTATCGTCATCCCACTGTAGCCCGAAAGATGCGCGTTTCTTCGGTATCAAACTCTGGCCCGGTCACTTCAATAGCAGGGTTAGACACACTCCACTTCACGAGAATCGGTGCCGCCGCGCGAACCTCATCTTCCACCTTCTGGCCCTTCATCAGGACTAACTGGCCACCCTGTTTCAATAGAGGCGCAGCCAGGGGAACAAGGGTCTTGAGGGCGCTGACAGCCCGAGCTGTGAC
>JBMSHQ010000084.1:0-2845 GCA_049416945.1 Pontimonas sp. | reverse complement strand
CGCGCTTTGGCCACGGCACAGAGCAAACTAGCCTGGCGCCGTCGCTTTGACCTCTCGCGCTACGGCTTATTCAAAAAGCGCTAGCTACTCAGCTCCGTTGATGTCTACCACGGACGCCACGAACGCGGCCAAATCGGCCGGCGAGGCACCCTGATAGGACTTGCCGTTCACAAGAACAGTGGGTGTTCCCTGGACGACTGAAATCTCGGAGTCACGAACGGGAATCGGACCGGTTCCCATGGCCCGGAGGGTGGCCTCTTCCACCCAGCCGGCAAATCGCTCGTCCTTGATGCAGGATTCCACTTCAGAAACGTTGGAGACTCCGGCCGATTCGACGATGCTCACGAGATCAGCATCAGAGAAGCTCACCTTGCCCGAGCGTGCCGGCTGGTTGAGAAGCAGAGCCTCGTTCACGCCAAAGAAGGAATCGGGCTCAATGTCAGCCACACACGCTGCGACGTTGGCGGCGCGGGTCGAATAGCGCTGACCAGCTGTTTGCGGGTCAAGGAACGAGAGCGGGTGGTATTCAACCGTGACAGTTCCTTCTTCTAGCCATGCCTTGAACTGGTCTGAATAAACCGCTTCAAAGTCACCGCAGTGGGGGCACGAATAGTCGACGAAGACGTCGATAGCGGCAACCCCGTCAGGGTTTGCCGCCGACAGAACAGGGGTAGCGCCGGGCTCGAGAGCTGGAGTGCGCACCGCCTCAAAGTTTTGACCGATTTTTAAACCATCGGATTGCATGTTCCTCGGACCAGCGACCTCTTCGGGAACAGATGCAGTGATGAAGTAGGCGACGAGTGCGATGACGGCCACGACCGCAACGGCCACCGCGGACTGAATGAGGACCTTGCGCTGCTTCGATTGGCGAGCTTGCTGCTCACGAATCTGGCGGGCCTTTTCTCGTGCCTCTTGACGCTTTTCGTTTTTTGTCTGACGCTCTTCCACGATTTTCCCAGTTCCTCACTGTGTTCAAAGTCTTTGTCGCGCCAACAAGAGTGGCTTCTCGACAGCCCACTTATCGTAGCGGGGGAATCTTTATTGATGCTCAGAACCTAACCCGTGGAATACTGAAGATAAGCACTCACGCTCGGTAGTGGGCGTGTGCGCTCCATCACTACGGATCGTCCGGCACGTACCTGCCGGTGAAGGAGGAACAACCATGGCTACCGTCACCTTTGACAAGGCCACCCGGCTCTACCCGGGAACCGAAAAACCCGCTGTCGACTCTCTCGACCTCACCATCAATGACGGGGAATTTCTCGTCTTAGTGGGACCGTCTGGATGTGGAAAGTCGACGTCTCTGCGTATGCTCGCAGGCCTCGAAGAGGTCAACTCGGGCCGCATCATGATTGGTGACCGTGATGTCACCGACATTCCCCCCAAAGACCGCGACATCGCGATGGTCTTCCAAAACTATGCTCTCTACCCCCACATGACGGTGGCAGAGAACATGGGCTTTGCGCTCAAAATTGCGGGTGTTGAGAAGGAAGAGCGCGCGAAGCGTGTTCTGGAAGCCGCGAAACTTCTTGACCTGGAGCCGTACCTGGGTCGCAAGCCCAAAGCGCTCTCCGGTGGTCAACGTCAGCGTGTGGCAATGGGTCGCGCGATTGTGCGTGAGCCCCAAGTGTTTTTGATGGATGAGCCTCTGTCGAACTTGGATGCGAAGCTTCGCGTGCAGACCCGCACGCAGATTGCTTCTCTTCAGCGCCGGCTCGGCGTCACCACGGTCTATGTGACGCACGACCAGGTAGAAGCGCTCACCATGGGTGATCGCATTGCGGTGTTGAAAGACGGTGTCCTGCAGCAGGTAGGCACTCCGCGCGAGCTGTATGAGCGCCCCTCGAACGTGTTCGTCGCGGGCTTCATCGGCTCTCCGGCCATGAACATCTTCGACACGACCCTGGTCGATGGCGGGTTGAAATTTGGTTCGGCGACCGTCCCGCTTGAGCGCGAAGCGGCCGCCCACGCCAGCTCTAACTCGGTGACGGTGGGTGTGCGCCCCGAAGACATCGAGGTCAGCACTAAGGGCAACGGCATTACTGCGGTTGTTGATTTGGTGGAAGAACTCGGAGCCGATGGCTACCTCTACTGCCACGCTGACATTGACGGACAGCAAACCGAAATCGTTGCTCGCGTCGATGGCCGTGACCACCCGATGAAGGGCGACACCGTGGTGTTGGCCCCGATCGACCGCCACGTCCACGTGTTCGACGCCTCAAGCGGCGAACGACTCAACGCCGAAGTCGTCAGCGGCAAGTAACCAGACGTTCAGACCAATGGGGGTCGCGGCCTTGATACTGAGGCCGTGACCCCCACACATTTGTGAAAGACATGATGCCCCGTTCCCTCTCTATTTCAGCGGCTGAACCAAGCCCTGAGCTGCTCGACCTGCCGTGGTCGACAGCGTTGGAGAAGTGGCCAGATGACACCATTGCTGCACTTCCGAAAGGCATTTCTCGGCACATCGTTCGCTTCGTGCACTTAGGCGACCACATCGTGGCGGTGAAGGAAACTACGGAAGAACTCGCACGACGCGAGTATGACCTGCTTCGCACACTCGAGAAGCTCGATGTGCCATCCGTCGAACCGGTCGCAATCGTGTCGGGTCGGACGGATGAGCAAGGGGAACCCCTCCCTCCGGCACTTGTGACGCGTCACCTGAAGTTTTCTCTCCCCTATCGCGCACTGTTTTCTCACACGCTGAGACCAGAAACCGCCCGCCGTCTCTCTGATGCCCTCGCCGTGCTATTGGTGAAGCTCCACCTCGATGGCTTTTATTGGGGTGATGTGTCACTTTCCAACACTCTGTTTCGCCGCGATGCAGGGGCCTTTGGCGCCTACC
>JBMSHQ010000083.1:0-2952 GCA_049416945.1 Pontimonas sp. | reverse complement strand
GCTTAACCCCGCGACGCCCGGTAACAACGAACAAATTCCTCTCACCCACACGTCAACCTTCACCCCAGCCTGGCTCGCCCGGTAGAGCGCATCGATGATGACCTCGTCGACCAGAGAGTTCAGCTTGAGCTTCACAAAGGCGACTTCGCCCGCCTCAGCATTCTTGATTTCCTGCTTGATGAGTTTCAGCAGGCCTTTACGCAGGTAACGAGGTGCCACGAGCAGCCTGGTGAACTTCTTCTCAATGGCGTAGCCAGAGAGTTCATTGAACAGGCGGGTGACTTCCTTGCCTACTTGAGCGTCAGCGGTGAAGTAGCCATAGTCCTCATAGAGGCGCGAGGTCTTGGGGTTGTAGTTTCCGGTTCCGACGTGGGCGTAGTGGCCGAGGGTTCCATCGGATTCTTGACGAATCACCAAAGCCAGCTTGCAGTGGGTTTTGAGCCCGACCAGGCCATAGACCACATGCACGCCAGCTTTTTCGAGCTTCCGCGCCCACGTGATGTTGCGCTCCTCGTCAAAGCGGGCCTTGACCTCGACCAGTGCCAGCACCGACTTGCCTGCTTGGGCGGCGCGTATCAGCGACTCGATAATGGGCGAGTCACCACTCGTGCGATAAAGGGTCTGTTTGATGGCGAAGACTTGAGGGTCCTTGGCCGCTTGTTCGATAAAGGCCTGGACACTGGTGGCAAAGGACTCGTAGGGGTGGTGGACCAACACGTCCCCCCGACGAAGAGAGCGAAAAATGTCCGGCTCTTCCGTGGGTTCACCCGGTAGCAGACCCACCGGGGTGACCGGGAGGTGTTTCGGGTATTTCAAGTCCGGCCGGTCGATATCACCCAACTGAAATAACCCATTGAGGCCCAAGGGTGCGGGAAGTCGATACACCTCTTGTTCGGTAATACCCAATTCGTTGACTAGGAGCTCAAGGGTGAGATCATCCATGTCATCGGTGATTTCCAGGCGAATAGGCGGGCCAAAGCGTCTGCGCAGAAGCTCGCGCTCCAGCGCTTGAATCAGGTTTTCTGATTCGTCCTCATCAATCTCGACGTCTTCGTTTCTCGTGACCCTGAATTCGTGGTGTTCGAGCACTTCCATTCCGGGGAAGAGCTCTTGCACGTGGTTCGAAATCAAGTCTTCGATGGGGATAAACCGCATTCGGCCACTGCCGTCATCGGGCAGGGGAATGAAACGGGAGAGAATCGGTGGCACTTTGAGCCGCGCAAATTCCACCCGGCCCGAACGAGGGTCCCGAATGCGTACCGAGAGGTTAAGCGACAGACCTGAAATGTAGGGAAAGGGGTGTGCGGGGTCGACGGCGAGGGGCATGAGCACTGGGAAGATTTGCTCGGTAAAAATCTCGTCCAGATTTGCACGATCCGCTTCCTCAAGGTCGCTCCACGACTCGACGTGAACGAACTGGGCGTCGAGGGCGGGTTTCACCACCTCGTGAAACGCCTGTGCATGACGTAGCTGTAATTCGTGGGCGCGCTCACTGATGCCATCGAGGACGTCTTGAGGGCTGCGGCCGGTGTTGTTCGGAACCGCGATGCCGGTCATGATGCGGCGTTTCAAGCCAGCCACTCGCACCATGAAGAACTCATCGAGGTTCGAAGCAAAAATCGCGAGGAACTTCACTCGCTCTAGTAGGGGAGTAGCAGGGTCCTCAGCGAGTTCTAATACGCGCTGGTTGAACGACAGCCAGCTCAGCTCTCGGTCGATGAATCGCTCAACGGGCAGATCAGACGAATCAGGCATACCTTCGTCGAAGTCGTCAATGAAGTCGCCACCGACACCGGTTTCGACTTCATAGTCTGATTCGTTTATTTCCACGGGGAATATCCAATCACCACCGGGTGAACAGCGGGTAACCGGGGTTGGAAGGGTTTAGCGAGGTGACGCCGAGAAGGTGTCCGAGTTCTCTCCCGCATTGTCTGCCACGGTGAAGCGATAGCCCACGTTTCTTACGGTGCCAATCAAAGATTCCATGTCACCAAGCTTGGCTCGAAGGCGTCTGACATGAACGTCGACAGTGCGGGTGCCTCCGTAATAGTCATAGCCCCAGACCTCGCTTAGTAGCTGTTCGCGAGTAAAGACGCGATTGGGGTGGGCGATCAAGAAGCGGAGGAGTTCGAATTCTTTGAAGGTGAGGTCCATGGCCCGACCGTTGACCTTTGCCTGGTAGCTCACCTCGTCGATGGTGACCCCGGATGACTGAATCATCTCTGAGCCCGGCTTGGCATCGCCACGGCTCAACACCAGCCGAATACGGGCGTCCACTTCTGCGGGGCCCGCGTGACTCAAAATGACGTCGTCAAAGCCCCATTCGGAATTCAACGCGGGCATACCACCCTCAGTGACGACAACAACGAGTGCTGAGGACATTCCGGTGGTTTGAAGAATGCGACACAAGGCTTTTGCCTGCGACAAATCTCCTCGTGCGTCGACCATGACGACCTCGGCGCTCGGAGCGCGAACAAGCGAGGCGGGTTCCGCCGGGATGGTCTTCACCCGGTGGGGAAGCAGAGACAGCGAGGGAAGGACCTGAGAATGGTCACTCCCGCTGAGCATCAAGATGCTGGCCATGCCAGGTCCTTCTTTCCGCTTCCCTGAACTCGGACCTCCACAGTCTAACGGCGCCCTAGCATTGGGGCATGGGAACCCTCTGGACGCACGTGGTACCCATCTGGGTGCTAACTGCCCTCGGTGTTATTTGGGTGGGTTTTGCCGTGGGGGACACCGACCGAGTCGAGAGCCTGGTGGCTGTCCTCGCAGCGTCGGTACTTGCGACTTTTGTGTTGCAGATTGTGGCGTTCCAGCGCGGGGGCCTGGTCAAGCGCCTCACCTTGGCGGTGACAGGAAGCACCGTGATTACTCTCAGCACGAGCGCAGTGTTTGCCGTCTTTGCCGTCGTAAACTAGGCACATGCTTCTCGCACTAGAAATCTTCTTCCTC
>JBMSHQ010000082.1:0-3111 GCA_049416945.1 Pontimonas sp. | reverse complement strand
TGTCAACAGGGATGCCGGTCCAGGCAGCCACGACCGCGGCGATATCGTCGTCGGTTACTTGGTCATTCACCATGCGCTCACCGGAGTGTTCGGCCTGCTCGGCTTGTTGAATCTGCGATTCGATGCCGGGAATCACTTCGTAGTTGAGCTTGGAGGCTTCTTGGTAGTCACCTTCCCTCATCGCTCGGTCGAGCTCAATGCGGGCATCATTCAGTTTGGTCTTCAATTCGCCGACGTCCTGTAGGGATGCTTTTTCCTGAGCCCAACGCTCTTGTAGCGCCCCGAGCTCCGCCTGTTTCTGCGCCATGTCCTCGCGCAGTTTCGTGAGTCGCTCTCTTGACGCGTCGTCCTTTTCTTTCTTCAGCGCGAGCTCTTCAATTTTCATCCTGTCGACAATGCGACGAAGCTCGTCAATCTCGACCGGAGAAGATTCGATCTCCATCTTTAGCCGGCTCGCCGCTTCGTCGATGAGGTCGATGGCTTTATCGGGTAATTGGCGGGAGGTGATGTAACGGTGTGAAAGGGTGGCCGCCGCCACTAAAGCACTATCGGCGATCGTCACCTTGTGGTGTGCTTCGTAGCGCTCTTTCAAGCCTCGAAGAATCGCCACGGTGTCTTCCACGCTGGGTTCACCCACGAACACTTGCTGGAAGCGACGCTCTAAGGCGGCGTCTTTTTCGATGTATTCGCGATATTCATTCAGGGTGGTGGCGCCAATTAGACGCAACTCTCCGCGGGCGAGCATGGGCTTGAGCATGTTCGCGGCTGCGACCGAACCTTCGCCGCCACCGGCGCCCATCAGAGTGTGCAGCTCGTCGACGAAGGTGATGATCTGGCCCTCGGCCTCGTTAATTTCTTTGAGCACAGCTTTGAGCCGCTCTTCGAATTCACCGCGATACTTCGCACCGGCGACTAACGCCGCCATATCGAGCGAAATGAGCTGCTTGTCCTTCAACGAGTCGGCGACGTCACCCGCGACAATGCGCTGGGCGAGACCTTCGACTACCGCGGTCTTGCCGACACCCGGCTCACCAATCAAGACGGGGTTGTTCTTGGTCCGACGAGTCAAGACTTGGGAGACACGTCGAATCTCGGCGTCACGTCCGATGACGGGGTCGAGTTTTCCTTCCGCCGCAATCTTGGTCAGATTTTGGCCAAACTGCTCCAAGGCAGACTTCTGGTCACCCTGTTGCTCGTTCACGATCCTCTCTCCACTTCTTTCTTCTCTTCAGGTGGGGTAAACCACTCACTCCACATTCGCCACAGCGGATTCCACACCACGACTTGGTTGGCCCGCTGGGCGCGCTCACCTGCGCGAAGGGGAATCACTTCTCCTTCCGCACCGGCCGCAAACACTCTCCGGCCTTGGCGGCGCACCACCTCATCAGCCAGGGCGCTTTCGAGTTGTCGAACCCGAGTAGACAACTCATGGTTTTCCTTCTGCAGCGTCAAAATTCTCTTAATGCCCTCGAGGTTCAACCCCTCCGCACTCAACGCTTGGACTTCCCGAAGCGCCACAATGTCGCGCATCGAATAGCGCCTCGTCCGCCCCGCGGTGCGGGTAGGACTCACCAAACCCAATCGGTCGTATTGACGAAGGGTTTGGGGGTGAAGCCCACTGAGTTCAGCAGCCGTAGCAATGGGGAACAGGGGAGTGTTTTCGTCCATGTCTTGGGAATACACGAATCCACCCCCTACCGCTTGGCCTTAGAAATCAGATCGTCGCGCGGATTGTCTTTGGGCAACGAATCCACAAACTTTTCGAGGTGCGCTTTTTGAGTCTTCGAGAGACTCGTCGGCACAGCCACTTTCACTTCGACCAGAAGATCACCTATGCCGTCGCTACTGGTGACACCGCGACCGCGCACCCGCATCACTTGGCCACTCTGGGTTCCGGGCGGCACCTTCACTTTCACAATGTCGCCAGAAAGCGTGGGAACTTCGATGGTGGCACCCAACGCCGCTTCGGCGTAGGTGACGGGGACAACCACTCTCAGGTGGTTATCTTCTCTGGAGAACACGGCGTGCTTCGGCACTCCGACCGTGATGATGACGTCACCGGCCCGCCCACCGTTGGGGCTCGGTTGTCCTTTGCCCCGCAGTCTCACCTTCTGACCGTCTTTGACCCCGGCAGGAATCTTTGCGGTGACTTTCTTGCCACTGGGGGTGTCCACGCTCACGGTCGTACCCTCGACAGCCGTCGGCAAATCGAGGGTGATTCGAGCTTGGACGTCTTGGCCTTTCATCGGCTCGCGGTAACCGGGGTAACCACCACCCATGCCCTGATCAAACAAGCCCTCAAAAAGATTGCCGAATCCGCCTTGGCCACCGCGCGGTGGCATGCCACCACCAAACATGCCGCCGAAGATGTCTTCGAACCCCCCAGCACCGCCACCGCCCGCGGTGAACCGAGGTCCCCCTTGAGCCATGGCGCGAATCTGGTCGTATTCGGCGCGTTCTTTCGGGTCAGAGAGAACCGAATAGGCCTCAGAGATGTCTTTGAACTTCTTTTCGGCAGCGTCGTCACCCGGGTTGGCATCGGGGTGGTAGGTGCGGGCGAGTTTCCGATAGACCTTCTTTAACTCCGCATCAGAGACGTCCTTGGACACACCAAGGACTTTGTAGAAGTCTTTTTCTAACCAGTCTTGGCTTGCCATCGAACACCTCCTTTTCGGGGGTTAGTTGTCTTCGGTCTGGGGCGAATGAACAGCCACTTTGGCGGGGCGCACGAGCTTCTCACCCAAGAGGTAGCCGACCTCGATCACGTCAGCGACCGTGTCGTGATTCACATCTGGGTTGGGTAGTCGAACCATGGCTTCGTGTTTGGCGGGGTCGAATGCTTCACCGACCTCTCCCACCGGAGCCATGCCGTAGCGCTCAAAGCTTTGACGGATCTTTTGTGCCACGAGCTCCAGGGGTGTTCCTGCCAGGTCACCGTGTGCGTCCGCGCGGTCGAGATCATCCACCGCGGGCAAAAGTGAGCGAATCACCTCCACGATGATCGCTTCACGGTTTGCCTGACGGTCACGCTCGACCCGGGTCCGGAAGTTCGCCAATTCGGCTTCAGCGCGGGCAGCACGCTCGCGGTATTCCGCGACCAAGTCGCGCTCC
>JBMSHQ010000081.1:0-3211 GCA_049416945.1 Pontimonas sp. | reverse complement strand
CGCATGAACGACAACTGGGTTGCTGAAGGCAACGCAGACCTCGAGGGTGTCTTCGCCTACGGTGCCGAGTCCTACGACTCGACTGTGCTTCTTGCTCTGGCGGCCTTGGCTGCTGGTAGCACCGAAAGCGGTTCTGTAATCGCTTCGAAGCTGCAGGAAGTCTCCGGTGGTACCGGTGGTGGAACCAAGTGCACCAGCTTCGCTGAGTGCGCTGAGATCATCAACGGTGGCGGCGTCGCCGACTACGACGGCGTTTCCGGTCCGATCACCTTCAACGAGGTGGGCGACCCGACCGAAGCCAGCATCGGAAAGTACATCTACGTTGCTGACAACACCTACGTGGTCTACGAAGGCTAAGTAGCTGTTGCCTCACTAGAGGTAACGCAGGGCCCCGGGGAAACCCGGGGCCCTGCGCTTTTACAGCGACGTGTGGTCGGGCACGAGATGTCCTATGCGTGCCATTAGGTGCAGGCACGCCACAGATAGCCCCTCTAGGGCTCTCACAGGGAGCCTTTAGGCTCCGAGGGTTCCCAGGTAGAGGCTGATCACCTTCGGGTCGTTCAGAAGCTCTCGGCCGGTCCCTGTGTAGGCGTCGGTGCCCTGGTCGAGCACGTACGCGCGGTCACAAATCTGGAGGCATCGACGGGCATTCTGCTCCACCATGATGGTGGTCACACCGGCCTTATTGATTTCTGAGACTCGAATGAAGGCCTCGTCTTGACGAACCGGCGACAGGCCCGCTGAGGGCTCGTCAAGAAGCAGGACTTTCGGGTCCATCATCAATGCGCGACCCATCGCCACCATCTGGCGCTCACCACCGGAGAGAGAACCAGCGCGTTGCTTCAGACGATTCTTGAGTTCTGCGAATAGGCCGACGACAAAATCCAAACGCTCATCGAAGAGCTTGGGGTCTTGGTAGACACCCATTTGGAAGTTTTCTTCGATTGTCAGGCTCGGGAACACGTTGTTGTTCTGCGGCACCATGCCCACACCGCGCTCAACCAACTTGTTCGCCTTCAGCCCCGTGATGTCGTCGCCGTGAAGCTTCACGTGGCCATCGCGAATATTGACTTGGCCAAAAATGGCTTTGAGCAGAGTGGATTTACCCGCTCCGTTAGGACCGATAATGCCAATCAACTCACCCTGGCGGGCTTCAATGCTGCAGCCGTTGAGAATGTTGACCCCGGGGAGGTAACCCGCGACGAGCGAGTCGACCTCGATGACGGGAGCGTTCGAGTCAGTCATAGATATTCTCCTGGCGCCTCTACTCGGAAACTTTGGGGATACGGCCGGTTACTGCGCCCAAATCGACGTCCTGGTGAGAGCCCAGGTAGGCGTCGATCACGGCGGGGTTCTTCATCACCACATCGGGCGGACCCTCGGCAACTACGCGACCTTCAGCGAGCACCACCACCCAGTCGGCGATGTGGCTCACCATGTGCATGTCGTGCTCGACGAAGAGAACAGTCATGCCCTCTTTCTTAAGATCCAGAATGTGGTCGAGAAGACTCTGGGTCAATGCGGGGTTCACACCAGCCATCGGCTCGTCCAACATGACCAGCTCGGGGTCACTCATCAGCGCACGGGCCATCTCTAGCAGCTTGCGCTGACCGCCCGAGAGACTCGCCGCAAAGTCGTCCTTCTTAGCATCGAGTTTGAACTTCTTGAGCAGTCCCATCGCCTTTTCCGCGATTTCGTCATCTTGCTTCTTCCAGATGAATGGGAAAAGCGAGGAGAGGAACCGTTCACCCGTCTGGTGTTTTGCCCCGAGCTTCATGTTCTCCAACACAGTGAGCAGCCCGAGAGCCTTGGTCAGCTGGAAGGTGCGCACTTGGCCCTTTTGAGCGAGCTTGTAGGCGGGAACGCCGGCGATGTTGTCGCCATCAAACGTCCACTCTCCTGTGTCGGGCTTGTCGAAGCCGGTCAACAGGTTGAACAAAGTGGTCTTGCCCGCTCCATTGGGTCCAATCAACGCGGTGATGACCCCCCGAGGAATCTCGAGGTGGTCCACGTCGACAGCGGTCAGACCACCGAACTGACGGTGAACCTTATCAATAGTGATGATCGGGTCGACCTTCTTGACGCCCGGTTCGATTTCACCGACGTGTAGTCCGGTGGTCTTTTCGACACTTTGAGGTTTTTGGCTACTACTTGACAAAGGTCAACTCCCTCTTGTCGCCCAAGATTCCTTGAGGCCTGAACACCACCAGTAGGACGAGGCCCACACCAACGAGCACATATCGAAGAGTGGCCGCTTGGGTGGCGGTCACAAACGGCATTATTCCCGAGGACACCAATGCCGGAAGAACATTGCTCAAGAAGGCCTGGAGCACCCAGAAAATTATGGCTCCCAAAAGAGGACCAAACACCGTCGCCGCGCCTCCGAGCAGCAACGCCGTCCACACGAAGAAGGTAAGTGACGTGACATAAACGTTTGGGTTCACCGCACTGGGAAGTGCGTAAACGATTCCACCGATCGCCGCAATCACACCACCGATAATCAGCGCCTGCATCTTGTAGCTGAAGACGTTCTTTCCCAGAGCACGGACCGCGTCCTCGTCTTCGCGAATGCCCTTGATCACACGACCCCAGGGGCTGTGAATCAGGCGCCAAACGAAGAGGACCGCCAAGCCAAGCAGAATCAGGCCCAAGATTAACACCCAAAACTCGACCTCGTTATACGTCCACGGGCCAAACCCGTAGGTGCCTTCGGGGAAGGGGTTTGCGGCTCGAAAACTTGCGTGGTAACCAAAGAGGCCGTCTGCCGAACCGGTAATTTCTTGGTTTGCCGTCGTCAAGAACAACAGCCGCAGAATTTCGGCACCCGCAATGGTCACAATTGCCAGGTAATCGCCACGCAATCGCAACGTCGGAATTCCCATGATGATGGCCAAGATCACTGAGGCGACGATTCCTACCAGCGCGGCAGCCCACCAAGGAAAGCCGAAGGTCAGAATTGAGATGGCATAACCGTAGGCGCCGACCGCCATAAACCCGGCAATACCCATGTTGAGCAGTCCTGCAAAACCGAAATGAATGGCGAGACCCAAAGCGGCAAGGGCAAATGCCATTGTCGCAGGGCTGAGTAATTGCTGCGCTGTATTAGAGAGAATTGATCCCCAGTCCATGATTCGCCCCTAACCTATGCGTTCTTTTCGGCCCAGCAATCCCTGGGGTCTCACAACAAGAATGATGATGAGCAAGCTCAACG
>JBMSHQ010000080.1:0-3262 GCA_049416945.1 Pontimonas sp. | reverse complement strand
CCCACGACGCGGTGGCAAGGAATGATGATTGGAATGGGATTTTTTCCTACCGCACCGCCCACAGCCCGCGCTTTTCCGGGGTGACCTGCGGCCTCGCCGAGTTGTTCGTAGCTGAGAGTGACGCCGTAGGGGATTTCGAGCAGTGTCTGCCAAATCTCGTCTTGGAAGTCAGTGCCGCCGGCGCTCACGGGGAGGTCGAAACTGGTGCGCACCCCCTGGAAATATTCGGCCAGTTGTGATGCCGCGCGGGTGAGGACGGGTTGAAGCTCTGTTGAATCGTCCTTCTGGGACACCCCGATCTCCAGCCCGGTTAGCACGCCGTCAACCGCCCGAAGGGTGATCAGACCAAGAGGAGAGTCGATGGTAAGAGCGCTGTGCTGAGCCATCTGCCCAGTGTATGGCCTCCCTATTGTGAGGCGACTTCCTCTGTGTCGCCGATGCTCTCCTGCTCCTCCAGGGTGATGTTGATTCCCTGATTGAGCTCGCCCAGTTCCTGGTTCAGAATGTTCAACTGGTCAAGCAGTGCGTTGTACTCGTCAATCTGACGCAGAATCTCGTCTCTCTCAGCCTTGAGCGCTTGCTGTCGAGCGATGAGGTCGTCACGCTCGGCATCAAAACGGTTAGAGCCAGAGACGTCCTCACCGGCGTTATAGCGAGCAACCCGTTCGTTGTAGACGCTGATGTCAGCTCCCAGGACTGAGGAGTCGAGTTCATACTGGGCCTTCAGCCCGTCGATGATGTCGCTTCGCGCTTTCAGGTCATCGGCGAGTGACTGCAACTCACTATCGAAGGTCGCAAAGATGGCGTAAACCTCATCGGCTAGGGCGACAACAGAGGAGCGGTCGGTGAAGAAGGTTCTGTAATGCTGCTCGAGCTCCTCGGGGAGTTCAGCGATTTCCGTGCCCATCAGGGCGTAGAGCTCAGGAATGCGCGAATTGGGGTCGTTCGCTTCGTAACTTGCGATGCGCTCGTGCAAAGGGTGGTCGTCTGGCAGCGCGGCAAAGCCTTCCTCGAGCAATCCGGCAAGCCGTTGTTGCTCGGCGATAGTGAATCGGTGCCACGCTGCGTGGAGCATCTCGTGCGCGGCAATCACCGGCTCCATCGCTTCTAACCGCTCATCGGTCACGTCGTAGAGATAGATGCGTTTTTCGGCCAGGCGATAGCAGCCCAACACGCCGATTCCCGGTTCGTCACGCGAGCAGTAACGGTCAAATTCACCGGCGGGAACAATTTCTGGAAGCGACGCGAAGAGATAAATCTCTCCTTCTTCGGTGAGGGCCGCATCCCGGACGTAATTTAATAGCTCCGGGTCCGGTTCGAACTGCAGCGCAAAGGCGCGGTCACTAATCCACTGACGATTGTCGGTAACCCACGTAGCGCCCCAGGCCAGAGCACCCTGTCCACCAATTGCTGTGAGCGCGAGAAGCACGACAAAGCCCCGCCACAGCCTGGTTCCTAGCGTCATTTCTGCACCCCCAGGCTGAGGTTAGCTGTTCATGACTGCGATGGAGGCATTCAACGCCGTGGCAAACAGCAACCACATCCAGTAGGGCAGCATCAGCACGGCGCCGACCTTACTGACCGCCCAGAAGCGCACCACGGTGGTGAGAACCACAAAGTCGAGTAACACAATCCACACCAGGGACACCCACAGCCCCACGCCACCCACGAGGTCATAACCCACAAAAAACAGAGGGGTCCACGCCGCCGTCATGGCCAATTGGCCCGCATACAAGCCGAGTGCGACGTAGCGGCTACTGCTGATGGGCTGGCGCCACACAAGCCAGGCCGCGACCGCCATCAGAGTGTAGAGAAGACCCCAAATGGGGCCAAACACCTCGTTGGGTGGGGTCCAGATGGTCTTTTCCGACGCGGCGTACCAACCCTCGATTGCTGCCGAGCTCGAGAGGGCGGCCACACCTGCCACAGCCAGGGCGGCAACGACAGAAACGATGAGTCCGCCGAGATCGGACACCAACGAGCGGTCGCTGGAGCGACTATCCTCGCGAGGTTCGATGCTTTCGCTCGACAAGCTCACTGGTCCTTTCACCGCGGAGAAAACAGATTTCGACTCGCTTACAGTAAGGGCTCTAGCTGGGCGCAGGCTCAATTTCAGCTTGAGGGTTTCCGCGTGTGTCGTAGGCTCCGCCTGCCTCCGTCGACTAAAGACCACGGGCCGGTAACCTGCCCTCGTGAGCTTGTTCGACCGAGATGATGTGGCGCCACCAGAGGAGTGTTCTCGCTGCGGCAAATTAGTGGTTCGCACGAGCCTGTTTTGCCCCCAGTGTGGCCAATCGCGGGTCAACCCGCTTCCGAAGAAGGCACCCCTCGAACCCGAACCTCCTGTCACCGAGCAAGCAGAGAGTGCCGAGCACGAATCTGAATCAGAGGAAGAACAGAAGCGCTCGACACTTTCGCGCACAACCGACTGGATTATCAAGAACATCACCCGAGTAGGACAGGGTGCACACAGCAGTACTGATGGAGTTGAATCTGAGGAGTACAAGCCGGTGGCTGAAGAGTCTTCGGAGCCACAGCGTGCAGGCGGTCGGACCTCGAGCTGGCCGGAGCGGTTGCAGCAGTCGTCTCGTGCTCAAACGCGCTTTGTTCTTCACGCGACTGATGGCCGGCAGTTCACCCTGGGTGAGGCGCTCAGTGGCATTGGTTCCGCGGAATCTGCACCCGAGGGCGATGAGATGGTGTGGATTTCTCTCACCGCACCCGACAACTCGGTTGATGCTTTCCACCTGCGCTGCGGTGTAGAGGATGGTCTTTTTTGGATCGAAGATGTCAACAGCATCATGGGCACAGTAATCAGCGAGCCGGGTCGAGCACCCCTGCAGTGCATCCCGTTTGAACGTTACTTCGTGGTGCGAGGGTCGGACCTTCAATTGGGGTCCGTCGTACTCACCCTCCAGTAGTCCACAATCCGCACCGCGCAGCAGTATTTCCCAGTAGGCGCCGAGTTTCCGGTCTGCACCGCCTCCATGCGGTCACATCACTGCGTGCACTCTGAAGAGGGGCGGCCAGCCCCGCGCTTCCCCCTCATTGCCCTGCTCGCACCACTCGTCGTGTCGGCTGTGCTGTTCATTGTTCTCCGGTCAAGCTATGTGCTGGTGTTTGCACTCTTGGGCCCCGTCATGGCGCTCTCCTCTTGGTGGGAGGCCCGACGCACCCACCGGGCGGAGAACGAGCGTCAGCGAGAAGAGGCTCGCGCGCGGCCAATCAGAGGTCTTTCGGGATTGGTTTATCGAACAGCTTC
>JBMSHQ010000079.1:0-3287 GCA_049416945.1 Pontimonas sp. | reverse complement strand
CCGCTCGGCAGTCACCGCACTCGCTCGGAGAGAAGCGACGCGAAGAAATCTTGCTTTTCGACCAAATCTCCGACACCGCAGCAATGGTCAAACCACAGTTGCAGATGTTTGGCGGAGTAATGCAGGACTACTTGAGTCTTTCGTGCATTGACGGTAAGTGGTGGATTGTCGCGAAGCTGTGGGAGCGAGTGGGAGACGCTTAGTTCTCTGAAACCGTCTTCTCCAGTTCCTTAAGGCGCTCCCGCCTTCTCGCGAGGCGCTTGTCGTTCTCTGCTGATTCCCTGCTCACCTGGAGCTGTTCAATTGCCACCGGGCCGACCCTATAGGTATCCAGGCGGTCGAAGATATAGGCCAGGTTTACAGGCAGGCGCTGGAAACGATAACGAGGTTGCTCACTTTGCTCATCTGCCAGCACCGCAAGCTTGAGCACGCCCTGATCGCCGTTGTCTCCCGTTGCCGTCAAGTCGCCCTGGTCATCGTGTCGACGACTGGCCGCTCGAGAATTCCAGTCAGCAAGAAGTGCCCTAGCGCCTGAAGTGTCGTTAATCCAAATCGTTGCGCTGTTGAGCTGGCCGTTGCGATACACCACCGCTGCGAGGTCGCCGTCGAAACCTGACAAGAATTGCCATGGGTCATGGTGAACATAGGCATCAACGTCGATATATAGCAGTGGCCCCGGAAGCTCTTCTCTCGCCTTCGCAATCCAACTGGGTTTGAGCAGTGTAGTTCTCACCCAGTTTTTCTCAGGCGTTACTTCGAAGAACTTATAGTTCAGGCCCAGGGCGTCGAGAGTTTTCTTCAACCGGGCTGCCTCTTCTCGGTAAATCTCATCGGGGGTGTGAAACGCAATGATCGTGCCAGGAGCCTGTTTTTTGGTTAGCTTGGGCGCTTTCGTCGAATAGCCCAAAGCAAAGGCTCTGTCTTCAAGGGCGGGGGCGAGCGCCACTTGTTGGGCAACCCTGGCTTTGGTGTCAGTGCTCTCGTTCCACCGCGAACTCGCGGGGAGCGAAGGAACGAGGGATTTCACAGCGGAGCGTAACCACGAAGGCGAGGCGGGAAGGGCTAGTGCCAGCGTTTCCATGGCTTCGGACGGATTGTCAATGAGTTTCTCGCGTCCCACAGTCACCACGGTTGCCTGGGAAGTGTTCTGCCACTCATCGAGTCCCTCAAACCGGGGGATTACCCCCGGTTCGGTGAAGCTCTTTGTGCCATCGACGCCTATTTGGAAGCGGTAATCAAAACCTTCTGCCCACTGGTGGGGCAATTCTGGCCAGCGGGCGCAAACGAGATCCCGCGGGTCTGCGGTAGCTGCCACCACGAACACTCGGCGGTACCTCCCGACCGTGGAGAACACACTCGAGGAGTGAGTGAGGTCGGTAAGCGATGAGGTGATGATGACCCGGGAGAAATCGGTCCGCGTCTGTGAGGCCGGTCTATCGACCACACGTGAGAGCGGACTGGAAGAGGACTTCATCGCCGCGGTGATGGCTGACATCGAGACGTCGTCGGGTCCGGTCACCAGAATGTGGATGGCCGGGCCGCGCACCACGTTGAGCAGGCGGTGGACAGTGACGAGGGCGATGTCGATTAGCCCTGCCCACACCGCTCGAAGTCGTGTCATCGCTCACTCACACTACCTCGCCTCCCCTCCACCACAAGGATGGGGCGCTAGTCTCGTCAGGCGATGCTTAGGTCAACCTCCCCTCTCATCCGTCGAATGGGTGCTCTCCTCTTCCTGGCGCCACTAGTACTCACGGGATGTGTGTCGGCCGTGGTGGATGGTGCCATCAAGGGAGCCATCGAGTCGATGCCCCCCAGCGTTCAACAATTCATCGCCGAAAACAGCGATATTTCGCTAGAGATGCCGCTGGGCACCGAGATACCTGCGGACTGGCCACAGGCTGTGTTGATTCCCGAGGGGGACGTCGTCTTCTCATACGCCGATGGCGACGTGTGGAACTTAGCGTTATCCGTCGCGGATGCTGACGCGGCCATCGCCGGGGCAGAGCGATTGCAAGCAAACGGCTTTGGAGTGGTGAGCGAGCAGGACATTCAAGACATGCGGCTGATACAGCTCACCAACGGCGAGTGGGACGTCGACTACGCCTGGCTTGCCGATGATCAGGCGACGGTGGTCAACATCACCGTTCGCGCCACCACACCCTAGGGCGTGAGAAGGATTTTCCCGGAATAGTTGCGCGACTGCAGCGCGCGATGGGCGTCTGCTGCTTCAGCAAGAGGAAACTCGGCGGCAATGGTAACCGTCAGCTCCTCGGAGAGAATCGAGTCGAACAGCTCCGATACTCGCCAGCGAAACTCATCCGGGTCATCGATGAAGTGCTGCAAGCTTGGCCTAGTCACGTTCAACGAACCGAGAGGGCTTAGTCGTTGAAGATCAAACGGGGGCACCGCGCCACTCGAGGCGCCGAACAGGGACATCATGCCCCGCGGCCGCAAGACGGAGAGTCCCCCTTCGAACGTGTCAACTCCCACACCGTCATAAACCACATCAACACCGTGTTCACCAACGAGTGACCGCACCTCTGTGACCCAATCGACGTGGTCGTATCGAATGACGTGATGGGCGCCGTATTCGCGCGCTCGCTGAGCTTTTTCCTCACTCGAAGTGGTGCCGATGACCGTGCCGCCTTTCGCAGCAATCATTTGGCTGAGCAACAAGCCCACCCCACCGGCCACGGCGTGCACGACCGTCACGGTGCCAGCCTCCACCGGATAGACACTGGTTGTGAGGTAGTGAGCAGTGAGGCCCTGAAGCAATGCAGCCGCGGCAGTCTTCGACGAAAGGCCCTCCGGAATAGCGGCCAGACGGCCGGCCGGAACCTGGGCATATTCCGCGTAGCTTCCCCCACTCATCGACCAACACACGCGATCGCCGACGCGCCACCCGGTCACTCCCTCCCCGAGGGAAGCAATTACCCCTGCACCCTCTTGGCCGAGAGTAAAAGGAAGCTCCAGCGGATAGCGACCCTCACGGTGGTAGACGTCGATGTAGTTGACCCCGGCACACTCCAACTTGACGATGACCTCGCCCACGCCAGCAACGGGCTCGTCAACCTCTCTCAGCACAAGAACCTCTGGTCCGCCATTTTCTGTCAGTGAAATCGCCTTCATGCGCCCATTGTGGCATCAGAAACGCAGAGGGCACTGGCCTAACCTGGACACATGACGACCACTGCTCCAGCGAGGACCATGACCCGGCTCGGGCCGCTCCTTGCTCTGGTTGTTGGCGGTGTAGTTGCTGCACTGTGGGCTCTGCGGGTTGGAGG
>JBMSHQ010000078.1:0-3364 GCA_049416945.1 Pontimonas sp. | reverse complement strand
ACGCTCACCAGGAGCGTGCGGAAGCCAGACGAACGATTCGACGCCATCGCTCTAGTCTTTCTTCTTTTCGACATCGCCAGAGAGTGCTTGGATGAAAGCCTCCTGGGGAACTTCCACTCGGCCCACCATCTTCATGCGCTTCTTGCCCTCTTTTTGTTTCTCCAAGAGTTTGCGCTTACGAGAAATGTCACCGCCGTAGCACTTTGCCAACACGTCTTTACGAATGGCACGAATGGTTTCACGGGCGATTACCCGCGCACCAATGGCCGCCTGGATGGGCACCTCAAACTGCTGACGAGGAATGAGCTCACGCAACCGACCCGTCATCAAAACGCCGTAGGCGTAGGCCTTGTCTTTGTGCACGATGGCGCTAAAGGCATCAACTCGGTCGCCCTGCAACAAAATGTCCACTTTGACGAGGTCGGCTTCTTGCAATCCCGAGGGCTCGTAGTCGAGCGAGGCGTAGCCCGCGGTCTTTGACTTCAACTGGTCAAAGAAGTCGAACACGATTTCTGCCAGAGGAATGACGTAGCGAATCTCTACCCGGTCGCTCCCGAGATATTCCATTCCCTGCAGTGTTCCGCGGCGGGACTGACAGAGCTCCATAATCACCCCGACATAGTCTTTCGGCGCCAAAATCGCGGCGTTCACGACCGGCTCCCTCACCGCACCGATGCGGCCGGTGGGGAACTCGCTCGGGTTCGTCACCTGAACTTCTTCACCGGTATCCAAGGTGACGTCGTAGACCACAGACGGCGCTGTTGCGATGAGGTCGATACCGAACTCACGCTCGAGACGCTCCCGCACGATTTCTAGGTGCAATAGCCCCAAGAATCCGCAACGGAAACCAAAGCCCAACGCCACCGACGTTTCTGGTTCGTATACGAGTGCCGCGTCGGAGAGTTTGAGCTTGTCAAGCGCTTCCCGCAAATCCGGATAGTCACTCCCATCAAGCGGATAGAGCCCGGAAAACACCATGGGTTTAGGCTCCACATACCCTGCCAAGGCCTGAGTAGCACCGTCGCGCGCGGTGGTGACGGTATCTCCCACCTTTGATTGGCGTACGTCTTTCACCCCGGTAATCAAATACCCCACCTCGCCCACGGCGAGACCTTGTGAGGGGATTGGTTCGGGGGAAATCACGCCAATTTCGAGCAGTTCGTGTTGGGCTTTGGTAGACATCATTTCGATGCGATCGCGCGGCTTCAGCCGCCCATCAATCATTCGCACATACGTCACCACACCGCGGTAGGCGTCATAGACCGAGTCAAAAATAAGCGCCCGCGCGGGCTTGTCCACATCGCCCGAGGGCGCGGGAACCCGCTCGACCACGCGATCAAGAAGCTCAGACACCCCCGCACCAGTCTTTCCACTCACCCGCAGGACATCATCGGGTGAGCAGCCGATGAGTTGGGCGAGCTCTTCGGCGTAACGGTCTGGCTCAGCCGCGGGAAGGTCGATTTTGTTCAACACCGGGATAATTTCGAGGTCGTTATCTAGCGCCAGATAGAGGTTCGCGAGAGTTTGCGCTTCGATTCCCTGGGCCGCATCGACTAACAAAATTGCGCCCTCACACGCGGCGAGAGAGCGGGATACCTCATAGCTGAAATCCACGTGGCCGGGAGTGTCAATCATGTTCAGCGCATACATGTCCCCCTGCGACACCCACGGCATGCGCACCGCCTGGGATTTGATGGTGATTCCGCGCTCCCGCTCGATATCCATGCGGTCGAGGTATTGCTCGCGCATTTGCCGCTGATCGACGATTCCGGTGAGCTGCAGCATCCGGTCGGCGAGGGTGGATTTGCCGTGGTCGATGTGCGCGATGATGCAGAAATTGCGCAAACGCGACGGGTCGGTGGCCGCCGGACGCAGCGGGGCCGGAGAAGATGCAGACATCGTGAACGATTCTCCCACGCGTTTGCCTTTGTCCCAGACGAATTGGGGTGGTATCGTTGCGGTTTGGCCCATCACTCCTGCTGAGTGCGCAGGCCACAGGTTTCCCCGCAACACCCGCGGTGGGATTCGACCCAACATCACCTCGACGGAGATACAAACTCGTGGCAAACATCAAGTCGCAAATCAAGCGCAACAAGACCAACCAGAAGGCTGAAGAGCGCAACCGCGCCGTCAAAAGCGAACTGAAGACCGTTGTTCGTCAGGCTCGCGAAGCGATTGCCGCTGGCGACAAGGACAAGGCTCAGGCTGCCGTGAAGGTTGCGTCGCGCAAGATCGACAAAGCCGTAAGCAAGGGTGTTATTCACAAGAACCAGGGTGCAAACCGCAAGTCGGCGATCGCTTCCAAAGCGTCAGCGCTCTAAACCCGCTTCACCACAGGCACCTGGCCACGTCGGGCCACGATGTCCACGCAGCGTTCGAGCGCATATCCGGGCTCTAAACCCATGCCCTTTAGGGCAGCATCGGTGCGCGCCACTTCCATAATGGCCACGCCAAGACCCACCTCATCCCAGCCTTGAAGCTGGGAGCGGGCGCGTTGGACCTGCCAGCTTTGCAGGCCTAATTCTTTGGAGACATCAGCCACGGACCCTCTTGTTCCGCCGACCCGTGCCATGTTGCGCAGGCTGTGGGCGAGCGCCGCAATAATCATCACCGGTTCAACCCCGGTGTTGAGTGCGTGGCGAAGTCCCGCGAGGGCGTCACCGCGTCTGCCCGCGATGGCGTGTTCGGCCAGTTCAAACCCCGTGGTTTCAACACGGCCGCCGTAATAGCGCTTCACTACTTCCGCCGTAATGGGAGCCCCCTCCCCCACGTCCGAGGTGAGTTGGCTCAGTCCGGCCGCAAGCTCCGCGAGGTCACTCCCAATTGCGTCGAGCAGCATTCTCTCGGCGTCTTCCTCAATACGCACGTGTTTGGCGTGTGCCTCGGCTCTCAAGAATTGCGCTCTGTCGCGGTCAGACTTGAGTTCGGGGCAGGTGACCACGAGCCAATCGCCGCCGTGTGACTTGATCAGGTCCAGGGCCTTTTTGCCGCGCACCCCAGAGGAATGCCTGATGACCAACGTCACGGTGGGATCGGGGTTTGCTAAGTAGTCCACGACGTCTTCCAAAACCGCATCGGTGGTCTTGTCAAACGACCACAGTCTCACCATTCGTGGTTCACCAAAGAGAGACGGGCTTACCGCCTGAACAAGCTCACCCGAGGCTGCCGTGGACGCGTCCAAATCGACTAATTCGAGCTCCGGTGTGACCGACTTCAGGCGCTCGAGCAGGGCTCTAGAGGCGCGGTCAGCGAGGAACGCTTCGGGGCCGGTGAGCAACACCACGGGAGCTTCCATGATTCCTGACCAGGGAACCTGTTTTGTTGTTGCCACGAGCCCTCCTTTGCCCCCAGCCTAACCACCTCG
>JBMSHQ010000077.1:0-3378 GCA_049416945.1 Pontimonas sp. | reverse complement strand
CGCCCTGCCTTTGGTGCCCGTACTTCTCGGTATTGCGCTTCTTCGACCCGCAGGACACGGCGGTATCCTGCCAAACCCCACCCATCGGATGTGGATTGTGGGGGCGTTGTCCATTGCCAATGCGGTGGCTCTTCACCACAACATTCGCCGCTATGTCACCGGCCTGGATAGCTTCGGCTACAACCTCAACAACACCGAGTGGTGGTGGTTTGGCCTGAGAGATTCGTGGCTCACCCCGATGACCGTGTGGTACCTGGGTTCGCTCGCCTTCTTTGGTTTCCTCTGGGTTGTCGTGATGTGGGGTGTTGACCGAGTGGGTAACCCGACGAAACTCACGCCGGTTCAGTCAGAAGCGTTGGCGCGGTAAGCCTCGACAACTTTCGGAGCCGCGCCCGATTGGCGCAGAACACCTTTTTCAATCCACGACACCTGATCGCAAATTTCTGCGACGGTGTCGAGGGCGTGGCTCACCAAGATGATGGTTTTGCCTTCGCGTTTGAGGTCTAAGAACTTCTCGAAGCTCTTTCGTTGGAATTCTTCATCTCCCACACTCAACACTTCATCAACCACCAAAATGTCGGGCTGAACGTGAATGGCGACAGAGAACCCTAGCCGCACATACATTCCCGAGCTGTAGTTCTTGACCGGTTGGTCGATGAAGCGCTCCACACCGGAGAACTCGATAATCGAATCCAGCTTGGATTCGATTTCTTTTTTCGACATTCCCAAAATCGAGCCGTTGAGGAAAATGTTTTCTCGACCGGAGAGTTCGTAGTGAAAACCCGAGCCGACCTCCAGCAACGAGGCCATCTTGCCGTTGTAAGTGATGGCACCTGACGTGGGCCAATAGATCTTGGCGAGGCATTTGAGCAGAGTCGACTTGCCCGAGCCGTTAGAGCCGATGATTCCGTAAGTTTGTCCGGCCTCCACATCGAAGCTCACGTTTCGCAGTGCCCAGAATTCGTCGTGTCGTGAAGTGCGACCGCGCATCACCGCGGACTTCAGCGAGAGGTTGCGCTCGTGGTAGAGCCGAAACTTCTTGCTGACATCATCAACCACTACTGCCGGATTACTCATATCAGCTCCGCCAGTCGTTTCTCGGTCTTGACAAAGTAGAACAGGCCCAGTCCGAAGGTTCCCACTGCCCAAGCGAGTGCGGCGATGATCGAACCGGTTTCGGGGAAGGTGTTGTGATAGAGCAGGTCCCTAAATATCGCGACATAGGGTTCGAGCGGGTTCAGTTTGTAGAGAGCCTCGAGCGTCACAGGGGTTCCTAAAAGCCCTCCCCATTTGTCTGACTGGGCCTGAACCAACGTGATGGGGTAAAGAATCGGGGTGAGATAGAACCAAAACTGCAGAATCACGGTAATCAGATACGCCATGTCTCGGAAGTAGACGTTCGCAATCGACAAAATCATGGAAAAGCCGGCCGCGAAGAGTGCCAAGACCACCATGAAGAGGACCACGAGGGGCAACCACGGCCAGACAAACGACCCCACAATGGCGAGGGCGATGACTAGCACCGCCATTTCGAATGTCCAGTTCACAAGCGCTGCCCCCGTCAACGAGACGGGCAAAACGAGACGTGGGAAGTAGACCTTCTGGACCAAATTGGCGTTATCGATAATCGAGCGCACCCCTTGGGTGACAGTAGCGTTGAAGAACATCCACGGCAGAAGCCCGCATACCAGCCACAGGGCGTAGTTGTTCAACCCACTGGGGTCTCCGACCTGGGCTGGAACTTGAAACACCACCGAGAAGATGAAGGTGTAGACGATGATGGCGGCGATGGGGTTCGCGAGTGACCACAGTTGACCCAGCGCGGTGCGCTTGTATTTGCCGCGGACTTCACGCTGGGTGAGGTTCCACAGAAGCTCACCCGAGTTCCATACGTCCCGAAAATAGGTTCGGGTCCAGCTGGGGCTATTGGCCATCAACTAGACGCTCCAGATACACGCCATAGCCGGATTTTTTGAGCGGTTCGGCGAGCTCCCGCATTTGCGCATCAGTAATCCAGCCCGAGCGCCAGGCAATTTCTTCGATGCAGCCGATTTTGAGCCCCTGTCGCTCTTCAATGACCCTCACGTATTCGCTTGCCTGCATCATCGACTCGAAGGTTCCGGTGTCGAGCCAGGCAATACCCCGGTCAAATACTTGGACCTGCAGGGAGCCTTGGTTCAAGTAGTGCTCGTTCACCGACGTGATCTCGAGCTCTCCGCGAGCACTGGGCGCAATAGACTTTGCGACTTCGACAACGCTGTTGTCATAGAAGTAGAGCCCTGGCACGGCGTAGTTGGATTTGGGCTTCGCGGGTTTTTCTTCAATGGATAGCGCCGTCATCGACTCGTCAAATTCGACGACACCGTAGCGATGGGGCTCTGCCACGTGAGAAGCGAAAATGAGCCCTCCCACGAGGTCAGTGTTTCCCTGCAGAGCACGGCCGAGGCCGGTGCCGTGGAAGATGTTGTCACCCAAGACCAACGCCACCGAGTCATCCCCGATGAACTCTTCGCCAATCAAGAATGCTTCGGCGAGACCTCGGGGTTCCTCTTGGACGGCGTAGGAGAGTGTCATTCCCAGCTGCGAGCCATCGCCTAAGAGGTCTTTGAAGAACGCATTGTGCTCGGGGGTCGTAATGATTAGCACGTCTTTGATACCCGCCATCATGAGAGTGGAGAGCGGGTAGTAAATCATCGGCTTGTCGTAGATGGGCATGAGTTGCTTCGAAATGCCCCGGGTAATGGGCCAGAGTCTCGTGCCGGAACCGCCTGCGAGGATGATGCCTTTCATTTCATCGGCTCCCTCTGCTCAATATGCGGCAATAGACCCTGCTCTTGTGCTTCGCGAAGCGTAGGAGCCTCTTGGTCTTTCGCCGAGAGTAGCAACTGCTCAGACGGAAGCTGGTAGTCGATGCCCAATTCGGGGTCGAGCGGATGAATGCCGAACTCGCGGGAGGGGGTGTACACATCTGAGACGAGGTAACACACGGTGGTGTTGTCGTCCAACGCCACAAACGCGTGGCCCACACCGACTGGGAGCAGCATCGCATTGCGCTCGGCGGCGCTCAGTTCCACGGCCTTCCACTGCCCAAAGGTGTCCGACCCGTCTCGGATATCAACAACGACGTCGAGAATGCGCCCTGTCATACAGGTGACCAATTTCGCCTGCCCGGGGGGAATTTGGCAAAAGTGAATACCGCGAACTACCCCTTTGGCCGAACGGGACACGTTCGCTTGACGAACCGGAAATCGATAGCCGGTTTCTGCCTCAATCTTGTCGAAGCGAAACCATTCGGCAAATTCTCCACGATCGTCACCGTGGATGGCGTTGCGAATTTCGTAGGCACCCGCAATGCCCAGGGGTCGGAATTCCACCCCC
>JBMSHQ010000076.1:0-3395 GCA_049416945.1 Pontimonas sp. | reverse complement strand
CACATTTCCGGCGAGACCATAGGCCGCACGAGAGAACATGAGGGTCGGCAGACCTGAGCGAATACCCGCGATGGTGCCAAAAACCACGGGCACCGATGCCAGGGCAATGCCCGCCACGGATGCCGCAACGGCTTGGCCCAAGCTGAGACCCGTGTCAACGAGCCACGCTCCGAGCAAAAGCGCGACAACGGGAGAGCCAACGGCCCACCACGCCCAAAACAGTTGCAGAGTCTTGTCAACCCGGGTGTTGTCCGGCGAGACCTGCTCCCCCACGTGGTCGAAACCAAATCGCTTCGCCGGCGCCACAGTGTTTTCAAGCTCGGGCGTGATGATGGGCAAAGACTGGGGAGCCGAGCTCACCGGTTCGGGTTGCGGTTCGGGCTCAGCTGGCGCGACCACCTCGGCAACCGGTGCAGCGACAGGAGCGGGCTCCTCGGTGGCGACAGAGTTAGCCAACGGCCACGCGTCGGTGGGTGGCGTCACGGCATCGGGATCAACAAGCAGTTTCTCAAACTCGCCCTGTTCTTCCGGCTGTGCCTCGGTCGACGCCACTTCCGGCTCGACGGCGACCGCTTCGGGGCGAGCACCAAAACGGGGAAGCACGATTTCTTCTGACTCGAGCGTCTCTGGTTCAGCCGGGGTTACCAGAGCGGGCGGCTCGTCTTGGAGCGCTGCCACCTCGACCTCGGAGTCGTGAACTTCGGGCTCCTGAACGACTTCCGGTTCCGCCTCCACAATGGGCACCGCGGCGGTAGGCAGACCGCCGAATTCGACTCGAGCCTGGGCAATTGCCGCTTCCGCGGTTTCTTCGTCAACGCTTTGACGAACAAGCGTCTCCCAAGTCTCAAACTCTTCGTCTTCGCGCTTGCGAATCTCCATCTGCTCTTGCAAGGCAGCAATCAGACCTTCGGTGTTTCCGCCGTGGCCCATCTGGGACATGATGTCCGCGTCGGAGAGCGAGCTACGCACCGGAGCAGGTGGGATGGCGGGTCCCTGAATGATTGGGGTCGGCATCGGTGCTGGCGTCACGCGGGGCGCCTCGATGGTTTCTTCTCCGAGGTTGAGTGGAACGTCTTGTTCGACCTCGGGCGGCGAGTAGGTGGAGCGCCGTGGTCGATCGTCGTTGGTCGTCCCGTCAGTGGGCTCATTCGCCTCAGTCATAGCCTTAACCTTAGGTCGAATCTGCTGTGTTTCGCACGGAACCAGTGAAGGAACTGGCCACGACGGCGATGGCGATAAGCACGAGACCGATGGCGCCGACGAGGTCGAAGCGTTCCCCCACCACCACAACGGCCATCACCGTCGCGGCAGCCGGCTCAGTGAGAGCAATGGTCATCACCGACGATGAGCTTAAGCGTCGAAGCGCACGGGAATACAGAACATAACTGAGCACCATGGGGCCGGCGACGAGATAGCTCAAACCCCACCACGCCTCGCCCGCTTGCGACAGTGTCGGCCAAAACCACAGCGCCACTAACAGCAGAGGAATGCTGCCTGCCCCAAACACTGACCCAGCAGAGGCAAGCGGGCTGTGCCCCCCCTCGATCACTTTTCCCATGGCGTAGGAATAGAACCCGTAGCCCACCCCGGCAATCAGCGCGACCACCACACCGAGACCAAATTGCGACGGGTTCGCCGTAGTGCCGCCGTGGTCAGCCAGCGAGATCGTCACTACCCCCACAATGCCGATTCCCGTGGCCACGAACCAGCCCACACCGGGAGGTCGCTTGTCGACTAACCATTCCAACACCGCGCCGACGAGGGGTCCGGTGCCAAGCGCCAGGATGTTGCCAATCGCGACCCCGGCAAGATCCATGCCGGTGTAGAAACCCAGTGGGTAGACCACCACACCAAGGCCACCCAAAATCAACCAGATTCGCAGCCGCGCATCGCGAATTGCCCGCCACGCGCTGCGTCCGGCAATCATGGCCAAGATGGCACCACCCACACCCATCGTCACAGCACCGGTGGCCAAAGCCGGGACGGCGCCACCGATGAAATAGGCGACCGTGCCGGTAGTCCCCCACAACACGCCGGCCATGATGACCGCAGCCACCGCCCGAGGGTGAGACATGGTCTGGCCTCTCTCTGTTCCGCCCGCTACCCTGGTCGAGGTCGCCACGGTGAACAGGAAGGTCGGGGAATGAATTCGAGTGAAAAATTTGCCGCCTGGCAGCGCGCCAGGCTTCACCTCATTGTCTCTCAAATTGCCCCAACGACGTTGCTGGTCACCACCGTTGCGCTGTTGCAGTTTGGCCTGGCTGAGTCATCGCTCATGACACGTATTGCGGCGCTAGGAATTCTGCTCGCGAGCGGAATTCTCGGCGCGCTCGTCCAGTTTCAATCAGCGAGCGAAGCAGAACATATTGCTCAGGACCTCTCCGGTGGCGAATACGACCAGACGGTCAAGGGTTCTGCCGGTTGGCTGTGGGTGCCGAAATTTCTCACCCCGGCAATTTTTGTGGTGATCTTTGTCGCCCTGGCCTGGGAGTTGTTGGTCTAAGCCAAGACCTGGAGTGTGACCGCCCCCAGGGTTGACCCACTTACCTCGACGAGGTCTCCTGCTGCTACCGGCACCGCCTTGCCCGCCACGTTTCCGGTGAATATCGAGAGCCCCTCGGGCACCGCTAAACCGAGCCGAAGACGCTCTGCGATGACCGCCTGCACCACCGTGAGCGGGTCTCCCATGAGCGCTGCCCCCACTCCTCGAACCTGCTCCACTCCGTTGATACTGAGGACGAGCTCTTCGTCAGCCCAGGGTGCCGCTATGGCCTCAGCTGCGCTCAGACCAATTACCCCCGCGTGGGCGGAGGCGTTGTCACACAGCGCATCAGTGAGGATGAATTCGGAATCGTCATAGCGGGGATCCACCACTTCGATACCGACTCGAACATCAGCGATTGCATCCAGCAGTTGGTCACGAGAGGTGGGAACGTCGCTGAGCGTCGTTCCTAGGGTCACCACAATCTCGGGTTCTACGCGTGGGCGCAGACCCGCACTGACGGAGAGAGTGCCCCCGGCAGGAATGATCATCTGATTGGTCAACGTGCCAAAACTGGGGGCGAACCATCCAGCGCGCTGCTGTTGGGCTTCATCGGTGAGTCCTAATTTGAGCGCCCGAAGGGTTGCTCCTGATGCTTCGAATGCTCGCACCTGGTGGGCTTGGACGGCGTATGCCTCGTCGACACTGAGGGCGTAGCCGGAGTGGGACGGCCGCCGTGCATACCTCCGCTGTGACTTGGCTGCCGATAACTCAGCGGCGAGCGCGGAGAGCTCAGCGTCGGAGTGGGACATAACGACTCCTTCGCGAGAGTGAAAAAGTGGGCCCGGAGGGACTCGAACCCCCGACATCCACGGTGTAAACGTGGCGCTCTAACCAACTGAGCTACAGGCCC
>JBMSHQ010000075.1:0-3425 GCA_049416945.1 Pontimonas sp. | reverse complement strand
CCGCCCGTTCTTGCATTTGCTTTAGGTCTCCTTGCCGTTGCCATCAAGAGTGACCTTCGATTGCCCGAGGCGGTTTACCAAGCCATCTCCATTTACCTCCTCCTCGGAATCGGCATTAAGGGTGGTGTGGCGCTGCGAGAAGCTCAGCTGGGCGAGGTCTGGTTGCCCCTTATTGTTGCCCTCGTTTTGGGCGTCGTCATCCCCCTCTTGGCATTCGGATATTCGGCTATGGTGACCAAACTCGATGCGGTCAATCGTGGAGCGCTTGCGGCCCACTACGGGTCCACTTCACTTGTCACCTTCACTGCGGCGTTAGTCTTCCTCGAAACCTCAGGCCAGTTCGTCGAGGGTTTTATGACCACTCTTCTCGCCGTGCTCGAAGTTCCCGGCATCATCGTGGGTTTGCTGTTGGCCTCGAGGGGTCGCGCCGAGGCCATTGACTGGTCTGCGTCTGTCCGTGAGGTTCTCTCGGGGCGCTCGATTGTGCTCCTCGCAGGAGGACTTGTGTTGGGCGTGGCGACGGGGGCATCGGGCTTTGCCAGTGTGGAGCCATTCTTTGGGGGGCTGTTCACCGGCGTGCTCACCCTGTTTTTGCTGGAGCTCGGAATTGTGGCCGGACGGCGACTCAAGGACGTGAAGCAGGCCGGTGCCGGCCTGGTCGTCTTTGGCATTACTTTCCCGCTCATCGCTGGGGTGTTAGGCGTGACCGGCGGCCTCCTCTCGGGCCTCAGCGTGGGGGGCGCCACGCTTCTCGGTGTGCTCACGGCCTCTTCGTCATACATCGCAGCTCCCACGGCAGTGCGTTTGGCAGTTCCCGAGGCGAGCCCCGGGGTGTATCTCACCGCCAGTTTGGGAATCACCTTCCCCTTCAACCTTCTTCTGGGAATACCGTTTTATTACTGGTTCGCTGGGCTGTTAGGAGGCGCTCTCTGATGGAGCTCGTCAGCAAACACTTACTCACCGTTGTGGCGGAAGCCGCCCTCGAACGTCGCCTTTTGGAGGAGCTCGGTCGAGTAGGGATTACCGGATACACCGTGACCATTGCGCACGGCGCAGGAGTGCGAGGTGGTCGCGAAGGGGACATTGAGGGTGGCAATGTCCGTATCGAGTGTGTGACCAGCCGCGACAAAGCTGAGGCTGCGCTCGCGGTGTTAGCCCGCGACTATTTCGCCCACTATGCCTGCGTGGCGTGGCTCGCGCCGGTTGAGGTGGTCCGCGCAGAGCACTTCTAGGGCTGCGGCAGTCCTCGAGGTGCTCGGTTTCGCTCTGTCAGGGTGAAGAAGACCCCAGAAAGCGCTATCACGAGCAGCACCAGTGCAGGAAGGAAGCTTCGGATAAACCAGGAGGCGTCTGCGCTTACGATGACCGCCTCCTCCTGCTCCATCTTGCTGTAGTCAATCTGGTCTAACTCCCAATACACCTCGGAATCCGCATTGATGGAAAACTCGATGTCGCGCACCAAGACGCGCCCGTCCACGCTGGTGGCCTCAGCGCTCAACACATAATCACCCGGCTCCAAGTTGCCAGGCAGCGGTCGCGTTTCGTAAAAGTAGTCCTGATCAGTTACTGGTTCGCTCAAGAGCGAAATATAGGGCTCTTCGATCTCAATGGTGACCATCGAGCCTTCCTCCAAGTCCCAGCCGTTGACCGATACGTCAACATCCTGCAGTGGAGCGCCCGGACCGGCCATGATGTCGAAGTAAAAAGAGGGGGAACTGCGCAAGTCATCAATGGCCGAGCCTCCGTAGCCGAATGCCATCGACGTGACGATTCCGCCAAACACAATCGAGAGCACAAAGTTCAATCCTCTAGCGGCGCGAGTGACTCGACTGCGCGAGCTTTGCGAGGTGGGACCCTGGGCAACGGCGCGTTCACCGAAGACCGTTCCGACAATGATTCCCGCGGCAATCACGAGTTGGATAATGACCCAAATCCACACGTCAAGACTGGTGCCGGTGACGTCGTAGACGATGAGTCCGAATATCAGTGCTACCGCGGTGAGAACAATAGGAACGGCGTACGCCGTTCCCAAATCTTTTTGGGAACCAGACCTGGCCGGCTCGTCGTGGTCAATCGCATCATCGGGCACTCGATCACTGGACTTCGGAAGAGTGTCCGAGCGGAACACAAACGCTGTGAGGAGCACTGTCACCAGAAGCGCTGTGTAGAGAACAATCGGCAAGTAGGTGTCTAGGGTGCGCGTCGACAGTGGCTGGATGGCATCTCGATTCCCGCTAAAGCCCTCGAGGAACACCGACACACCCAATATTGCTGAAATCGCGAGACCAATGATGATGCTCAGCGTGGCAAAACGGTGCGAGGCGCGAGATGCTCGGTCCTCCACACCCTTGCTCACTCGCTCAGCGATTGCCCGGCGCTGGGCGATAACGGAGGCAAGGGCGAAGACAGAAATAGCGGCAAAGAAAATGTATTTCGAGGGAGACACGGCTGGATTTTGGCCGATCCAGTCGCCGGCATCGTTGTACTCCTGGGTCACAAACAAGTCGGTGTAAATCCCAACCATAAAGAGGGACCACGCGACCACGGCGGAGCCCAAGATGGTGAGGATGGCAGTGCGACTTCCAGTGCTGGTCATGGTCCGAGCCTACGCCCGATGGAGAGCTTGCAGGTGGGGGCCTCGCGGGCACACGCGGCCACTGGCCTAGGTCTACGCTGGCAGCATGACGAAGCAGTCACAGCATTTCAACACAGTCGCCACCCACGCTGGACACGAAGGCCTCACCGAGCAGGGTGTTCACGCAATACCTATTGACCTATCGACGACAGCACCCTTGCCCGATATCGAAACCGGGGGCAATTCGTACGAAAAAATGGCCGGCGGTGACACGTTCGCCCCAGGTGACTCCACTGTCTATCGCCGGTTGTGGAACCCCACTACGGCGCGGCTGGAGTCCGCAGTCGCTGCGCTCGAATCTATTGACGAGTGGGTGGATTCTGACTCGGTTGAGGCGGTGGCTTTCGCGACCGGGATGGCCGCTATTTCAGCAGTCTTCCTCTCCCGAGTGCACCTCGGAAAACCCCACGTGGTGGGCGTGCGACCGCTTTATGGCGGCACCGATCACATCTTGAATGCCGGGGTGTTGGGTAACGAGGTGAGCTATGTCGGTGTGGACGAGGTGGCCGGAGCAATTACCGATCGCACGGGCCTTGTGGTGATCGAATCTCCGGGTAACCCCACCTTGGAGCTGATCGACATTCAAGCGGTTGCAGACCAAGCCAAAGGCGTTCCAGTAATGGTCGACAACACCTTTGCGACGCCTTACCTGCAGCGCCCACTCGCCCACGGAGCAACCTTCTCGGTCCACTCCGCGACGAAATACATTGGCGGCCACGGCGACGTCATGGGCGGACTGTCGTAACCACGAGCGAGGAAGCCCATCGGCTTCGGCCCATCCGCGCGATTA
>JBMSHQ010000074.1:0-3639 GCA_049416945.1 Pontimonas sp. | reverse complement strand
AATTTGTCCGCGGGTGAGCACTCGTCCGGCGTTGAGCATGAGCAGCTCAAGTAACTCAAACTCTTTGAGCGGCAGAGACACTGGTTCACCGTTCACGCTCACGTGATGGCGGTCACTATCGAGCCGAATGCCGTGAAACTCCAGCGCCCCATCACCGCTCTCGTCTTCAGAGGGCTTGCGCCGCAAAACAGCGCGAATGCGGGCGAGTAGCTCTCTCGTGGAATAGGGCTTGGTGATGTAGTCATCAGCGCCCAACTCAAGCCCCACCACAATGTCGACCTCTGAATCTTTTGCCGTGAGCATGATGATGGGCACTTTGGAGTGAACGCGCACCTCGCGACACACTTCTGTGCCCGGCATTCCCGGCAACATCAGATCCAGCAACACCAGATCGACGTTGTCGGCGAGGGCTCGGCTGACGGCATCGGTGCCATTGTCAACACTGATGACGGTGTAACCCTCGTGTTGGAGCAGATATTCGAGAGGTTCTCTGAGCGAGCGTTCGTCCTCGACCACCAGGATTGTGCTCATGCGTGACCTTGGGTAATGGTGATTTCTTCGGTGACGGGCTCTTGCTCAGGACTCGTCGCGATGAACTGGGCGGGCCGGGTCTTTGCCGAGCGGGGACGCGGCGCGGGAACCACGGTCGGAATTTGGTTTGGCTTCGTCGTGGTGTCTTCGGGTTCGACGGTGTCCAACTTGATGGTGAAGGTCGACCCACGGCCCGGGTGTGACCAGACTCGAACTTCTCCCCGATGGTTTTGCACCACGTGTTTCACGATGCTGAGACCCAGACCTGAGCCGCCCTTTTCTCTAGTCCGCGCGGGGTCTCCCCGGTAGAAGCGCTCAAAAATACGGCCCAGTTCTCCCGCGGGGATGCCCACACCCTGATCCGTCACGGATATTTCCACTTTGTCGTCTCTCACCACGACACCCACACCAACCCGGTCGGGGGCATTGGAGTAGTTGATTGCATTTCGCACGAGGTTGTGAACGGCGTTGACCAGCGACGTCTTGTCACCCTTCACCACCGCGCCAGATTTTGCCTGGACCAGCAACTCAATACCCGACGACTCCGCCAAGACGCGGTTGGCATCCACGGCCTCATTCACCACATCATCGATAGAGACTCGCGAATTGGCTTCGGGAGCGCCGAGCGACTGCAGTTTTGAGAGCTCAATGATGTCTCCGGTTAGCTCAGCGAGACGCGCCGCTTCGCGCTCGAGGCTCGCGGCAAACTTGCGCACCTGGACGGGGTTATCAGCCGACATCGAAAGGGTTTCGGCGAGCAGCGACACCGCGCCAATCGGAGTTTTCAGTTCGTGGGAAATATTCGCGATGAAGTCGCGCCTCACATTGTCAATTCGATAAATATCGGTGCGATCATCCGCGACCAGCAGGGTGAATTTGGAACCCAAAGGCGCCACTCGCACCATCAGATGAAGAACGTTCCCGTCACCCCGGGTGAGTTCAAACTCCTCTTGAACCGTGGAGCCTTTGAGTTTGGCCCGGGCAATCAAGTCTTTGATCTGATCGATGGTTACTTCGCGGTCTTCGACAATTCCGAGCTTTGTCGCCGCCCGGGAGGCACGAAGCACCTGGTTGTTTTGGTCGAGCACCAATCCGTTCGCCCCGATGACTTCGAGGGCTGTGTCGAGACCATCTGGCATGAGATCGCGGTCGATACCACCACCCGAATTCCAGGGGTGTCGAACAATCCACATCACAGCCACCAAGAGGGCCCCCGTCACGAAACCCAACAGGGCACTGAAGGGCCAGGTGGTAAGCAACTCCATGTCTATGAGGTTACGCGTCTTCTCCGGGGCTGGGCCACTACTCGGGCCTAGAATGGTGGGGAAAACGCAAGTGTTCACGAAGTTCTCACTGTCCGTTTACTTGGCTCAGACAGGGTGAACAAAGCCCGTGACCAGCCACAACAGATGTAGGGAGCGCAATGCGCGAGCTATTCCAACAAGAACTTCAAGAACTGAGAGACGGCCTCGTCGCCATTTCGGAGAAAGTCGCTTCTGCGACGGAGCGTGCCGTCACCGCCTTCAACAACTCTGACGTTGCCGTCGCCGAGCAGGTCATTGCAGAAGACCACGTCATCGATGACGCCGTGAAAGAACTCGATGAGAAGGCGATTGCTATCCTGGCCCGTCAATCACCCGTGGCGAGTGACCTCCGTCAGGTAGTCAGCACCCTGCGTATTTCGGCATCGCTCGAGCGCATGGGCGACTTAGCCACCCACCTGGCCCAGCTCGCCCGCTACCGATTCCCCGAGAAGGTCGCTCCAGAGGGCATTCGCCCCACCTTCAAGAAGATGGGAAAGCACGACATTGAAATGGCCGGGTTAGTGGTGAAGCTCTTGAAAAACCCCAGTGAGAAAACCATCGACAAAATTCGTGAGCTCGATGACGAAATCGACAAACTGCACTTGAGTGTGTTCGAAACAGTGTTGTCAGAAGAGTTCGTGGCCGGAAATGTTTCGGTCGTCGACGCCACCTTGGCGTCTCGTTACCTCGAGCGCTTCGCCGACCACGGTGTGTCAATTGCGAAGAAGGTCCAGTACCTGCTCACGGGCGAGTGGGACGCCGCGAGCCACGACTAAATCGGACTCGCTACTTCTTTTTCTTCTTCGCGCCCTGGCTCGCCACAGCGGCAGCACCCGCTTCGGCAGCCTCGGGGTCTAAATACCGGCCCTTGCCCGTGATGGTGCCGTCTTTTCCAAACTCGTAGACCAGCGGAATACCCGTAGGAATGTTGAGCTCGGTCACTTCTTCATCGCTCAAACCCTCGAGGTGCTTCACAAGCCCGCGCAGGCTATTGCCATGGGCGACCACCAGTGTGGTTTTACCCACCATGACGTCGGTTTTGATGTCAGAGAGCCAATAGGGAAGCATTCGCTCAATCACCAGCTTCAACGATTCGGTTTTCGGCAGGTGGCCTTCCAAGTCGGCGTAACGGGGGTCGCCTACTTGGCTGTATTCGGATTCGTCCTCAATGGGGGGCGGGGGCACATCAAAACTGCGTCGCCACACCTGGAACTGTTCTTCACCGTATGTCTCAAGAGTCTCAGCTTTGTCTTTGCCCTGGAGAGCACCGTAGTGGCGCTCATTGAGCCTCCACGAGCGCTTCACCGGAATCCAGAGACGGTCAGCAGAATCGAGAGCCAAGTGTGCTGTCTGAATCGCGCGAGAAAGAAGCGAGGTGTGAAGTACTTCAGGAAGAAGGTCGGCTTCCTTCATCAACTCACCGGCGCGCTTCGCTTCCGCCATGCCCTTGTCGGTGAGGCGTACGTCAACCCACCCGGTAAAGAGATTCAACTCATTCCAGAGCGATTGGCCATGACGCAGAACTATGAGAGTGTTTGACATGGCTAAAGCGTAGCGAGCGGCGTTTCGCCGGGCGGCGAGCGCTTCCCTCCTAGTTGCGCCCGATTCCGGCAAGACCAGCAGCTCCTGGGAGGCGTTCACTGCCTCACCATCAACCATCACGCTCAGCATGGCGTCAGGGGACACGGTGCGCTTGATCACAGCCAGTGCGACCTGGCCCCACTCATGGTGCCTCACCGCCCGGGTGACCCTTCCGACGACATCGTCACCCACCGTGACGGTCGTTCCCCCTTCGGGAAGACCG
>JBMSHQ010000073.1:0-3646 GCA_049416945.1 Pontimonas sp. | reverse complement strand
ATTCACGCCGCGATCATGGCGTCTCACGGCACCCACAAAGCAAACACCATTCCTCGCTCAGACCACGTCAACACCCTGGGCCATGACGTGGTCGATGCCTACCGCGAGGCGACGACGGCCATCGCAGTGGGCTTCGATTCCTCAGGGCGCAACCGTCTCACCATCTGCTACACGCCGATGCACGGCGTCGGAGCGTCGGTGTTTGAAGATCTCTTGGAGTCCCAAGGTTTCACCTCCGTTTTTCCCGTGAGAGAACAAGAACAGCCCGACCCAGATTTTTCGACGGTGAGTTTCCCGAACCCCGAAGAGCCCGGCGCTCTGGACCTCGCGCAGAAGCTCGCTGGTGAGGTGGGTGCCGACATCATCATTGCCCACGACCCCGACGCCGACCGACTCGCGATTGCCCTCCCCCGGGGTGGGGGGTGGGTGAATCTCACCGGTAACGAGGTGGGTGCCATTCTGGGCGCCTCTATCGCTGAAAGCGCTCGTGCACAAGGCAGAGACGGGGTGCTGGGTTTCAGTGTTGTCAGTAGCCCGATTACTCACGTCATTGCGCAGAAGAATGGTCTTCGCTCGGTCGAGACACCAACCGGGTTCAAATGGATTTCTCGACTTCCGGGGTTGCTTTTTGGTTTTGAGGAGGCGCTGGGCTACCTCGTGAACCCAGAGACGGTGCGCGATAAGGATGGAATCTCCGCTGGGCTCTATGCCGCCTGCCTCGCCGCCTCGCTCAAATCCCAGGGAAAGACGCTTTGGGACGCCCTGGATAGTGTTCGAGCAAACTACGGAGGTTTTGCCTCCGGTCAGGTGTCACTGCGCTTTGACACCCCCGCCGTCGCGCAAGAGCTCATGAAGGTCGTCCGTTCCGCCCCCGATGCGGTGTTCGAGGGTGTCGAGGTGTCCTCCATCCAGGATTACTTGACTCCGCCTGAGGGCCAACCCAAAGCAGACTTGATGCGATACGACACCACTGCCGGAGATCGAATCATCATTCGCCCGAGTGGCACGGAGCCCAAACTCAAGGTCTATTTGGATAGTTTGCGCTCAGACCAGAATGCGGCCAGTGAAGCATTGCGTGACATTGAGACGGTTGTCCGCAGCGCGATGGACCGCCTCGTATCCCAGCTGTCTTAGCGGTCGAACCCGTCAATGATGGCGTCGATGATGTCGTCTTTCTCATCGCGGTGCACAAACGCTGCGTGCGCGGCATTGATTTGAAACGCCATCAGGTCATCTAAGTCGTAGTGGAAGGTATCCGCCAGCAGTGCGAGCTCACGCGACAGTGTGGTGTGGCTCATCAGACGGTTGTCTGTATTCACGGTCACCACAAAACCCAGCCGGTAGAGCAAATCGAAGGGGTGGTTAACCATCTGGGCGCCTTCACCCACGGCGCCAGTCTGGAGGTTTGACGAAGGGCTAGTTTCAAGCGGAATCCCGCGGTCCAACACCCACTGAGAAAGCTGTCCTAACTCGACCCGCAGCCCCTCATCGTCTGAGGTGATGTCCATGTCCTCGACAATGCGCACACCGTGTCCTAAACGAAGTGCCCGGCCATCAAGCAGAGCCCCGCGAATACTCTCCACCCCGTCGGCCTCACCGGCGTGAACCGTGATGGGGAAAAACTCCGAGGAGAGAAGGTCAAACGCGTCTCTAAGTCTTGAGGGAGGGAAACCCGCCTCAGGGCCGGCAATATCAAAGCCCCACGCGCCGTTGTCGCGGTGACGCAACGCGAGCTTCGCGATCTCGAGGCCGTTGTCGGCCTGGCGCATCGCGGAGACGAGCTGCCCTGCCCACATCTGTCCACCGTTGGCGCGAATGGCTTCTACCGCCTCGTCGATACCGGCTTGGACCGCATCAACAGCCTCATCCAAACTGAGCCCACGACGCAGATGCTGCTCTGGGGCCCAGCGCAATTCACCACAAATCACACCGTCTGCGTGAAGGTCTTCGACAAACTCCCGAGCAACACGCTGCAAGGCGTCAGCGGTCTGCATGACACCCGTCGTGATGTCGAACGTCTTCAGATATTCGACCAGTGAACCCGAGTCGGATTGCGTGGCGAACCACTGGGCAAGTTCAGCCGCGTCAGTGGTGGGGAGCTTGAGGTCGTGCTCGGGGGCAAGGTCAATGATGGTTTGAGGGCGCAACCCTCCATCGAGATGGTCGTGCAAAGAGACTTTCGGAAGCGACTCAATCACAATGTCGGTTCCGGGCAGGGTGTGGCTCACTCGTTGTACTCCTTGAGAGTCCGAGGCCCGAACGCATCGGGCAGTACTTCGTCGATGGTTTTGACCCCCGACCAGGTTTCTAACACCATGCCCTCAGCAGAGTGTTCATAGAGCAGTTGCCGGCAACGGCCGCATGGCATCAGAATCTCACCGTTGCCATCGACGCAGGTGAAAGCCACTAGCTTGCCCCCACCGGTCATTTGCAGCTGGGACACCAATGAGCATTCGGCACACAGTCCAATGCCGTACGAAGCGTTCTCGACGTTGCACCCCGAAACGATTCGTCCGTCATCGACGATGGCCGCTGCCCCCACCGGATAGTTGGAATAGGGCGCATAGGCGCGACGCATCGCACCCGTCGCGATGTCTCGCAGGGCTTCCCAGTCGATGTCAGTCACGCGCCTACTCTTTCACGTAGGGCTGGCCATCGGCCGCGGGCGCGCGAACCTTCCCCACAAATCCGACCACCGCAATGATGGTGACGAGGTAGGGCACCATCAGGATGAAGTCGGTAGGGATACCCGGGCTTACCTGGTTGGCCCACACCCGCAAAATGATGCTGAAGCCAAACAATAAGGCTGCTGCTGACATGTAGATGGGGTGCCAGCGGCCCAAGATCACCACGGCGAGGGCGATAAAGCCTTGCCCGGCGGTCATTTCTTTTCCAAAGGCTCCCACGTTTCCAATAGTGAGGGCCGCTCCACCGAAGCCTGCGAGCAGGCCACCGAGGCTCACCCACCAGAAGCGCGTGCGGCCGACGTCAATACCGACGGTGTCGGCAGCGAGTGGGTATTCACCGACCGAGCGGGCGCGAAGGCCCAACTTGGAGCGGAAAAGCACCCACCACAGCAGCGGAACGGCCAAAAACACGCCGAAGACGGTGAGTCGGTTTTCAAAAAGAACCGGGCCCAGCACCGGGATGTCAGAGAGCAACGGAAGCGAGATGATGGGAAACGTTCCAGGGAAGTTGGTCGAGTCGCTGTCGTTGGCGAGCCACTGCGAGAAAAGGAAGTTGGTGATACCAATCACCAACACATTCAGCACGACCCCGACGATGATCTGGTCGGCGAGGTACCTGACAGCAAAAACCGCAAGGACCATTCCTAATAGCGAGCCTGCGATCATGGCCGCAATCAACGCCACATACAGGTTCCCTGTCAAGGTTCCGACCACGGCACCGACGAAAGCACCGGCGATGAGCTGCGCTTCGATCGAAATGTTGACCACGCCGACACGCTCACTCATGACGCCCGAAAGGCCACCAAAAATGATGGGCACGGCCAAAATCAGTGCATTACCCAACAAGAAGGCGATGGGCACCACGGAACCGGCGGCGAGCCAACCTAAGAAGGCAAATAGCGCTACCGCTCCGAAGATGATTACCCACCACAGCGGGACATCTTGCTTGCGCGACACCC
>JBMSHQ010000072.1:0-3681 GCA_049416945.1 Pontimonas sp. | reverse complement strand
CCCTGGTTCAGCGTGTAATAACCCACGATGGGGGCGTAGAGCTCGGGGAAGGGGTAGGTGCGCAGGAAGCGATATTGAGTATCGACGGGAACGCTGGAGGCGATTTCGACATTTCCCGCAAAAATTTGTCCGCGTTCCGCGGAGAAGCTCTGGTAGAGGTTGCGCACGTTCCGGTCGTCTTGAGAAATCGTGTTCGCCGCGAGAACTTGGACGACGCTCGTGGAGAGAAACAAGCTGATGAAGAGCACCAAGACAAAGGCGCCACTGATTCGAAGCGAATTAATCATGCACTCGCCCCAATCGCGTGTTCGCGTTTGGTCGAGTCGTCACTAAGCCGCACAATCAGCGCCACAATCATCCAGTTCGCGACGAGCGACGACCCCCCGGCGGCGAGAAACGGGGTGGTGAGTCCGGTGACCGGAATCAAGCGGGTCAGACCACCAATCACGATGAACACCTGCAGCGCCATCACCACCGCGAGACCACTGGCGAGAAGCCTGCCGAAATCTTCTGTTCCGACGTATCCGATGCGAAAGCCGCGGCTCACTAACAATAGATACAGAGCGAGAAGTCCAAAGACACCAATCAGACCGAGTTCTTCACCCAGCGACGCCACGATGTAGTCGCTATCGGCGAGCGGCACGAGATAGGGCTGGCCTTGACCGAGCCCTTGGCCGATGAACCCGCCTTCGGCGAACCCAAAGAGTCCCTGAACCAGCTGGTAGCTACCACCGAGTTGTTCATACACGTCAGGATCAAAGGAGTTGAGCCAACCCGCAACGCGGCCCTGCACATAACTAATTTGGCTTCCTGCGATCAGTGCGCCACCGAGAAAGAGTCCTCCGCCGACCACGATCCAAATGAAGCGCTCGGTGGCAATGAACATCATCGCGAGGAACAGCCCGAAATACAGAAGAGAGGTTCCCAGATCCCGCTGGAACACCAACACCGCCATGGCGACCGCCCAGACCACCACGATGGGTCCGAGGTCGCGCAATCTTGGCCAGCGCAGGCCAAAGGCTTGGCGACCCACTACTTGAAGACTTTCTTTCGCGGTGAGCAAATACCCGGCAAAGAAAATGGCCAAGGCGATTTTCGCGACTTCTCCTGGCTGGAACGTAATCGATCCCAATTCCACCCACAGGGTGGCGCCATTCACCGTGCGACCAATGACGGGCATCAGCGGCATGAGGAGGAGAACGACACCGGCCAGCATGAACAGGTAGCGGAAGCGCAAGAGCACGCGATGATTTCTCACGATGGCGAGCACCAAGACAAATCCCACGAGCGCGACCGCAGTCCACGCCATCTGTCGAATTCCTGTCGCCTCCCATCCGACGATGCCCTCAGCGATATCCAGCCGATGAATCATGGTGATGCCAAGGCCATTGATGACCGTGGCGATTGGTAAGACAAACGGGTCGCCGTCGGGGGCGAGGTAGCGCATTGCCAGGTGCACGAGCAACACCAAAATCGCGAGCCCACCGGTGTAGCTCAAGACCCGAAGGTCCAGTGCCCCCTGAGCACCAAATTGCACCAGTGCGAGCGCCACGGCGTTCACGCCTAACGCAAAAAACAGAAGACCCAGCTCCAAGTTGCGCAGCCGCTTGGGCACGCGCACCTTCAACACCACTCGGCCGGTGACCGGGGCGGCGGGGGGTAAGGGCTCAGAGCTACTCACGGCCGAGCCTCTTCACAATGGTGCGGGCTTCGTCCAGGCTGTCGGCCGGGAGTGTGTCCTCAACACTCTGCTGCAGAAACAGCGGCAAATCTTCTAGGGCAATCCCGGTGTCTTCATAGGGGGTCGAGAGCGCGAAGGGCCCCACGTTTTGCTGGACACCGCGATAGATAACCACCATGCCGTCGTCTTCGCCGACGAAATACTTTGTTTGAGTCCACTGGTAACTCGCGACCGCAGCCCAGGCGAGGGCGGCGATGACCGTCACGAGGCTGAGAGCCCACACCACTTGCCGCCGACGTCGGCGTCGTCGGTCTTCTTCGATGAGTTCTTCGAGGTAGCTCTCCTCCGGCTCGAAGTGTTCGTCGAACACGGGTTGGGCTCGAAGGGGGTGGAGTAACAGCGACGGCAGTTTGGGCACCCGTGCCACCGGGCCCGATTCGTAGGTGAGAGGGCTCGCAGCTGAACCCACCAGCATGGGTTGGCGCGGTGGGGAGGTTTCTATACCCTCGAGGTCGCGCACCACTAACACGGTGACGTTGTCGGGTGCGCCTTCGGCCAGGCTCGCCAAAATCAACTTTTCGCAGGCGTCTTCGGTGTTGTCGACACTGACCAAGATTTCGGCGATTTCTCGCTCACTGACATACCCGCTCAAGCCGTCCGAGCACAGTAGCCACCGGTCATCGGGCTGGGTGTCGACGACATGGGTGTCAATTTCTGGTTCGACATCCACATCACCCAGCACCCGCATCAAAACGCTGCGCCGGGGGTGAACAGCAGCCTCTTCGGGCGTGATTCGACCAGAGTCAACTAAACGCTGAACAAAAGTGTGGTCAGCGGTGATTTGTTCGAGCACACCGCCACGCAGGCGGTAAATGCGAGAGTCACCGATGTGCGCAATGACCATCTGATGGCCCACGCGAATCATCGCACTAACCGTGGTTCCCATTCCGGTGAGCTCAGGGTGTTCTGACACGGCTTCAGTGAGTTCGACTCCGGCGTCCAAAATGGTGCGGTAGAGCACTTCTCGGGCCTCGTCGACCGACTCGTAAGGACGATCAATCTCAGCCAGGTGCCTCACGGCAATAGCGCTCGCGACGTCACCGCCCGCGTGACCACCCATTCCGTCGGCGACGACGAAGAGGTGATGGCCTAGCGAGCCAGAATCCTGATTGCTCGCACGAACCTTGCCGACGTGGCTGGCCGCGGCGCTGAGTACTGGTGTCACCACGCCGACTACCGCCTCAGTTCGAACGTCGTTTCACCGATGGTGATAGGGGTGTCGAGGGGAACGGGTGTGGGAATGCCCACCTTCTTGCCATCTAGCAGCGTCCCGTTGGTCGAATCTAAGTCTTGAATCATCCACTGGTCGTTCCAGCGCATCAACCGGGCGTGGTGGGTCGAGGTGTAGTCGTCACGAACGACGAGACTGGACTCAGCCGAGCGGCCGATGGTGAACTGATCTTCACCTTCCAGAGTTACTTCTAATCCCGCCTTGGGTCCGGAGGTGACGACGAGGAGTCGTGCGTCGCCACTGGGAGCTTTCGGTTCAGCAGGGCCTGATCCGTTGCCGTTGTCGCCATTTCGCGCTCGCTGCGCAGCCGCCTGTTCAATTCGCCGCATGGTGGGACCGAAGAGGTCGGTGCGAAGCGCATAGACAATCGCAAAAATAAATGCCCAGAGCACTGCGAGGAAGCCCAATTGAAGGACGAACAGCGTCAGTGGACTCACGACGTTTCCTTCGATTGGGCGGGTTTCCCCGAGTCAACAAGTGCTTGGTAATGCGCCTGTTGCTGGGGAATTACCCCCATCACAATACGCGCCTCCCCGGCAGTGATGGTGCAGCGGTCGGGAAGGGCCGCTCGGGTAACTGCAGCTCCGTCAAGGGAGGTTCCGTTTGTCGAGCCAAGGTCTTCGATTTCTGCGCGTTTGCCGTCCCAGACAATTTGAAAATGTCGTCGTGAAAGGCCACGACCGGTAATCACGACGTCGACATCGGAGCC
>JBMSHQ010000071.1:0-3936 GCA_049416945.1 Pontimonas sp. | reverse complement strand
ATCCACCACCAGTATTCGCTTCTGCTGGCGCGACCGGCGAAGACTGCATAGTTGCGGAAACCGCTCGAAATTGCCTGACCAAAATTCACCCGAATCACTCCATTCGCCTGTCGATGTACCCAGTCTAAACGCGGGGCTGTGAGCCACCGGAGAAAGTAGTGTGAAGGAGTGTCCAGCGACCACTACTTCTCCCCCTCGCCCCATTCTGAGGCGACACTGCGCACAATGCAGATGGTGCTGGGAGGTAAAGAGCTGACGCTCAGTGTTCCCTCGGGGACTTTTTCTGCCGACGGGCTCGATAAGGGCACACGAATTCTTCTTGATTCGGTGCCCCCTCCCCCACCACAGGGGGTTTTTGTTGATGTGGGCTGTGGGTGGGGGCCGATTGCCCTCTCTATGGCGATGGCGAGCCCCGAGGCTCGTGTGTATGCCGTCGACGTCAATGAGCGTGCCCGTGCGGCCACAGAAGCGAACGCGGCGTCACAGGGCATCGGGACCATCACCGTGTGCTCGCCCGAGGATTACCCCGACAAGGCCTCGATTGACCTGATCTGGTCTAATCCGCCGATTCGTATTGGAAAAAACGCCCTGCACGAGCTGCTGCACACCTGGTTGAACCGTCTGAGCGAATCGGGTGAAGCATGGCTGGTCGTCTCTAAACAGCTGGGCTCTGATTCCCTACAGAAGTGGCTCAATGACGGCGGTGCCGGCGCCTTCACGTGTGATCGAGTGACTACCGATAAGGGCTACCGCGTCTTGCGGGTCACCCGTCGCTAAATCGCCACCTCGGTCTGAAATACCAGTTCTGAGGGCCCCGAGAGAGACACGTGCTCGCCCTCTTCCGTAGGGAACATGCGCACGGCGAGTGAGCCGCCGGGAACATCGACCCGCCACTGGTGGGGGGCATGGTCTCCGGCAAAGTGGCGCGCGGCGAGTGCGGCCGCAACAGCCCCCGTCCCGCAGGAGAGGGTTTCCCCCACCCCACGCTCGAACACCCTCATCCGAATGCGCCCCACCCCGTCATCGACCAGAGGGTCGTGGGGCACCACGAATTCGACATTCGCGCCTTCAGGCGGTTCAGGATGAAGAACGGGCTGCGAGGAGAGGTCGAGCGAGTCGAGCTCATCGGTGTCGGCCAGAATGACGACCGCGTGGGGGTTAGGCACGGTAATCCCGAGACTTGGACGGGGAACGTCGAGGCCGGGAACGTGCACGAGGGGGTCGTGGCTGCTGAGGCTCCAGCGACCCAAATCCACCTGGTAGTGGCCGGAGGCTGAGACGGTCACGTCGCGAATGCCACTTCTGGTCGCGATGGGCAGTGTCTCACCCGGTCTTAGCTGCGCGAGGCCAGTCGAGACCAGAAAATCAGCGAAAACTCGGATGCCGTTGCCACACATCTCAGCGAGGGACCCATCGGCATTGCGGTAGTCCATGAACCACTCTGCGGCCGGCTCGTCACGAAGTTGCGCGGCCACTTCCAGCGAATCGGCGGTCCTAGCAGCCCGCAAGATTCCGTCCCCGCCGATGCCGGTGTGGCGGTTAGTCAGCGCCTGCACCTGGGCGGGCGTGAGGTCATATTCCCCGTGGGGGTCGGCAAACACCACAAAGTCGTTCCCGGTGCCGTGACCTTTGGTCACCGAGAGACGTTGAGTGCGGGAAGCCATGAACCGAGCCTACTGAGAGGGTGTGGCCTGTGGTTGCCAGAGCGCGAGAACCGCATCGGTCATGAGCGCCACCACATCTGATTGTGAGGGGTCGACCCAGTGAATAGCGTCGTCACGGCGAAACCACGACATTTGTTTGCGGGCATACCGGCGGGTGTGTTGGGCAACCGCATCCCGAGCCTGATCCTCGCTCGTTTCTCCCTCGAGAAACTCGACGACCTCCCGGTAGCCAATGGCCTGGCGCGCCGTTTTTCCGAGCTTTCCCGCCTGCTGGAGAGTGCGCACTTCCTCTACTAAGCCGCGCGACCACATCTGATTCACCCGCTCGTCGATGCGCTCCACCAGGGTGTCTCTGGGCCAGTCCAAACCCACAATAACTGTGGGCTCATGCCACAACGCACCACGGGCCTGCAGGCCCATCGTGGGGCTCTCCCCGGTAATCTCGAGGACTTCCAATGCCCGAATCACCCGACGAGGATTATTCAAGTCAATTCCCTCATGTGCCCCGGGGTCGTGCTCGACGAGTCTCTGCGCGAGTGGTGCTAGGCCTTCGCGTTCGAATTCAGCCTCGAGCCGCTCGCGCACCTGAGCATCAGTACCGGGAAACTCAAACTGATAGACAACCGAAGACACGTAGAGGCCGGAGCCACCCACGAGAAGAGGCAACACTCCCCGGGCAAAACATTCAGAGATGACCGTCCGCGCGCGCTCTTGATAATCCTGCACACTGGCTTCGTCAGTGGGCTCCCACACGTCAATGAGGTGATGGGGAATTCCGGCTGCTTCCTCATCAGTCACTTTGGCCGTGCCCACGTCCATGCCGCGATAGAGCTGCATCGCATCAGCGGAGACGATTTCTGTGGGAATACCCCGTTGAGCGAGAGTCTTCGCTAGCTCCACCGCAAGACCGGACTTACCCGAGCCTGTCGGCCCCACAATGGCCACGAGGGGCATCGATGTAGCCACCGTGTGACCTACTGCCCGACGCGAAGAGTAGGCAACCCCAGTGACACCGGTCGGGGGCCATCCTCGACAACGGGAACGCCACACGATTCTGCTTGGAAGCGATCCCAGGCGTCTCCCGCACGCGTGCGGCGAATGGCAAACTCCTCACCAGCAGCGGGGTCAGCGATGAGGAAGAACGGCTTTGCTTGAGTCACCCGAGCCGTCACCACATCTCCCGGTCTTGGCTGAGGGGCGTCTTCTCCCACTCCCACGTGCACCAGGCGGCCATCTTCAGCACGGCCCGAGAGACGGTGGGTTTCTTGATCTTTCTTCCCCTCACCCGTAGCAATCAGCACTTCGACAGTGCTGCCCTCGAGTTTCTGATTCTCTTCCCAACAAATCTGGTTTTGCAGCTCCACCAGACGCTCAAAACGCTCTTGGACGACCTCTTTGGGGATCTGGTCGTCCATCGTCGCCGCGGGCGTGCCGGGTCGAATCGAATACTGGAAGGTGAATGCGCTGGCGAAGCGTGCCTGGCGCACGACCTCCATGGTTCCCTCAAAGTCTTCTTCGGTTTCTCCGGGGAATCCCACGATGATGTCGGTAGTGATTGCGGCGTTGGGGATGCGCTCTCGAACCCGGTCCAAAATGCCCAAAAACTTTTCACTGCGGTAACTACGCCGCATGGCTTTCAAAATGCGGTCAGAGCCCGACTGGAGCGGCATGTGCAGCTGAGGCATGACGGTGGGCGTTTCTGCCATCGCATCAATGACGTCGTCAGTAAAGGCAGCGGGGTGGGGGCTCGTGAAACGGATGCGCTCCAGACCTTCAATGGTTCCCGCGGCTCGAAGAAGCTTGCTAAACGCCTGTCGATCGCCAAACTCGACGCCGTAGGAGTTCACGTTTTGGCCCAAAAGGGTCACCTCGATGGCGCCGTCGTCGACAAGCGCTTGCACTTCCGCGAGGATGTCGCCGGGACGTCGGTCTTTTTCTTTCCCGCGCAGGCTAGGAACGATGCAGAACGTGCAGGTGTTGTTACACCCCACCGAAATACTCACCCAGCCGGCGTAGCTGCTCTCACGCTTGGTCGGGAGGGTCGAGGGGAAGGTTTCGAGCGCCTCGAGAAGCTCGACCTGTGCTTCGCCGTTGTGACGAGCCCGCTCGAGCAAGGTGGGAAGAGAGCCCATGTTGTGGGTTCCAAAGACAACGTCGACCCAGGGGGCGCGCTCGACAATGGTGGATTGGTCCTTTTGGGCGAGACAGCCACCCACGGCGATCTGCATTCCCGCGTGCTCACGCTTTTTCTCGGCGAGGTGGCCCAAGGTGC
>JBMSHQ010000070.1:0-4122 GCA_049416945.1 Pontimonas sp. | reverse complement strand
GGCTCCAGAGTGGCCGGTGAAGCTGGCAATCGCCCGAACGCTACTGGATAACACTTCTCGCCCAGGCTTCCGCTCGGACCATGGCGTCCTTAGGAGTCCCCTGCGAGCCCGAAGGCGCGCGCCACACCGATTGAAGATTGATCCATGCCCTCACTTTCAATCAGGATTTTTGACCCCTACGTCATGATGTAAGGCGAGTCGGAGTCTGGTGATGAACCAAATCTCTCGCAGTTGTTTGAAAGACATTCCATGTTTGCGACTCCCTAGGGCCGGGGGTAGCAACTAAAGGTAGTTGGACGTACAATCGATTGCAGGAATTTCACAACAAGTTAGAAGGAAAAGCCACAATGACTGAAAAACCTCCAACCCCCCTGATTCCAGCGCTTGACTTTTCCCGGCGCCAGATTCCTGCACACGGCACGATGGGAGTCGATTTCGAGGCTCGCGTCGATTTTCACCGCCTGCGCGATTACCGCCTGAACCGCGCGGTGGATGCTCTGGATAAGAGTGAGTGTGGGGCTTTCCTTCTTTTCGACTTTTACAACATTCGCTATGTGACCCAAACGTGGATCGGTGGCGCGTTGGGAGACAAAATGTCCCGCTATGCGCTGCTGACTCCCAGTGGTGAGCCCCACATTTGGGATTTTGGTTCCGCGGCGAAGCACCACCGCTTGTTTGCCCCTTGGTTACATGAGGGACACTCTCACGCGGGCATGTTGGGCCTTCGTGGTGCGATTCACCCGGAGGTGGGTTTAATGCGTGAAGCGGTGACGTTCATCAAGGGCCTGCTTACCGATGCGGGTGTGGTGAACGATCCGATTGGTGTAGACATTGTTGAGCCCGCGTTCATGTTTGAAATGCAACGCCAGGGCCTTGACGTGCGCGATATTCAGCAGGACATGTTGGGTGCGCGGGCGATTAAGAACCCAGACGAAATCATGTTGCTCTCCCAAGCTGCCGCCATGGTTGATGGTGTCTACCAAGACATTGTGGACGTGTTGAAGCCCGGTATTCGAGAAAACGAAATCGTCGCTCTCGCGGCAAAGCGCCTCTATGAGATGGGGTCAGACCAGGTCGAAGCAATCAACTCGGTGTCAGGTGAGCGGTGTAACCCACACCCTCATAACTTCACCGACAAGATCATCCGCCCCGGTGATCAAGCATTCTTCGACATCATTCACTCGTTCAACGGCTACCGGACCTGCTACTACCGCACGTTTTCGGTCGGATCCTCGACTCCTGCGCAGCACGACGCCTACACCAGGGCCCGTGAATGGATGGATGCAGCTATCGAGAAGGTCGGCCCCGGCGTGGGAACCGACGAAGTCGCCGCCCTGTGGCCCAAAGCCACCGACTTGGGCTTCGCGAACGAAATGGAAGCCTTCGGACTGCAGTTCGGTCATGGACTCGGTTTGGGATTGCACGAGCGTCCCATCATTTCCCGGTTGAACTCGATGAGCCACCCTGTGGAAATCCAAGAGGGCATGGTCTTCGCACTCGAAACCTATTGCCCAGCCGACGATGGTATCTCCGCAGCTCGCATCGAAGAGGAAGTCGTGATCACTTCCAGCGGGGCACAGGTCCTCACACGATTCCCCGCACAAGAACTCTTCGTCGCAAACCCGTACTAGTTTCTTCTCTGCATTTCCTTTCTAAAATAATTCAGGGGTCCGGCTACCAGCCAGGCCCCTGAATTGTTGGAGGGGTTGTGACTTATCCCTTCCAGATGGTCTTGAAGTTGCAGAACTCCCTAATTCCGGGTGCACCCAACTCGCGACCAAAGCCGGAGTCCTTCACACCTCCAAAGGGAAGCTCAGGATAGGAGATTGTCATTCCGTTGACGAACACAGCGCCGGCTTCGATGTTTTTGATGAAGAACTCTTCATCTGAGGCATCAGTCGTCCACAGCGCCGAGCTCAGACCAAAGGTGGTCTGGTTGGCCACTGTGGCGGCCTCTTCACGGGACGACACTTTGTAGACGCTCGCGACCGGTCCGAATGCTTCTTCCATCACCAAACGCATCGACGAATCCAGTCCATCGATAATGGTGGGCTCGTAGAACCATCCGGCGCGATCGGGCGCTTTACCTCCAGTGAGGACCCGAGCTCCCTTGGCGACTGCGTCGTCGACCAGTTCGGCTAGTTCGTCGCGACCCTTCGCGGTGGCGAGTGGTCCAATCTGAGTCGATTCCTCGAGTGGGTCCCCCACCACCAGCACAGCCATCTTTTCAGTGAACTTTTCCACAAAGTCGTCGTACACGTCTTCGTGCACGATAAAACGCTTTCCGGCGATACAGCTTTGGCCGTTGTTGTTGACGCGCGCGGTGACCGCAACGGAGCTGGCCTGCTCAATGTCCGCCGAGGGCATCACGATAAAGGCGTCGGAACCTCCAAGCTCCATCACGGCTTTCTTGATATTCGTGCCCGCGCGTCCAGCGACGGCCCGCCCTGCGGGTTCGGAACCGGTAAGTGTGACGGCTTTGATGCGACGGTCATCAATCAGACCCGCCACCGGGCCTGCGCCCGTGAGGACCGTGGTGAACGATCCGTCGGGGAATCCGCCACGGGTGAACAATGAGTCGAGGTACATCGCCGACTCGGGAACGTTCGAGGCGTGCTTCAGTAGACCGGTGTTTCCCGCCATGAGTGCCGGGGCGGCAAAGCGGATGACCTGCCACAGCGGGTAGTTCCATGGCATGACCGCAAGAACGACACCGAGGGGCTGGTAGCGAAGGAACGCCTGGCTAGCGCCCACGACTGAGGGGTCGTCGAGGGGCTCATCGGCGAGGAATTTCTCGGCATTGTCTGCGTAAAAGCGCATGTTCTTCGCGCACTTGAGGACCTCGCCTACCGACTGGGTGATGGGTTTACCCATCTCCACCGTGATCATTCGAGCAAGCTCGTCGACCTCGGATTCAAGAATGTCGGCGCTCTTTTTCATCCACTCGGCGCGCTGGGCGTAGGTGGTGTGGTGCAACGCTTCGAAGGCCGCCTGCGCCTTTGCGACGCGTGCTTCGACTTCTTGGGCGTCGTGTTCCGCAAACTCTTTGACTGTTTCCCCGGTCGCCGGGTTCACCACTGCAATTGCCATCTGACTCTCATTCCTCAGCGATGCTTCGCCATTAGGTAGGTGGTTCTGTACTCAAGGATTTCGACATCGGAGAGTCTCAATCGATACCGATGCCAGCGCGTCCCAGTTTACGGGGCTGGAAAGCACACCCATGGCTATGGGCGGCGGCAAATCGCAATGCCCGATGACCCAGGGTGCTCGAATCAATTGTCGACATGTTTTCGCTCTGGAGTAACCCGATGCGCTGGCGCGCAAATTGTCCCCAGGTCATCCGGACCCGTAACAGTAGAATGGGCTCGCTGCGGGAGTGGTGAAATTGGCAGACACGCAGGATTTAGGTTCCTGTGCCTTCGGGCGTGGGGGTTCAACTCCCCCCTTCCGCACCAGCGACGAGTGCTCTATCCCATCTGGAAGAGCACCAAAGAGAAGGCCATCACGGCCATTCCCGCCATGACGCCGTAAATCGCTAGCTGGCCACTGCCAAACTCCCGCGCGGCGGGAAGCAAGCTGTCGATGGCGATGTACACCATGATTCCGGCAACTATCGCGAAGAGAATGCCGAGCAAAGAATCAGAAATATAAGGCTGCAAAATGGCATAGCCAATCACCGCACCCAATGGTTCAGCAAGGCCACTTACTACCCCTAAGGCAAAAGCCCAACTGCGCCGATGCAACGCATAAAAAAGCGGAATCGCGACCGCAATTCCCTCGGGAATGTTATGAATCGCAATCGCCGTTCCCACACTGAAGCCCACGGCAGGGTCATCAAGAGTGAGGAAGAACGTCGCGATACCCTCAGGAAAATTGTGGATGGTGATTGCCAGCGCAATAAGCAGGCCTGCTCGAAGAAGTTTCGAACGCGACTCCTCCTCCTCGAGCGGTAACTGGCCGCGAGGAAGCCGTCGCTCTTCCGAGCGCGGCATCGGCAAGTCGGGCAGGAACCGATAGAGCAACGCCATCAGAACTAGCCCCGCCAAAAAACCAATCGAACCACGGGTCATCCCGACAGAAGTGTCGCCAGCCCCCAAAAACCCCATGGCTTTAGGCAGAATT
>JBMSHQ010000069.1:0-4134 GCA_049416945.1 Pontimonas sp. | reverse complement strand
GCCCTCTCTCGAACCTCGAAGGCTGGCCCTCACCCCACTCCGCCGTGGGGTGACCGTGTGCACACCCGGTGAGTGCCGTTTTGTTGACCAACGACATTTGTTGTGTATCGTGAGCCCTCGAACCCCGCACAATCATCGCGACAGAAAGCGGCTAGAGGTTCGGTAAGGAAACAGGGTGTCTGACAGTAAGAAGCTCGTCATCGTCGAGTCGCCTGCCAAGGCAAAGACAATCGGCAAGTATCTCGGCGACAACTACGAGGTGATGGCCTCCGTGGGGCACGTCCGCGACCTTGCCCAACCCCGAGACTTACCAGCCGAACTGAAAAAAACGTCAATGGGCAAATTTGCCGTTGACGTCGATAACGGCTTTGAGCCTTACTACGTCACCACCGAGCGCGGCCGCAAGACCATTCAAGATTTGAAAAAGGCAGCGAAGTCGGCTGACGAAATCTATCTCGCAACAGATGAAGACCGCGAGGGTGAGGCCATCGCCTGGCATCTCCTTGAGGTGCTCCAGCCGAAGGTGCCCGTGAAGAGAATGGTTTTTCACGAAATCACCCCAGAGTCAATCAGTGAAGCCGCGCAGCGCACCCGGGAGGTCGATCAAGACTTAGTCGACGCCCAGGAAACCCGGCGCATCGTCGACCGACTGTATGGTTTCGAAGTATCACCAGTGCTCTGGCGACGTGTGACCGGAGCGAAGTCGGCTGGTCGAGTTCAATCTCCTGCGCTTCGCCTCATCGTTGATCGGGAAATTGAGCGACGCGCATTTATTCCTGCCCACTACGCAGACGTTGATGTCGACGTGAAAACCGAAATCGGCGAATCATTCGTCGCGTCGCTTGCTCGGGTGGGTGGAAAACGTATTGCTCAAGGGCGAGATTTCTCGAGCGATGGCGTACTCGAAAACGACGTCGTTCTGCTGAGCACCACTGATGCGGAAAAAATCGTGCAAGTTCTCGCTACCGGCTCTACCCTTGCGGTGGCCTCTCTCGACGCGAAGCCCTACACCCGTCGGCCCGCTGCACCCTTTACGACCTCGACCCTGCAACAAGAGGCCGGACGCAAACTTCGCTATTCGGCGCAACAGACCATGAGCATCGCTCAGGGGCTCTACGAAAACGGATACATCACTTATATGCGCACCGACTCGGTGACTCTTTCTGCCCAGGCGGTAAGCGCGGCACGGAGCCAGGCATCCGAAATGTTTGGCGCGGCCTCTATTCCTGACGCGCCTCGTACCTACAAGGGCAAGTCAAAAAATGCCCAAGAAGCCCACGAAGCAGTTCGTCCCGCGGGTGATGTCTTCAAAAAACCTTCCGAGCTTGCGAGTGTCCTGCGTGCAGATGAGCTGAAACTCTACGAATTGATTTGGCGCCGGACGCTTGCTAGCCAAATGGTCGATGCCAAGGGCCAAACGGTCACTGTGACAGTGGACGGCCCCGAAGTGGTTCTAGGTGAGGGTGGCGAAAAAATCGAGCTCACTGCCTCAGGCACGGTCCTTTTTGATCGTGGTTTTCTTCAGGCGTATGAAGAGAGCAACGACGAGGAGAAAGACGACGAGTCGTCAGGAAAAGTTCTGCCCGAAATGACCGTGGGACAACCACTTACAGTGACTGACGCGTCGTGGAAGGACCACGAAACCCAACCCCCTGCGCGATTCACGGAAGCGAGCTTGGTCAAAGCGCTAGAAGAGCGCGGTATCGGCCGTCCCTCAACATACGCCTCAATCATTTCGACCATCATCGACCGCGGCTACGTGACGCGTCGCGGCTCGGCACTCGTGCCACAGTGGATTGCCTTCCCGGTTATTCGATTACTCTCCGAGCGGTTCGACGAGCTTGTTGACTATCAATTCACCGCAGAGTTGGAAGAAGATTTGGACCGAATTGCCCGCGGAGAATACTCGCGTGGCGAATGGCTACAAAAGTTTTATTTCGGTGACGGTGACCATCGAGGACTCCGTGATGTTGCGAGCCTGGCGACAGAGGAAATCGATGCTCGCGAGCTCAACACCATCGCCATCACCGATGACATCTCTCTTCGAGTAGGCAAATACGGGCCGTTCCTTGAGGTGGTCGACTTGGCGTCGGGAGAACTGCGTCGAGTAAGCCTGCCCCCCGACCTCGCCCCCGATGAACTCACACCCCAGAAGGCGCAAGAGTTAGTAGACGCACCACCGGTCGAAGACCGAGTGCTCGGTGTTCATCCTGAATCGCTGCGTGAGATTGTCGTGAAAAATGGCCGCTTCGGTCCCTACGTCTCCGAGGTCATCCCCGATGTTGAGGGTGAAGGTGACCAGCCCAAGGCCACCAAAAAGACTGCGGAAAAGCCGAAAACTGCATCACTCTTCCGCACAATGCAGCCTGAAACCATCGATTTCGACACCGCACTAAAACTGCTTTCTCTGCCGCGCGAAGTGGGGGAGGACCCCGAAAGCGGGGAGATGATTACCGCCCAGAATGGCCGCTATGGGCCGTATTTGAAGAAGGGGACGGACACCCGCTCCCTCGACTCGGAAGAACTCATATTCGACATCGATCTTGCCGGGGCGCTTCAGCGGTTTAGTGAACCCAAATACGGTGGGCGACGACAGTCGCAGGCTCTCAAGACTCTGGAGGCCGACCCTGTTTCCGGCAAGCAGATCACGATCAAGAATGGTCGGTTTGGTCCCTATGTGACTGACGGCGAGACAAATGTGACGGTCCCACGGGGAATCGACCCCGTGTCGATTGATCAGGACATGGCGGTTCAGATGATCGCCGAGAAACGCGCGAAGGGCCCCGCGCCAAAGCGTGCCACCAAGAAATCGCCGGTAAAAAAGACTAGCGCCAAGAAAACAGCGGCGAAGAAGATTCCGGTGAAGAGACCTTCCAAGTCGGGTCTGCCGAAGTCTCAGGAAGAGGCCGAGTAAATGGTGGGGGTGTTCATCACTTTTGAAGGTGGTGATGGGGCAGGAAAAACCACTCAAATTGAGATGCTCCGTGACTGGCTGGAGCGCCAGGGCCACACCGTTGTGGTGACTCGTGAACCCGGTGGCACCGACATCGGGGTTGAACTGCGAAACATTGTTCTTCACCATCGCGGTTTCTTGGCCCCTCGGGCAGAGGCACTTCTCTACGCCGCCGACCGGGCCCACCACATTCACACGGTCGTCAGGCCCGCTCTGGAGCGGGGCGATGTTGTCGTCCAAGACCGTTACTTTGACTCCTCAGTTGCCTATCAGGGGGCGGGCAGGGTGCTGTCGGAAGAAGAGGTGAGAGATTTATCGCTGTGGGCAACAGAACATTTGATGCCCCAGCTCACCGTCGTCTTGGACATCCCCGCTGACATTGCCCGCGAGAGACGCGACAGCGATAACCGGGTCTTTGACCGGTTAGAGGCCGAAGCCGATGATTTTCACGAACGGGTGCGCCAGGCCTATCACCGGCTCGCCGATGCGGAGCCGGAACGCTTTTTGATGATTGATGGGCAACGCCCCGTCGACGATATTCACGCCGAAGTCGTCAGCCGTGTGTCGGCGTTGCTTCGATAACGTGTTCTTGTGAGTCTTTGGGACGAATTAGTCGGCCAAGAAGCGGCCATTGAGGCGGTTCGCCGCGCTGCGGAGCCGGGCTCCGACGCGATGACTCACGCCTGGATGATTGTCGGCCCGGCCGGTTCTGGCCGCTCCACCCTGGCTCACGCGTTTGCAGCCACACTGGTGAACGAGGGGGATGTGGACCAGACCCTCCGCCATGTGGTGTCAGGTTCGCACCCGGATGTGGCGGTATTAGCTACCGACCGCGTGAGTATCTCGATTGACGAGGTGCGGGAGCTCGTCACACAGAGCTACTACGCCCCTTCGACTGCTCGGTACCGGGTGATCATCATTGAGGACGCTGACCGGATGACCGAGCGCACCTCCAATGTCCTCCTGAAAGCGCTTGAAGAACCACCCCCTCGGACGGTCTGGATTTTGTGCGCTCCGAGTGTTCAGGATGTCCTGCCCACTATTCAGTCGCGCGTGCGCACCATCACCTTGCGCACGCCAACGGTCGAACAGGTAGCAGAGCTCATCGTCAGGCGTCATGCAGTTGATGCGGACCTCGCCACCCAAGCTGCTCGCGAAGCGCAGTGCCACATCGGTATGGC
>JBMSHQ010000068.1:0-4182 GCA_049416945.1 Pontimonas sp. | reverse complement strand
CGACGAAGGAGCCGTGGTCCAGTAACGCTTCGATGCGCTCGCGGGCGGTTTGCTTGCCTTTGGCGTGCTGTTTCGCGACCGCGGCTTCACCGGCGGCGGTCACGGCGTCGTGATACCGGCGCTTCAAATCAGCGATTCTGCCTTGAGTGGTCAGAAGCTCTTCAGTCACAGTCTGTTCGCTCACCCTGCCAGGGTAGGACAGCACAGGGGCCTTGTGTTTGTGATTTGAGTCCTATGGAATCGTTTTTTTGTTAGTTGTTGGACACAAATTCGCTAGAGGCCATAAACCCGCTCGTATGCACTCACCGCACCATCGGCAGAGAACTTCTCTCTGGCCCTATCTGCCAGGGCGTCTCTCTGGGCCTGACTGGGAGGATTCGATGCCGCTTCTCTGAGCGTTTTGGCAATTGATTCATTGGAGTCAAAGAGCAGGCCGGTGGGGTCGATGTCGAGGTGTTCCGGTAGCCCTGTCGTGTTTCGAGCGATGAGGGAAGCTCCCGCAGCTTGGGCTTCCGCGATGACGAGGGGTTGGTTTTCCGCGAGCGAAGGAACCACCAGATAGTCGGCCGCAGCAAATATCGTGCGACTCATCTCAGAGGTGACGTAACCCATCTGGCGCACCTGAGGCTGCGGCGCAAGTGCACCCCGGCCAGACACGAGAAGCATCACATCGTCTCGGCCCGGAAAGGCTTCAGCAAATGATTCGGTCGCTGTGTGAACGGCTTTGAGAGGGTCATGAAGGTGGGAGGCGGAAAGAGCGAAAACGCTCTTCACGGTGGGGTCAATTCCCAGCTTGCTTCGTGCCTCAGTGCGAGTGAGTCGTGGGTGAGCATCCTCATGGAGCGGATTTGGGATGGTTGTGACGGGATATCCCGACAGTGCCTCACTCTTGGTGGCTTCATTGGCGAGCCATGTGCTTGGCGTGACGAGCCTCAGATCGTGAAATGCGTTCAAGGATGCTTTTTTCGCTGTTAGGTGGTTGGTGGCGGAAAGTTGAAAAGTGCCGCGAACAGCAGGGCATGTCGAACATCCCGAGCTAAAGCTCATGCACCCCAGCGAATAGTGACACACGGCGGTGAAAGCGTTCATGTCGTGAAGCGTCCACACCACGGGGCGGGTCCCTGCGAGTTCGGCAAGAGTGTCGAGCGCGACCAGGCCGTTGGGCCAGTGGATGTGAATGATGTCGGCGCCGCGTAGTTCCGAAGCGACCTTTTTGTTGAGCCCATCGCGAGCCAGCGAGATTGGTGCGGCAAAACCAGGTGCCCGAACTACTCGCTCGTCCCACACCGCCGCCACGGTATGACCGGGCTGAGCGAGGGGCGCATCTCTGAGCGAACCAGAAATTGCTGATACGACGTACGCGTCGTGGCCGCGTTGTCGCTGCAATTCCGCCAGTCGAGACGCCACCCCACCCGCACCTCCGGTGCGAGAAAAGCTCAGGTGCGCGATGCGTGCGGCCACGCCCTCCACGCTAGTCGCTGAAGCCAGTGCCCGCCGGAAAGGCTCGAGTGTTTAGGCTTGGCTCATGGGGAGCCCACAGTCCACGACACCTTGTGCGCCGGTTGCCCTCATCATGTTCAATCGCCCCGACCTCACCATTCGGGTGGCTCAGCACATTCTCAACGCCAAGCCCGGCGCGGTCTACGTCATCGCCGATGGGCCGCGAGCAGATCACCCTGGCGACAGCGACTTGTGCAAAGAGACTCGTGAGGCAGTGCTTTCGTTGCCGTGGGAATGCCCCGTGCACACGCTTTTCGCGGAAGAGAACTTGGGCCTTCGGGCTCGGGTGTCGAGCGGATTGGACTGGGTTTTTTCCCACGTCGAGGCCGCCATCATTGTGGAAGATGACTGCCTAGCTGACGAGTCTTTCTTCCCCTATGCCTCGGAGCTTCTCGCCCGATATGCATCCGACTTGCGAGTGGGAGTGGTGTCGGGAAACAACTTCTTGCGCGGCAGGCGCGTCAGTGATGACTCTTATTTTTTCTCAACGGATGTGAGAATTTGGGGCTGGGCAACCTGGGCGCGGGTGTGGACGGACTTTTCTCGGGAAGGACTCGACTACCCCTGGAGCGTCGATGAGGCACGTGAAGTGGTGGCTTCGGTTCCCTCCCCGGGGCGGCGCAAGGCCCTATTGAGAGACGCGGAACGAGCACACCGCATCAACTCGTGGGCATTGCCTTTTGTCTTGCACTCGGCGAAACGGGGCTACTTGAGTGTGGTGCCCGAGGTGAACCTGGTCACCAACGTGGGCTTTGGTGCCCGCTCTACCCACACCAAGTTTGAAAGCTTCACGGCGGAAGTCGACACCCAACCAATGAGCTTCCCGCTGAGACATCCCGCCGACATTGCGCCAAACAGCCAGGCGGGCTCCATTGAGGTGTCTCTCGCGCGATGGCAATGGGTGACCTATCCGCTGAGCCACCCGGTCGAATTTCTCACAAGAGTCATTCGCTATCTCCGCGTCGTAGCGGGAAGGTAGCGCGGGGTGGTCACCGCCCCTTTTTGATGAAGGGGTGGTTAGTGACTTTGTCGAACGCGTCGACGAGTGAGTCCGGATCGAGATTCACAATCGGGTAGCCAGCGAAGAGAGTTCGCAGGAAGTAAAACTGGTTCGCCGTGGAATAGAGGGCGTCGGCGAGTCCCGAGACGGTGTTGTGAGAAAGATTTTGAGTCCCCGAATCGGTCCCGGCCATATGGGTGGGGTGACGAAGAACGCGGTTGTCGCGGTCAACGGTGAAGTTTTTGAAGTAAGAGAGGTCTAGTCCGATCACGTTGATTGTGCGGGCTCCGAGATGGATAGCGAGGCTCAAAGCCTTGGCCCCCGTGGTCCCCTGATACCCCCGAGGCCGCATCGGCGAGACATTGTGTGACCACGTTTCTAAGGTGTCGTCATCGAAGAACACGAAGCGGTCTTTGACCTCAGTGGGTATCTTGTGCCGCCACGTCCACGGCACCATCACTCGGACCCCCGGAAGCGTCTCCAGCTTCTCCCACGAAGAGTTCGCGTGCGCTCTTGAGGGGTGAAAGACCGAATCAGACCACACGAGATAGTCGGGTGTGATCGTGCCCGCGAGGGGGCTGCTGAGAAAGTAGTTCGTCGCAATGACGACGAGACCGCCCTCCCGCTGAGCCTTGGCGACCGCTCGAACATTCACGCGTGAGGCTGACGGTCCACTCGCAATGACGAGGATGTCTTTACCGCGAGCTGAACCCTCCAAGGCTTTCAAACCACTCAAGGCTCCTTCTCGACCCGGGCCAGACGCGATGCGACGGATCACGAAGGTCAGGAGTACCCGAAGTTTTTGGACAATGAGCCGCAGGACACTTCCGCCTGGATGAGTGTGGGGTGAGGACCAGCGCTCAAAGGTGCGAAAGGCCGAATTCTTCTCGAGGCTCTTCTTACCTTCCTCGAAGCGGTCAAATCGTGTGTTTGTCATGGCCTATTTGCCCCGGAATGTCTCTTCGTGTTCCACAAACCACCGATATGCCTCGCTCAGTCCTTCTCGCAGTGAGGTCTGTGCTGTCCAGCCCAGGCTCTCAATCCGCGAGTTATCGAGAAGCTTTCGTGGCGTGCCATCGGGTTTTGAGGAGTCAAAGACAAGCTCACCCTCGTAACCGACGACGGAAGACACCGTCTCAGCTAGTTCTCGAATGCTCACCTCTTCGCCAGAGCCCACGTTGATGATTTGGTCCTCGTTGTAGTGCTCGAGCAAGAATATGACGGCTCTCGCGAGGTCGTCAGAGAAAAGAAACTCGCGCAGGGGGGTGCCGGAACCCCAGATCGTGACCCGGGGGGCGTTTGAGAGTTTCGCCTCGTGGAAGCGTCGGATAAGTGCCGGGACAACGTGTGAATCTTCGGGGTGAAAATTGTCGCCTGGGCCGTAAATGTTGGTTGGCATCGCACTAATCCACTGCCTGCCGTATTGCTTTCGGTGGGCCTGAATGTGCTGGATGCCCGCAATCTTCGCCACGGCGTAGGCGCTGTTGGTGGGTTCGAGTTCGCCAGTGAGCAGCGAAGACTCGGGGATGGGCTGGGGGGCGAACTTCGGGTAGATGCACGACGAGCCAAGAAATACGAATTTATCCACATCGACGGCAGCTGCCGCGTCCATCAAGTTGACCTGGATTAAGAGGTTGTCTGAGAGAAACTCTGCCGGGTACGTGTCATTTGCGTGGATGCCG
>JBMSHQ010000067.1:0-4191 GCA_049416945.1 Pontimonas sp. | reverse complement strand
GTTGTTGGATGAGATTGCCATAGACCCCGAACTCAGTTCACTCATTGAGTCGCTACCCATATCGGGAGAAACAGGATCACTTCAGCGCCGATTTAACTCGGCTGGTTCACTCGCTACCGGGGCGGTGTCCGCCAAGACCGGGAGCATCGAAGGGGTGCGAAGCCTCGCTGGTTACGTCACCGCATCAGATGGCGAGACCCTTTCGTTCTCGCTCAACCTCTCTGGCCCTGGGGTGGGTGATGCGCAACGTGATGAGCTCGATGGGCTCGTCGAAGGCCTCTATCTCTGTGGGGAAAACCTGGCACACTGGGGGATACAGCCTGGTTCAACTTCGGAGTAAGTAATGCGCGGTTTGCTAATTGTTGATGTTCAAAACGACTTCACCGAGGGGGGCGCTCTCGGCGTGGACGGTGGGACGGACGTCGCTCGAGGGATCACCGCGTATCTCGCCGAACACCGCGACGATTTCGACGTGGTCATTGCCTCGCGAGATTGGCACAATCCAAACGATGACAACGGCGGCCACTTTGCCACAGACTCCGAGCCAAATTTCGTCGACACCTGGCCGGTGCATTGTGTCGCCGATACTTTTGGCGCCGAATATCACCCGGAGCTCGACATCAGTCACGTCGATGTCCACGTGAAAAAAGGCCAAGGGGAGCCCGCATATTCAATGTTTGAAGGCATCACTGACGATGGTCATTCTGTCGCGGAGGTTCTTCAGGCGCGAGGTATCACCCAAGTCGATGTGGTGGGTATTGCGACCGACCACTGTGTTCGGGCGAGCGCTCTCGATGCGCTTTCAGGGGGTCAAGAAGTAACCGTTCTCACTGATTTGATTGCGGCGGTTACTCCAGACACAGGAGAAAATGCCCTGAGTGAGCTCGTCGCTCACGGCGCTACTCTTCAGACCAGTAGTTGATGCTTCGCCAGGTCGCGATAGAGCGGCGTGGATTTCACCAGCTGCGAATGGGTGCCCTCTCCCACGACTCGACCGTGTTCTAAGACCACGATGTGGTCACTGTCGACCACGGTCGATAGTCGGTGGGCAATGACAATCAGGGTTCTTCCTTCAGACACCGTGTCAATCGCATCACGCATGAGTTGTTCGTTGACGCCATCAAGAGATGACGTCGACTCATCGAGCAGAAGAATCGGAGGGGCTGCGAGAAGAGCCCGGGCGATGGCGAGGCGTTGACGCTCACCGCCTGAGAGCATGACTCCTGCTTCGCCGACCGGTGCATCGAGCCCTTCTGGGTCACGCTCGAGCACGGAGTCGAGGTTCACCGCCCTCATCACCGAGAGGCACTCTTCTTCTGTTGCCTCGGGTGCGGCAAGGAGGAGATTGTCCCGAATGGAGCCCGCTAGGACAGGAGCATCCTGTTCGACATAACCCAGAAGTGAGCGCAAGGTTCCGCGGTCTATGTCGGTGATGCGTGTTCCGCCAATCGAAATGGAGCCCTCGGTGGGGTCATAGAACCGCTCGATGAGCGCAAAGATGGTCGATTTCCCTGCACCACTGGGGCCGACCAGGGCAACGCGAGACCCGACGGGAACGCTGAAGGAAACCCCGTCCAGCACCGGCCCCTGTATCGGAATGGCCACGGTGGGGTCAGTGGGTTTGAGTGACCGAAGTTGTTCTTCGCCTAACTCTTCGGCAACAACCTTCTCGGCTTCGTTCTTATGTGCTCTCTCGGGGTAGCGGAAACTTACACCCGAAAACTCGATTGCCGGAGTGTTACCCGTGAGCTGGGGAACTCGTCCTAGGACTTCCGTGTCACCGTCGGATTCGCTCGGCAAGTCGATGATTTCTTGAATGCGCCCAAGCGCACCCAGAGCCTGGTTGACCGAATTGATGGCACCGAACGCTTGCCCGAGCGGCATGATCATCATGAAGAGGAAGAGGATAAACGCGACGAGGCTCGCTACGGTGATGGCGCCGCTTGCGACCCGGAAACCACCCACGCCCAACACCACCAAGAAGGCCACTTGAAGCGCGATGCCGGAGATGGGAACCACTAGGGCAGAAATCTTTGCCACATCGACGCCCATTTTGTAGGCACCCTCGGCATCACGGTCGATTGCCCCAATTTCACGGTCAGTAGCGTTCGCGGCGCGAACTGTTCGAATGGCGCTGATCGCCCGCTCAACGCTGGCCGTGAGGTCTCCCACACGGTCTTGCGCTTTGCGTGATGCGGCGCGAATACGGCGTGACAGAGTCACCACAGTGGTGACCGCGACAGCGACTACGACGATGGTGAGGCCGAAGAGGATGCTATCGAGAATCAACATGGCAATCACCGCGCCGATAAAAGTCAGCGCCCCACCAATGGCTTCGACGAGACCTTGGGTGAGAACAGCACGTAGCAAAGTGGTGTCTGAACCCACGCGTGACACCAAGTCTCCGGTTCGCCGCTCGTCAAACTCGCGAATGGGTAAAAAGAGCATTCGCCTCACCAGGGTCTTGCGAGAAGACAACACCACACCCTCGCCCGTTCGCTGCAGAAGGTAGTGGCGATAGCCAGAGAGCAACGCGGAGATCACGACTAGGGCAACTAACCCAGCCACGAGGAGTCCCAGTGGCTCTCCCGCTTCGACCCGACCAATGACGGTGGCGACGAGGAGGGGCTGGCCCAACGAGGCGAATGCTCCCAGGGCGCTCAGGCCAATGACAACTGAGAGCACCTTCTTGTGCTCCAAAAGAAACGGCATGAGCTGCCGGAAGGTGGCCTTCGGACCGGAATCATCAGGCCGATAAGTGGAGCGGGAGCGGCGATAGCCAAAACCCATGCTCATCTGCCACTCCTTGCTTCCGCCGATATGCCTATTAGTCTTCACCCCAGGGGGATTCTCGGTGACTAGTTTCGCTCAGGGGGTACAGCCCCGAAGCGCTGTCTAGCCGCGAAGGGTGAGTGCTAAACGCACGGCGGCGTCGGCTGCTTCAGCGCCTTTGTCTTCTGTGGAGTCTGGAAAACCTGCGCGGTCGAGACCCTGCGCCTCGTCATCGACGGTGAGAACACCAAACCCGACGGGCTTTCCCGAGTCCAGCGCCACACGGGTGAGACCATCGGTAGCCGCTGAGGCTACATATTCAAAGTGCGGGGTTCCCCCGCGCACGATGACACCCAGAGCAACGACAGCATCCGCACCTGACTGCAGCGCGTGTTGGCAGGCCAATGGCAACTCGAAGCTTCCCGGCACCCAGGTTTCACTGACGCTCGCACCGGTTTGAGCGAGGAAGCGTCGGGCACCGTCCATTAGGCCGTTGGCGATGTTTTCGTGCCAGCTTCCGGCGACAATGGCGACCTTGAGGCCTGTTGCGTCAGGGACGTCCGTGCTGATGCTGTGTCCAGCGCCACTCATGAGTTTTTTCCTTCCTGCGGAAGCGTGATCACACCGGTGGAGAGTCCACCGGGGAGGTAGTGACCCATTCGGTCTCGTTTTGCTTCCAAATATTCGAAATTGTCTGCACCCACGCCCACAACCAGTGGTTGGAGGTGTTCCACCGTGATGCCGTGCTGTTCTAGCTGGCGCTTTTTCTCGGGGTTGTTGCTGAGCAACCTCACCCGGGTCACACCCATGTCTTTTAGCATCGCGGCGGCAGCCCCGTAATCGCGGGCGTCAGCCGGCAACCCCAAAGCCAAGTTGGCATCGAGGGTGTCGAGGCCCGACTCTTGGAGCCGGTAGGCGCGGAGCTTATTGATGAGCCCAATTCCGCGACCTTCGTGGCCGCGCAAGTACAACACCGCCCCACCATCACGCTGGATGGTGTCCATGGCGCTGCGAAGCTGCGGGCCACACTCGCATTTGAGCGACCCCAGTGCTTCACCGGTGAGACACTCTGAGTGCAGTCGCACCAACATGCCATCGTGGGGAGTGCCCGAGACGATGGCGACGTGGTCAGCGCCCGTGGCACGGTCGCGGTAAGCGCGCAAGCTAAACATGCCGTGTTCGGTGGGAACGTTCGTCTCCACCTCAAACATGACTCTGTCGTGTGCCAGAGCGGGTTTCTTGCCCGACTGCGTCATCGGAGACTGCGCGGCGTCATAGGCTTCGGTGAGCTCGGCAATGGTGATCACCGGCACGCCTTCTTTCTCGCCGAGGGCGAGCAATTCTGGCAAACGCAAGAGCTCGCCGTCATCACCCACGACCTCGCCGAGGCGATGAAGGTCGGTGACCGCATCGCCATCA
>JBMSHQ010000066.1:0-4234 GCA_049416945.1 Pontimonas sp. | reverse complement strand
GGCGATGATGCCGACCTCAGCGTGGTCGCTGGCGGAGCGACGAGGACGGAGAGCGTTCGCCGTGGTTTAGCTGCTATTTCCCAGGACTCCGATGTTGTCCTCATTCATGACGCAGCGCGTGCCCTGACTCCTACTGAAGTGTTCTCTCGCGTCATTGATGCGGTTCGCTCGGGCGCCAAGGGCGTTATCCCCACCCTCGACGTCGTCGACACCATGGTTCCTCGCAACCGTAAGACGGGGGAGACGTCAGCCGCAATTGATCGCGATGGCCTCGCCATCACTCAAACCCCCCAAGGGTTTGACGCGTCTGCATTACGAGAGGCTTTTGCCGCATTCGACGGTGACGCGACAGACGACGCAGAAGTTCTTAGAGCATCGGGTGTCGCCGTGGTCGCTGTTGAGGGTCACCGCGATGCGGTCAAAGTCACCTACCCTCACGACCTTGAGGTCTTAAGCGCACGAATCTCGCTTCCCAGCGCCAACATCTTCGCCGGGGTTGGCATCGATGTTCACCGCTTTGAAGAAGGCGAATCGTTGGTTGTGGGCGGAATGACTTTTGATAGTGCAAGAGGTTTGGCTGGTCACAGCGATGGTGATGTCGTGCTTCACGCCATCACCGACGCGCTTCTTGGCGCTGCCAGCTTGGGAGATTTGGGAACCCACTTTGGCTCCTCACGACCCGAATACGCCGGAGTCTCCTCGACGGTGTTTCTTCACGAAGCGCTTCGAATGATGCGCGAGGCAGGATACGAGCCGCAGTCGGTAGCCGTTCAATACATCGGCAACGAACCGCGTCTCGGCGCAGTACGAGATCAGATGGGTAAGCAGCTGAGTGAGATGGTGGGAGCACCGGTTCATGTGTCGGCGACCACAACCGATGGCTTAGGACTTACCGGCCGTGGTGAGGGTGCCGCTGCGGTTGCCCACGCGCTTGTGGTGCGCCACTAAGACGCCCCGCACCCCGCCAAGTAGCATGAATGGGTGTCAATCCGGCTGTATGACTCTCTGCAACAGGCAGTAGTCGACTTCACACCCCTCACGTCGGGGCAGGTGTCGATGTATGTCTGCGGGCCGACGGTGCAATCACAGCCCCACATTGGGCATTTGAGAAGCGCATTGGTCTATGACCTGTGGTGGCGCTGGCTCGAATATCGAGGGTTAGACGTGACCATGGTGCGGAACGTCACCGATGTCGACGACAAGATCCTGGAAAAATCTGCCGAATCGGGCGAACCGTGGTGGCAGCTTGCCTCGCGAGTCGAGCGGGAATTTCACCAGGCGAGCGACGCCGTTGGTATTCGCCGTCCAGCACTAGAGCCCCGGGCAACGGGGGATATTCCCGCCATGGTGTCTCTCATTGAGCGTCTCATTGAACGCGGTCACGCGTATGTGGCTGACGATGGCTTCGGCGACGTCTACTTTGATGTGGCTTCGTGGAAGCACTATGGGGAGCTCACCAGGCAAAAGACCGAGGATATGGTGTCCTCTGCCGAGCCAGGGGGTTCCAAGAAGGCGCCATACGACTTCGCACTGTGGAAAGGCCACAAGGCATCAGAGCCCGACACGGCGCAGTGGCCTGCACCGTGGGGCGCCGGACGCCCAGGGTGGCATCTTGAGTGCTCGGCCATGTCCGTTCGCTACTTGGGATCAGAATTCGACATTCATGGCGGAGGCCTCGATCTTCGTTTCCCCCACCACGAGAACGAACTCGCGCAATCGCGCGCAGCGGGAGACGCTTTTGCCCGGCACTGGCTACATAGTGCTCTGGTTTTGGTAAAGGGGCAAAAGATGTCCAAGTCGCTGGGAAACAGCATCTACGCCAGTGAATGGTTAGAAAAAGCCCGCCCGATTGTGATCCGCTACGCCCTCGCCACAGCCCACTACCGCTCGGACATTGATGTTCACGAGGGGTTCCTTGAGGAAGCAGCCGCTGCTTTCGGGCGCATTGAATCCTTCCTCAAGCGCACTCAGGAATTGACCGGGCCCCACTCTCAGGTGCCAGAGGACTTTGCTCGGGCGATGGACGACGACTTAGCCATTCCACAGGCGCTTGCCACTCTTCACGAGAGTGTGCGAGCGGGGAATCAAGCAGTCGATAACGGCCAGACCGAACGTGCGAGCGAGCTGCGTACGCACGTGATGGCCATGTTGGACGTGTTAGGGCTGAACCCCGAATCAGAAGAGTGGTCGTCAGAATCTGCCTCAGATAATTCAGATGCTCTCGCGGGAGTGGTCGAGGCCGTCATCGCAGCGCGAAACGATGCGCGAGCACACAAGAACTTTGACCTCGCCGACTCACTGCGAGACGTCCTCAGTGAAGCCGGAGTCGATGTGGTCGATACAGAAAACGGTTCAGAGTGGAGTATTCGTGGCTAAGAAGAGCTCAGGCAAACGCCCCGGCACCGGAGGTCACGGCCGAAAAGCCCTCGAAGGGAAAGGCCCCACTCCAAAAGCCTCAGATCGGCACTGGTACAAGGACAAGCAGCGCTCGCGACCCGATTCGACCCAGCGTGTTCAAAGAAAACCCGCAGCTGACCCATCAAGTGAATCCCACGTGGTCTGTGGCAAAAACCCCGTAGTCGAAGCGCTTCGGGCAAAGATTCCCGTTTCTCAAATCACCCTCGCCCTGAAGCTTGAGCGTGATGCGCGGGTGAATGAGATCCTGCAGCTCGCCCAGAAACGCTCCATTCCAGTGATGGAGGCGACAAAACCCGAGATTGACCGGCTGGCGGGCCCTGATGTGGTCCACCAGGGAGTCGTGCTTTCTGTCCCGCCCTACCGTTACCTCGACCCGCTCGACTTAGCTGAGAAAGCGCTCGATCGCGGAAACGGTTTGCTGGTGGCAGCAGACGGTGTGACTGACCCGCGAAACCTTGGCGCGATTATTCGCTCTGCGGCAGCATTCGGCGGCCACGGAGTCATCGTGCCTAAGCGTCGCAGTGTGGGAGTCACCCCAGCGGTGTGGAAGACCTCAGCGGGTCAGCTGAGCCACGCCCCCGTCGCCATGGCCACCAACCTCACGAATACATTGAAGGCGTTGAAGGAGCGTGGCTTTTTTGTCGTGGGTCTCGCGGGCGACACGGCCCAGTCACTGCCGGAAGCCTCATTGGGTGATGTGCCCGTGGTGTTGGTGGTGGGGGCTGAGGGGGCCGGCCTGTCGCGGTTGGTTCGAGAAACCTGCGACATGGTGGTCGCCATCCCGCTTGACCCTCGGACTGAGTCATTGAACGCAGCCGTCGCCTGCGGTATTGCGCTGTATGAAATTTCTCGCCAGAGGGCGAGCTAGACCAAATCGCGCCAGTCGATTTCGACGGTGGGGTGCGGCATCGTAATCGCTTCCGTGGGGGGCCCGACGACGGTGGCTTCATCGCGCCGGTGGGCAAGCTCCACCTCGATGTAGTTCGCCATCGCCTCGGCGAGAGGCACATCGCGGTCTTCTGCCCGTGACATCGCCGCGCGGTGGTGAAGAAGTTGGTAGAACATCTCAGCGGCCTCGAGTTTTCCGCGCAATTCACGGGGCACGGCGCGAATCACCGGCTCAAAGACTTTCGTGAGCCATTCGTGGGCGAGCTGCTCTTCATCGATGTCACCATCGGGGTAGAAGGTGGCCTTGTAAGAGTCGAGGTCGTTGAGAAGCTGCCGCGCCTGGTTTTCACCAGCGTCAATACCGGTCAGGCGAATGAGACGTCGTTGATGGTGGCCCGCGTCGACCACTTTGGGCTGAATCGACACGGTGGTGCCCGTGTCATCTGACGCCATCGTGAGCTCTTCGATGTCGAAGCCCAAGCTATTGAGCCGCGAAATACGCTCAGCGATTCGCCAGCGCTCTGAGCGGTCAAAGGTTTCTTGGCCAGTGAGCTCTTCCCACAGGCCGCGGTACGAATCAACAATCGACTGAGACATCTCAACCGGGTCAATCTCTTGATCCAACCGACCACCCGCCTGCAAATCAAGCAATTCCCCGGCCACGTTTACCCGACCAATTTCAAGGTCGGATTCTCGTTGGCCATCGGAAAGGCCATCGGGGTGAAGCACGCCTGTTTCGGCGTCGACGAGGTAGGCGCCAAAGGCCCCTGCATCGCGGCGAAACAGCGTGTTGGAGAGTGACACGTCACCCCAGTAGAAGCCATCGAGGTGGAGCTTCACCAAGAGCACCGCCAATGCATCGGACAGGCGCCGCGCGGTTTCTGGTCTCAGCGTGTGAGAAAACAGTGCGCGATAGGGGAGAGAAAAC
>JBMSHQ010000065.1:0-4239 GCA_049416945.1 Pontimonas sp. | reverse complement strand
TCGAGCACGTGTATTCCGCGCCCCATAAGAACCTCGAGGAACAGGCGAAGTGGTTAGCCGAGTTTGAAGACTCCTTCATTCCGAAGGAGGGCCAGTCATGAGCACGATGACGATGGCGAAGGCGCTGAACGAGGGCTTGCGTGCGGCGATGGCGGCCGATGACAAAGTCCTGATGTTTGGTGAAGAAGTGGGCCAGCTGGGCGGTGTCTTCCGCATTACCGAAGGACTTCAAAAAGAATTCGGGCCGACTCGGGTGTATGACACCCCGCTCGCTGAGTCGGGGATTGTGGGTACCGCTATCGGCCTCGCGATGCGCGGCTATCGACCCGTGTGTGAGATTCAATTCGATGGTTTTGTGTTTCCCGCCTTCGACCAAATCACGACGCAGCTGGCAAAAATGACCTATCGCCACGAAGGCGCCCTCTCACTTCCCGTCGTCATTCGCATTCCCTACGGCGGACACATCGGGGCGGTCGAACACCACCAAGAAAGCCCCGAAGCCTATTTCGCCCACACCGCCGGCCTTCGCGTGGTGAGCCCGGCAACATCACATGATGCCTATTGGATGATTCAGGACGCCATCAGCTCGCCCGATCCGGTGATTTTTCTCGAACCCAAGAGTCGTTACTGGCAAAAAGGCGACGTCGACATGGCTAATCGCCAAGCACCGATGGAACGCGCGGTGGTGGTGCGAGAAGGACGTGACGTGACCCTCATTGGCCACGGAGCAATCGTCAGCATGCTGCTACAAGTGGCTGATGTGGCTGAAGATGAGGGAACTAGCGTCGAAGTCATCGACCTGCGCAGCATCTCTCCACTCGATTGGGACACCCTGGTGACTTCGGCGCAGTCGACCGGGCGCGTTGTGGTCGTCCAGGAAGCCCCCGGTAATGCGAGTGGGGGTAGTGAAATTGCCGCGACTCTCGCCGAGCGCACCTTCTACACCCTGGAAGCCCCTGTCGTGAGGGTCAGCGGATTCGACACGCCCTTCCCCCCAGCGCAACTCGAGTCTTCCTATCTGCCGAGTGTGGACCGTATTCTCGATGCCATCGACCGAGTAATGGCCTACTAGGAGCGAAGGAGACATTGTGGCACTGTTCAAGTTCCCCCTCCCGGACGTAGGTGAAGGCCTGACCGAGGCAGAAATTGTGAGCTGGCGGGTCAAGCCCGGCGACCAAGTCGCCTTGAACCAGGTCGTGGTGGAAATCGAAACCGCGAAATCCTTGGTCGAATTGCCCTCCCCCTTTGAGGGCGTCGTGCAAGAACTGCTCGTGAACGAGGGCGACACGGTCCAAGTGGGCTCGCCCATTATTTCGGTGAAGGATGATTCGCCAGAGCCCGAAGCAGCCGCCACACCAGTGGCCGAGGTGCAAGACGCGGTGGTGGACGCCGAAGCAACGGTTGCCCATGAGGGCAGTGGCGAACCGGCGAACTTGGTGGGATATGGCGCTCAAGGCGAAGAAAAGGCGGTGCGGCGAAAGCGCTATGCCCCCGCTGATGCCGCCGAACTAAACGCCGGCGCAAAGGTTCCGATTTCAGAGAGTGTTCCGGTGTTGGCCAAGCCGCCGATTCGGGCCCTCGCGAGGGAACTCGGGGTAAACCTCGCTGAAGTGAGCCCCAGCGGAATTGGCGGCGAGATTGTTCGCGACGACGTGATGCGTCATGCCGAACAGGCCAAAGTCTTTAAGAACATCGATACGCCGGGCTGGCCGAAAGAGCGGGAAGAAGTCATTCCGGTCAAAGGCGTTCGCAAAGCTATCGCCCAGGCGATGGTGAAATCCATGTTTGAAGCCCCTCACGTCTCGGTGTTTGTCGACGTGGATGCGACCCGCACGATGGAGTTTGTCAAGCGGTTGAAGGCCTCACCGGAATTTGCGGGTATTCGCATTTCGCCACTGTTGGTGATGATCAAAGCCATGATTTGGGCGGTGCAACGAAACCCGACGGTCAACTCCACGTGGACGGATAAAGAAATTACCGTTCACCACTACGTGAATATGGGTGTGGCCGCGGCTACCCCCAGGGGTTTGATTGTGCCCAACGTCAAAGACGCCCACACTCTGAGCCTTCGGGAACTCGCGGTCGCGTTGGAGCAGCTCACGGTGAAAGCGCGTGAAGGCAAGACCACCCCAGAAGACATGTCCAACGGCACGATCACGATTACCAACCTCGGTTCCTTCGGGGTCGACACGGGAACCCCGATTTTGAACCCCGGCGAGGTCACGATTGTGGCGCTTGGCACGATTAAGCCCAAGCCGTGGGTAGTCGATGGCGAGGTGCTCTCCCGCATGGTGACCACCGTGGCGGCAAGCTTTGATCATCGAGTCGTTGACGGTGACGTGGCAAGCCGTTTTGTGGCTGATGTCGCCAGTGTGATGGAGGAGCCCGCACTCCTCCTCGACTAGCGATATTGACAATCATTATCAATAAGCCGTAGCATCACGGAGTGTCCACTCTTCTTCGCGCCAGCGCGATTGCTGTGGCCGTCGGGTTGACGGCGGCCTGTTCTACGGTCGAACCCTCTCCAGCGCCACCGGGAGAGCCAGCGGAGGAACAGGTAGCGGCGACCACACTTTTTGCCACCACGACTGTTCTGGGCTCGGTAGTCAGTGACATTGCTGAGTGCGTCGGAAATGACGCCGTCACTATCGAGGTGTTGATGCCGATTGGTGCCGACCCGCACGATTTCGCGGCCTCAAGTGAGCAACTCGCCCAGATGTCGCGGGCGGGTCTCGTCGTGGCAAATGGCCTTGGTCTTGAAGCGGGTCTGAGCGACGCCCTCGAGCAGATCGAAGCCGACGGTGGTGAGGTACTGCACGTGGCTGAATGGGTCGATCCGCTCCCCTTCGGCAAACATACTGACGATGAAGGACACGACCATGGCCATGAAGAGGAAGAACAAATCGCGGACGAGCACGAGCACGGCGACTTTGACCCCCACTTCTGGCTCGACATGTCACGAATGGCCCTGGTTGCGACACAACTGGGCGACGAGTTGCAGCCACTGTTGGGTGAGGACGCACCCGCCTGCGGCGAAGCGGTAGCGCAGGAGATTCTCAGTGCGGAAGAAGAGGTCTTCAACACCTTGAGCGGTGTTCCTGATGAACGCCGGGTGCTGGTGACCGACCACGACTCTTTTGGCTATTTTGCCGAGCGATACGGCTTTGACATTGCGGGTGTCGTGATTCCAGGAGGCTCCACACTGGCTGATCCCAGTTCGGCTGACCTCGCGGCGTTAGTAGCGACAATCGAACAACGCGGAATTCCCGCATTGATGGGGAGTTACTACGAACAAAGTGACCTCCTTGAAGCGGTGGCTGAAGAGAGTGGAAACCTCAGCGTCGTCCCGCTCTACGTGGGGTCGATTGGGGCACCCGATAGCGAAGCCAGTGATTACTCCTCCATGATGCTCACCAATGCACGCCTCATTTCAGAATCCCTCGAGGGCAGATAAGAGTGGAAGGCTAGAGCCGTGGAATGGTGGATTGAGCCGTTCGCGCTGGGATTCCAGCAGCGCGCGCTCATTGGTGGTGCCATTGCTGCGGTGATGGCGTCTACCGTGGGGACCTGGCTGGTGCTGCGCGGAATGAGTTTCTTTGGTGACGCCTTTGTCCACGGTGTCGTTCCTGGTGTGGCCGCCGCGCTGGTGCTGGGCCAGAGCCCCCTTCTCGGGGCGGCGCTCGCAGCCTTGGTTATGGTGCTCGCCATCGAGTGGGTACAACGTCGCACTCCGCTTGGAGTGGATACCTCCATCGGTCTGTTGTTTGTGGGAATGCTTGCACTGGGAGTGGTAATTCTCTCTCGACTCGACTCCTATTCCGGGTCGCTCACCAGCATCCTTTTCGGGGATGCTTTGGGGGTTTCCTGGGCAGACATCGAAGGCCAGCTAATCGTCCTGGTAATTGTCGTGGTGGCCTCCATCGTGCTCTATCGACCGCTGGTGAGCCTCAGTCTCAACCGCGACAAAGCACAACTGCTGGGAATGAATCCCCGACGGACCCACGTCGCACTGCTCGCCCTGATTGCGCTCGCAATTATTGGCAGCTACCAATCCGTGGGAACCTTGCTCGTCTTGGGCCTGCTCATTGGACCCCCCGCAGTTGCCAGCTTGCTCGTCAACACCATTCCCCGCCTGATGGTGACGGCGGGACTCATTGGTATTGGGTCGGTGTGGCTGGGGCTCACTCTGAGCTACTACTGGGGTACGGCCGGTTCGGCGACCATGGCGCTGGTGCCGGT
>JBMSHQ010000064.1:0-4313 GCA_049416945.1 Pontimonas sp. | reverse complement strand
CTAGAGCGATGGCGTCGAATCGTTCGTCTGGCTTCCGCACGCTCCTGGTGAGCGTGTATGTCATTTTGACGCTCGCCGCGTTGGGGCGCTCCGGTTATCAAATCGCTACGAAATTTGATGAAGCCCCGGTTGCCTACGCTCTTTCTGCCGTCGCGGCCATCGTGTATCTCATCGCCACGATTGCGATCATTCGCGCCAATACTGAGGGCGGAGCGCGCCTCGCCACTGTTGCGCTCGTCTTCGAAGCGATGGGTGTGGTCGGTGTGGGGCTGTTGAGTGTTATTGACCCGGCGCTGTTTCCGGCAGACACCGTGTGGTCACAATTTGGCATGGGGTATCTGTTTATTCCGTTGGTGTTGCCGTTTGTTGGACTGTGGTGGCTTCGTCGTGGAAAAGTGGCCCTGTGAGCGTCCACGCTGAAGTCACCCGTTCTCTCGCCGACCTTCCCGGTCGTGGGGTGAAGCGCGCGGTCACCATCGGAAAGTTTGACGGGGTTCACCTAGGTCACCAAGGGGTGATTCGCTCTCTGTCCGCTCTCGCTGGGGGCGCCGAGGTGACTGTCGTGACCTTTGATCGGCACCCGCGCGCGCTTCTTGACCCTGCCTCGTGCCCGGATGACTTGTTGAGTGTGAATCAAAAAATTGACGCCCTCGTCGACGCTGGCGCCCACCGCGTGGCGGTGATTCCGTTCACACAAGAGTTTGCCGATTTGGAGCCTGAAGACTTCAGCCGCCAGGTTCTCTCAGATGGCCTGGACGCCGAGGTGGTCTTAGTCGGTGAGGACTTCCGTTATGGCCACGAAGGACGCGGCACCCTCGAGACCCTCCGGGAGGAGGGGGAACGATCCGGATTTTCGGTTCACACGGTGGCCGACATAGTCCACACCGGTGGTGAGCGCATCTCATCGACTCGGATTCGCTCACTGTTGAGTGAGGGTCAACCGGCCAAGGCCGCAGAACTTCTCGGGCGGCACCACCGGGTGCGCAGCCAAGTCGTTCATGGTCACCAGCGTGGTCGCCTTCTGGGATACCCCACGGCAAACCTTCAAAACCCCGTCGAGGGTTTTGTTCCCCGCGATGGCGTATACGCCACGTGGGTTCAGGTGGCAGGGGAGAAATTTGCGGCGGCGACTTCTATCGGGGTCAACCCCACCTTTGGCGACGTTACCCAGCGAATGATTGAGTCGCACCTCTTCGCCTTCGAAGGTGACTTATATGACCAGGTCATCGAGGTGAGTTTTGTCGAGTACATCCGTCCGATGAATCAATTTGCCGATGCCGATGAACTCGCCACTCAAATGGACCGCGACGCGGAGCAGATTAAAGAGATTCTTTCGTGAAGGAGGGGCGGACCACTTTGAGCCCTCGCACCCTCTCCACAATCGGCGTGGCAGGGGTCTTAGTTCTCGCCCTGGGCGGTCGAAGCGGAGTCGCGGCGCTCTCGCCCATTTCTGACCAGGTCGAACTCGACGTTCCACTCGATGGCATTTGGTTGGCACTCATCGGAGCCATTCCGCCGATTGCGTATGCGGTCGCCGCCTGGCTCACCCCCAGGCTGGTGCGCAAAACCAACCTCGAAGTGGTCGCACTCGGCGTAGCGGCGGTGACCGGATTTGCGCATATTTTCCGCGGCTACGCGCCGAACTATGTGGGGTTGTTTGTTGGCACGGTCGTGCTCATGTTGGGGGTGGGAGTCCTCAACGTCATCCTGCCAGGGCTGGTGAAGCTCTATGCCCCCGCCCGGATTGGCCTGCTCACCTCGCTGTATTCGACGATGATGGCGATTTCCACCGCGGTGCCCCCTGCGGTCGGGTTGCTCCTCGCCAACGAATACGGTTGGAGACTCTCGCTCGCGAGCTGGGGGGTAGTGAGTCTGCTCGCCATTGCGCCCTACGTGGTGTTGCTTCCCATCGCAATGTCTCGCTCGGCGGAAGAGAGACGCGTCGCCCCACTCGATGCTCCTCAGGGCAGTGTTCGCATTGGCCGCTCGGCCAGCGCCCGCGCCATCATGTTGGCCTTCGCCGTCTCTGGTTTCACCGCCTACACCGTCTTCGCGGTGTTGCCGAAGATTCTCACCGACCACGCGGGAGCGAGTGTCGAACTCGCCGCGATTGCCCTCACCACGTTCTCGATCATGGGAATGCCCATGTCGCTCGTGATTCCCAACCTGGCGGTGCGACCCGGATGGTCGGGCAGGCTCATCGTGTTTGCCGGCGTATCAGGCGCAGTCGGGTTTTTAGGGCTTGCTTTTGTCCCCGCGGTGGCGCCGATTCTGTGGACGGTGTTGATAGCCCTTAACACCTTGACCTTTTCGATGTCACTCGCGCTCATTGGAGCCCGCACGGCCACCCACCAGATGGCAACAGAGCTCAGTGGCTACGTCAACACCGTGGGTTACTTGATTGCTGCGATAGGTCCGGTGGTGGTCGGAGCTATCCACGAAATCACCGATAGCTGGTTTGTGCCCCTGATTGTGTTGGCGGTGTTTGCCACCGTTCTGCTTCCGGCCGCCGCAGTCCTCGCGAAAGAGCGCACCATCGAAGACGAACTGCGAGACGCTGGTTTCTAAGCCCTAAGTTTCGGGCAAGAAAACCGCTACGCTCGAACTTTGCACCACTGAACATCGAGGGGAGGGGGTCACCATGGCAACAGCCTCGAAAGCCCTGGCGCCCACCGACCGCGCCGTTCGCGTCATCGGGGGAGAAATCAGTGAAAAGGCTCTCACCCGCTATCTCCACGGGCTTCCCCGAGTGGACGCCGTCGGTGCCGCCGCCCGAGCGGGGCACTTTCAGACTCGGTCCATCAAGACCGAGTCCAAGCGCATGGGGCTTGACCTGGCGATATCGATGGTCGACCTCACCACATTGGAGGGAGCCGACACCCCCGGCAAAGTGCGCTCACTGGTGAGCCACGCTATTCACACTGATCCGCTCGATCGAACAGCCCCTACCGTTGCCGCCGTTTGTGTCTACGGCGACATGGTGCCCCACGCCATCGAAGCGCTGGGGGAGTGGCATGTGAGCAAACGTCCCGACGGTATCGCGGTGGCAGCTGTTGCCACGGCGTTTCCCAGCGGGCGGGCGAGCGTGCGGGTGAAACTTCAGGACACCCAGGACGCGGTGGCCGCTGGGGCCGATGAAATCGACATGGTGATTGACCGCGGGGCGTTCCTCTCGGGTCGCATCGGTGAGGTGTTTGACCAGATTGTGCGAGTGAAGGAAGCCTGCCGGCGCGCCGATGGGTCCTACGCCCACTTGAAAGTGATTTTGGAAACCGGTGAGCTGCGCACGCTGGATAACGTGCGGGAAGCGAGCAACCTCGCCATCTTGGCGGGGGCCGATTTCATCAAAACCTCGACCGGAAAAGTCCAACCCGCTGCGACCCTGCCGGTGTCAGTGGTGATGTTGGAAGCGGTGCGCGACTGGTATCTCGCGACCGGAGAAAAGGTGGGTTACAAGCCGGCGGGAGGAATCCGAGCCGCGAAGGACGCACTTCGCTACCTCGTGGCCGTCGCCGAAATCACCGGTGAGCAGTGGCTCACCCCTGATCTGTTCCGCTTCGGCGCCTCCAGCCTGCTCAACGATTTGGTGATGCAGCGGCAGAAGATGGCGAGCGGTCACTACAGCGGCCCCGACTATGTGAGTGTGGACTGACCATGGCATTTCTTGACTTTTCCCCGGCACCTGAATCGACCGCGATTCTGAACATCAAAGACCACTACGGGCTGTTCATTGATGGAAAATTCCAATCGTCACGGGGCAAAACCTTCGCCACCATTTCCCCCTCCACCGAAAAAACCATCACCAAGGTCACCGAGGCGACCGCCGCGGACGTGGATAAGGCCGTCAAAGCTGCTCGTGTCGCCTATGACAAGGTGTGGTCGCGGATGCCCGGGGCAGAACGCGCCAAATACCTCTTCCGCATCGCACGGATCATCCAAGAGCGCTCGCGTGAACTCGCTGTAGCCGAGACACTCGATAACGGCAAACCCATCAAAGAAACCCGCGACGTCGACATTCCGCTTGTTGCCGCATGGTTCTTCTACTACGCCGGCTGGGCCGACAAGCTCGAATACGCCACCGGCGGCGCTACGCCCTCAGCCCACGGCGTCGTCGGCCAGGTCATTCCCTGGAATTTCCCGCTGATGATGTTGGCGTGGAAGATCGCGCCCGCTCTTGCCGCTGGAAACACCGTTGTCCTGAAGCCTGCCGAAACCACGCCCCTCACGGCGCTGTTGTTCGCGGAAATATGCCAAGAGGCCGGGCTTCCAGGCGGTGTAGTCAACATCATCACCGGCGCGGGTGCGACGGGTAA
>JBMSHQ010000063.1:0-4342 GCA_049416945.1 Pontimonas sp. | reverse complement strand
GACGCAAGAAAGAGCTCTTCAGGATTCCATCTCTCTATTTCGCCGTGGAAACTCGTCGCGGCCGACCCGAGAATCGGAGGTTTTCCCTCCGCGGTGATGATGTGTCTGCGTGCGCGCTTGCGCGCTGACACGTCACTTGGGTCGTCCTGTCGCTCACGCGTAACGGTAAGAGAAAACTGGTGCAGCGCCACCTCGCACACCCCCTCTTTTCTCAGCGTTGAGCTCTCAGTTTCGCATGAACCGAGGTCTACACTGGAGCCACTATGACAGACACTCTTTCCCCCGCCACCGCCAGTGACATCAGCCCCGAGCGTCGGATTGTGACCGAAATTCCTGGGCCGAACTCGAAGGCGCTTCACGACCGCCGCGTCAAAGTGGTCTCACAGGGCGTGAGCGAAGCATTCCCCATCTACATCGACCGCGCTCATGACGCGATCATCGTCGATGTCGATGGCAACCAGTTCATCGACTTCACCGGAGGAATTGGTGTGACCACGGTGGGTCACACCAACAATGCCGTTGTCGAGGCTGTGCGCGACCAGGTCGGAAAGGTCACCCACACGCTCTTTGGCTTGGTGGGCTACGAGTCCTACATTCGTGCGGCTGAGCTTCTCGCCGAGCACACCCCGGGAAGTTTCGAAAAGAAAACTGTGTTCGTCAACTCCGGTGCGGAAGCAGTGGAGAACGCTGTCAAGATTGCCCGTAAATTCACCGGGCGCACTGAAATAGCGGTGCTGCATCACGGTTATCACGGCCGTACCAATCTGACCGCCTCAATGAACTACAACATGCATCCTTATGGCACCGGGTTTGGTCCGCTCGCGGGTTCCGTGCACCACGCGCCCAACTCGTCGCCCTTCCACGATGGTCTGAGTGGTGAGGAGGCTGCTAAGCGCACGATTACTCACTTGGAAAAGCGTGTGGGTGCGAGCCAAATTGCCTGTTTAGTCGTTGAACCCATTCAGGGTGAGGGTGGCTTCATCGTCCCCGCGGAGGGTTACCTCCCCGCCCTGGTGGAATGGTGCCACAACAACGGCATCGTCTACGTCTCCGATGAGGTCCAAAGTGGCATGGTTCGCACCGGCGCCTACTTCGCCTCGGAGCACTTCGGCATCGTGCCCGATCTGACAACTTCCGCGAAAGGCATCGGCGGAGGACTTCCCATCGCTGCCGTCACCGGCCGTGCAGACATCATGGACGCAAGCCACCCCGGTGGTCTGGGCGGAACCTTCGGAGGAAACCCCGTCTCGGCGGCGGCTGTGGTGGCCGTCTTCGACGATGTGGAACGCCGTGGCTTGATCGCCGAAGCCAAACGGGTCGAGAACACTCTGAAGTCTGCTCTGCTGGGATTGCAGTCCAAGCACAGCCTGATTGCCGACGTGCGCGGAATGGGAGCCATGTTGGCCGTTGAATTGGTGGACGCCTCGGGCGCCCCCGCGGCGGACGCGGTCAAGGCTGTGCAGGCCTATGCGTTGCACCAGGGAGTGCTCTTCCTCAACGCCGGAACCTTCGGAAACGTGCTGCGGTTCCTGCCGAGCGTGGTGATGTCAGACGAACTCCTTCTTGACGCCGTGTCGGTTCTGGACGACGCGCTGAGCTCGCTGGCCTAGTCCCCCATGGCCTCCTGGCTCTCACCCCAGGCAACCGAGCCGGTTGCTCAGATTGTGAGAGACGGGCGAGTTGAGTCGATTCACCACGGCGTGGTGGCTGTGGTGAACGCCGAGGGCAAGAAGCTGGGCTCCGTCGGTGATCCGCGTGTGCTCGTCTATCCACGCTCGACCCTGAAGCCACTACAAACTCTCGCCGTAGTGAACACCGGCGTCGAGCTCAGCGATCTGGAGATTGCCCTCACCACGGCGAGCCACAGCGGCTCGCGCGAACACCGTGATGCGGTGAAGAACTATCTCCTTGGCCAACAGCTCAGCCCCGAACTATTGCAGTGCCCCGCCGATTGGCCGCTCGAACGGGCAGAACGCCTCGCGATGGAGGCAGAGGGCGAGACGAAACCCAATCAGTTGGCGATGAATTGTTCAGGCAAACACGCTGGCTTCCTCGCAGCATGCCAACACATGGGCTGGGAGCTCGATAGTTACCTCTCCCCCGATCACCCGCTACAGCGGGCCATCGTGTCGACCATTGAGTCCTTTAGTGGCGAGGCCATCAGCCACTCATCGATTGACGGGTGTGGCGCACCACTCCACGCCATCTCAGTGTTGGGCCTTGCCACCGCGATGGCCGCTTTCGTGTCATCAGAAGACCCGTCGGCTCAGCGGATCGTGAAAGCGGTGGGGGCGAACGCCTGGGCCATCGCGGGTCGTGGCCACGCCAACACCGTGGTCATTGAAAGGCTAGGTGGTATCGCAAAAATTGGTGCCGAAGGGCTCGTTGTTATTGCGCTTCCCAGTGGGGTCGCGGTGGCGGTGAAGATTTTGGATGGTTCCATGCGGGCCACGACACCCGTTGCGCTCGAAGCCCTCCGGCGCGCGGGAGCACTCGATGAGGCAACGGCCAACGAACTGATTGCACTTACGAGCGAGCGAGTCTTCGGTGGGTCCCGTGAGCTCGGCGGACTGCGAGTCAGTCTCGGCTAATGTTCTTGGTGGTGCCTATCTGAGCGCCGAGAGGATATCGATACATCATGAAGGTTGCGGTTCCCCGCGAAATCAAAAACAACGAATTCCGTGTGGCAATGACGCCCGCAGGAGTACGTGAACTCACTAACCACGGCCACCAGGTGCTGATTGAAAAGGGCGCCGGAGACGGTAGCGGCATTACCGACTCGGACTACAGCTCTGAAGGGGCCACCATCGTCTCCGATGCAGCGAGCTGCTGGGGTGAGGCAGACATGGTGGTGAAGGTGAAAGAACCTATCGCCGAAGAATACGGTCACTTCCGCGAGGACCTCGTGCTCTTCGCTTATCTTCACCTGGCCGCGGAGCCCGAGCTCACCCATGCGCTGATGGCGAGCAAGATCACCAGCATCGCCTACGAGACCGTCCAGTTGCCTACAGGTCAGCTGCCTCTCCTCGCCCCGATGAGCGAGGTGGCGGGACGCCTCTCGGCCATCGTCGGTGCTCATGCACTGCTCAAACCACAGGGTGGGCGGGGTCAGTTGGTCCCCGGCGTGCCCGGGACCCAGCCCGCGAACGTGGTCGTCCTCGGTGGCGGTGTTGCCGGCACGCACGCTGTGTCGGTGGCTGTTGGCCTCGGTGCGCGAGTGACAGTATTGGACACCAACCTGCAGCGCTTGCGCGAGCTCGACGCTCTCTATGCCGGGCGAATCACCACCCTGGCGTCGAATTCGTTGGAGATTGAGCGTGCCTGCCTTGACGCTGACCTCGTGATCGGGTCGGTGCTGATCCCCGGTGCTCGCGCCCCGAAACTGGTGTCGCTGGATTTGGTGTCACGGATGAAGCCGGGCAGCGTGCTGGTCGACATCGCAGTGGACCAGGGTGGCTGCTTCGAAGGGTCAAAACCCACAACCCACGCGGACCCCACATTCGATGTTCACGGAAGCGTGTATTACTGCGTGGCCAACATGCCTGGAGCCACTCCGGTGACGTCGACGGTGGCGCTTACTAATGCGACGATGCGTTACGCCAATGCACTCGCCAATCACGGTTGGCGCGACGCTCTCAAAGCTGACGCATCACTCGCGAAGGGCCTCAGCACCTACAAGGGGCAACTCACCAACGCACCCGTGGGTGAGGCGCTAGGAATCGACGCGGTCACGGTCGACTCGGTCCTGGAAAGCGCCTAAGCCCTCACAGTTCACAAGCGACACGCCAGTTGGGCCTAGCAGCCACCCCTGCGGGGGTGTGCTGGCGGGTACAGGTGGCAGCCGCAAGGCCCTCAGCGATTCTCCGGATAGTCCCACGAGCACGAGACGGCGAAGCCGATAGGCGCTCTCTAGATCGAAGAACCGCTCGTGAGCCTGCGCGAGGGTGATGACGCCCTCCCGGAGACCCGTGCTGTCCTCGAGCGAGGTGACGATCAGTGCATCGCGGGGAACATCAGGAACCTCTCCGAGCTCTATTGCGGAGGGTGGGGGCTTCACGGGGAGATAGACCTGCGCCAGTTCGCCACCTACGAGAATTCGACCCGGGGGTGAGGTCAACGCAGGAGGCGCCGGGTGGTCATCGAGATAGCTCGAGGGGAGGGCCTGGCGCAGCCTAATGACAGTTGACGTAGCGCGAGTGAGTGCACGAGCTTCTTGGGTGTGGGGGGCGACCGTGACCACCAGATGGGAAGGCTTGGGGGCATCAGCGAGCAGCTGGGCCACACCCAGAAGCTGTTCGATAAACCAATCCCGAAAGACCTCTGATTGGCCGCGCGCGAGCCT
>JBMSHQ010000062.1:0-4458 GCA_049416945.1 Pontimonas sp. | reverse complement strand
CCCATACACAGTTGTGGGCTTGTCCATTTGGGCTTTGAGGTCGCTGGTAGAGCAACTCGGTTTCCGTTACACCGACCTATGGGACGAGCGATAGCTCGAGCAATTGTGGCCCAGCACAATGATTCTGCCGTTTGCTGTGGCGGCAACCTCCATCGAGAGGGCCAATTTTCGACCTAAGCTGTGTGGTCATGGCGAGAATTCAGAAGCTTCTGATTGCAAACCGCGGCGAAATTGCGGTCCGCATTATCCGCGCAGCGAAAGACGCGGGAATCGGAACGGTCGCAATCTATGCCGATCAAGATCGAAACGCCCGCCACGTGAGGCTTGCCCACGAGGCCTACGCCCTCAACGGCTCCACGAGTGCTGAGACGTATCTCGTCATTGAGAAAATTCTTTCCATTGCGAAGCGCTCCGGAGCAAACGCCATCCACCCGGGCTACGGATTCCTCGCCGAAAACGCTGACTTCGCCCGTGCCGTCATTGACGCCGGGCTGATTTGGATCGGCCCGTCCCCCGAAGCCATTGATGCCCTAGGCGACAAAGTCACCGCTCGCCATATCGCTGAGAAAGTAGGAGCGCCCCTTGCGCCCGGAACACTCAACCCCGTGAAGGGTGTCGAAGAAGTCAAAGCTTTTGCGACAGAACACGGAATGCCGGTTGCCATCAAGGCGGCTTTTGGTGGCGGGGGTCGCGGCCTAAAAGTCGTTTACAAGGAAGAAGAAATCGAAGAAGCATTCGATTCCGCCACTCGTGAGGCCGTTGCCGCGTTTGGTCGCGGCGAGTGCTTTGTCGAGAAGTACCTCGAGCGCCCCCGCCACGTCGAAACGCAGTGTCTCGCGGATCACACGGGCAAGGTCGTCGTAATCTCGACCCGCGACTGCTCGCTGCAGCGGCGTCACCAAAAACTAGTAGAAGAAGCCCCTGCGCCATTCCTCACTGAGGAGCAGGAAAAACTCCTCTACGACTCGTCAAAAGCCATTCTCAAAGAGGCCAAATACGTCGGAGCAGGCACCTGCGAATTCCTCATCGGCCGAGATGGAACCGTGTCGTTCCTGGAAGTGAACACCCGTCTGCAAGTCGAACACCCCGTGTCTGAGGAGGTCACCGGAATCGACTTGGTGCGCGAACAGTTCCGCCTCGCTGAGGGTGAAACGCTCGATTACGAAGATCCAACGCCGCACGGCCACTCCATCGAATTCCGCATCAACGGCGAAGACCCGGGAATGAACTTCATGCCCATGCCGGGCCCAGTTCACACCCTGCGCTTCCCGGGGGGCCCCGGTATCCGGGTCGACTCGGGAGTCACTACAGGTGACGTGATTACTGGCGCATTCGACTCTCTACTGGCAAAACTCATCGTCACAGGCCACAGCCGAAAAGACGCGATCGAGCGGGCAAAGCGCGCTTTGAAGGAATTTGAAGTAGCTGGCCTGCCCACCGTGTTGCCCTTCCACCGCTTGATTGTGGAAGAGCCCGCGTTTACGGCAGAAGGCGACACAGATTTCTCCGTTCACACCCGCTGGATCGAAACGGAATTTGATAAAGAAATGGAGCCGTGGAGCGGCTCGCTCGATGTCGAGTCTGACGCCGATGATCCCTATCGGACAGTCGTGGTCGAGGTTGAAGGTCGGCGACTCAGAGTCGGCGTTCCCGCTGGAATCTTCCAGTCGGGCGAAAAAGCTTTGACAAAGCCACCAAAACGGGCAAACCAAGGTGGCGCGAGAGCCACTGATTCTGGCGATGTAGTGGCCTCGCCGATGCAGGCTACTGTCGTAAAAATTGCGGTCCAACCGGGAGATTCTGTTGTCGCGGGAGATCTCATCTGCGTTCTCGAGGCAATGAAGATGGAACAGCCTATTCAGGCCCACCGAGACGGCACCATTGCCTCAGTAGAAGCCGTGATCGGCGACACGGTGAGCGCGGGCCACGTGATTGTTACCTTCGAGCCTCAGGCCTGAATAACCCTAAACTGGTGCGGTTCGCTATCGAGAACCGATGTGGGGTGAGACGTGGCTCGAATTCTCGTAACGGGAGCAGCCGGTTTCATCGGCTCGCGTCTTACAGAGATGCTCAGTGCGAGGGGCGATGAGGTTGTCGCAATCGACTGTTTCCTCCCTGACCTCTATTCAGCAGAAATGAAGCGGGCTCGATTCGATGAGCTTCGCGCCCTACCCGGGGTCATCCTCCACGAACTCGACCTGCGCCATGATGACCTTTCGGCACTCGGTGAGTGTGATGTCGTCATCAACCAGGCGGCGATGGCAGGGCTGACGAAGTCGTGGGACAACTTGGCGCTCTACATCGACAACAACGTGATGGCTCTCGATCGTCTCCTTCGCTTCGCTCACTCGATCAACGTGTCTAAGTTCATCCAAATCTCCACTTCCTCGGTTTACGGTCGCATGGCTGAAGTTGCTGAAGACGGGCCCACTGAGCCGTTCTCGCCCTATGGAGTGTCAAAGCTCGCTGCGGAGAAACTGGGGCTCGCCTACCTCGCAAACTTTGATTTTCCCTTTACCGCACTGCGCTACTTCTCGGTCTATGGACCCGGTCACCGTCCCGACATGGCCTACCACCGCTTCTTAGTTGCCGCCCGAGATGGTGAGCCCATCACGGTCTACGGAGACGGTGAACAGCGTCGCACGAACACGTACGTCGATGACTGTGTTCAAGGCACCATCGCAGCGATTGACAAGGCGACACCCGGTGAGGTCTACAACATCAGTGGCACCGAGTCTTACAGCATCAACGAAGCTCTCGACATCATTCGAGACATCACCGGAGCTGAACTTGAAGTTCGTTACGAAGAAGCCCGAGCGGGCGACCAAAAAGAAACCCGCGGAGTCATCGACAAGGCCATCAATGAGCTGGGCTACCGCCCCACGTGGACACTCCGAGACGGATTGGCTCAGGAGTGTGAGTGGATTAAGAGCCTCCCGGCTGAGTATTCGCTTCGCCCCTAGGCACATACCCTCGTGCGGGCCGGCTTAGGCTTGGAGTATGACCACAGACGTTCACCCTCTCGATGTTCCAGGTTCTAATCCTTTCGACATTGCCCGCCAAGCCGCTGACCAAATTGCCGAGAAATCGGGAGTGGCACAACACCGAATTGCACTGACACTCGGTTCGGGGTGGGCCAAGGCGGCAGACCTCATCGGCGAAACCGTCGCCGAAATACCTGCCACCGAGATCATTGGGTTCTCCAAGCCCGCAGTGGAAGGCCACGTAGGCACACTGCGTTCCGTCAAGCTTCCCGATGGCTCCCACGCACTGGTGATTGGTGCCCGCACCCACTACTACGAAGACCACGGTGTTCGCCGTGTGGTTCATTCCGTGCGCACCGCGGCAGCAGCAGGGGCAAAGACGATGATTCTCACGAACGGTGCGGGGGGGATCAAAGAGCGCTGGGAGCCGGGAACCCCTGTTCTCATTTCTGACCACATCAACCTCACCGCCATGTCACCGCTCGAGGGCGCGACGTTTATCGACCTCACCGATGTCTACACTCCGTCGCTTCGTGACCTCGCCCGTTCGGTGAAACCCGACTTGGACGAAGGTGTCTATGTCCAATTCCGTGGGCCCCACTATGAGACACCGGCAGAAGTGCAGATGGCGAAAACCATTGGCGGGCACCTCGTGGGAATGTCGACTGCTCTGGAAGCCATCGCGGCCCGCGAAGCCGGAATGGATGTCTTGGGCTTTTCTCTGGTGACCAACCTCGCCGCCGGAATCTCTCCTGAGCCGCTGAGCCACCACGAGGTGATTGCAGCGGGCAAACAGGCAGAGCCTGTGATTAGCGCTATGTTGGCCGACATTGTGGCGGCGCTATGACGACAGAACTGCTGCGCTCGGCGATGGCGTGGATTGACGAAGATCCCGACCAGCAGACGCGAGGCGAACTCGCCAGACTCATTGAGAAGGTAGAACACGGCAACGAGGACGCCCTCGCCGATTTAACCTCTCGTTTCTCCGGTCACCTAACCTTCGGCACCGCTGGACTGCGGGCAGAAATCGGCGCGGGGCCCATGCGAATGAATCGTGTCGTGGTGAGCCACGCAGCCTATGGCCTGGGCCAATTCCTCCTCGCTCGAGCGGACGGTTCGCCTCTGAATGTGGTTGTGGGTTTTGACGCACGACACAACTCGGACGTGTTCGCGAGAGATACTGCGGAAATTCTCGCTGGAATGGGCATTGCCGCCCACCTTTTTGACTTCCACACCCCCACGCCCGTCTTGGCTTTTGCCGTTAGACACCTCGACGCGGACGCTGGAGTGATGGTGACCGCGAGTCACAACCCCCCTGCCGATAACGGTTACAAGGTTTACTTGGGTGGTGCCGACGAAGGCTCCCAAATTGTTCCCCCCTCTGACGAAGCTATTCACGCCGCGATTATGGCGTCTCACCTCGCCCACAAGGCAAACGCCATTCCTCGCTCAGACACCGTCAGCGCTCTTGGCC
>JBMSHQ010000061.1:0-4837 GCA_049416945.1 Pontimonas sp. | reverse complement strand
ACGTTGCTCATTTCCCGCCTCCTGGATGAATAACAACCTTGATGGCTTCGCCCGAAGTTACCGCGGCAATCGCGTCTGACACCTGAGTCAGGGGCAAGCGATGGGTAATCAGATCGGCGACGGGCACTTTGCCCGAGGCGATCAGCGCCAGTGCCTCAGCATTTTGAGCCGGGCTGGAACCGTTGGCCCCCGCAATAATCAGCTCCCGGTAGTGCACGACGTTTGAGTCGACCGTGATGTTGGGTTTGTCCTTCGGCAATCCACCAAAGAAACTCACTCGACCGCCTGGGGCAACAAGCCCGAGCGCCTGCTCCTGAGCAGCGCCGGCGGGCGCGGCTGTAATCACGACGCTCGGACCAATGCCGTCGGTTTCCGCGAGAATCACCTCTTCAAGATTCTCCGATGACATATCAACGGCACGGTCGGAATTCACCACATCCTGGCTTAGTGCCAGCCGGTCACCATTGACGTCAGCGAGAAAAACTTTGCTGGCACCAGCAGCGCGAGCCAGCCGGACGTGTAAACAGCCAATCGGGCCGGCACCCATGACCAGCACCGTGTCTCCTGCGCCCACGTGCACCAGCTTCTGTGCATTGAGAGCACAGGCCAACGGCTCCGTTACTGCCGCCTCGTCGTAGCTGACATTGTCGGGAATCTTGTTGACGCCATTCACCTTGAGAACGGCCTCTGGGATCACCATTTCTTCGGCGAACCCGCCGGGGTACTGGTAACCCATGGACGTTTGATTGATGCAAATACCCATTCGATCGGCTTTACACGCCCAGCATTCGCCACAGGGAACAGCAGCAATCACTTGCACGCGGTCGCCAATTTCGAGACCCGTCACATCTGAACCCACTTCGATAACCTCACCGGCAATCTCGTGACCGATGATCTGCGGAGGGGTAAGCCGGGGATGACCGTGATAGAAGATCTTCGCGTCGGTGCCGCAGGTCGCACAGGCGTGAACGCGGATCTTCGCTTCAGTGGATTGAATCGTCGGGGCGTCTACTTCTTCAACACTGAGGCTCTCAGGACCCCGATAGATTGCTGCCTTCACTCTGCCATCCTTCCGGTAATCAACACCTGCCTAATTGCTTCGGCGTCATCTGAGGTGAGTAAAAAGTTTCGTGAGTCGTCGTCGAGCAATAGATCTGCAAGAGTCCCCAACAATTCGACGTGGCCATCGCCCTGCGAGGCAATCCCGACGCACGCCTGGACTTCTTCAGACGACCAGGTAAAGGGTGTGCGGAATCTCACAAAAACGAGCTGATCAAAATTCACGTGCACCCGTGATTCATCGGTGCCGTGAGGGATGGCGAAACCGCCACCAATTTCTGAGGGAAAGATTTTTTCGCGCTCCCACATCGCGTCGGCATATGCCTGGTCGATTGCACCAAGCTCCACCAATAATTCACCGCAGATGCGCACGGCCTCCTCTCTCGAGGAGGCCGTGGCATCAAGCGATATACCGGCCAGTTGCAGCAGGTCAGCCATCTGAAATGGTGCCCCCGCTTTGCAACTCACCAACCATTCGCGCGATGTTGAGGTCACCTAAGAACATGTCGAAGATGACCACCACCGAGTCCGGCACCGCCTGCTTCGCCCGAGCCGAAAGGCCGCGGTGAACCAGGACGATGTCGTGCGGTGCAGACGCGAGTTCGTTGACTGGAGAGTGCGTCACTGTGATGCCTTGCGGCTTCAGCTGTTTCGCCAACTGCTTGGCGACCATGACGCTAGAACCCATTCCAGCTTCACAGGCCACAACAATGTGCTTGACGTCACTTGCCGATATTTCTGCCATGGTGATTAGCCCTTCATTTCCTTGCTCTTGGCCTTAGCCGCAGCGAGGTCAGCCTCGGACTCATCCGACTTTGAAAGGCGGAGGAGGAACCAAGAGACCACGAACGACACTGCCGCTGAGAGCAGGATACCGAGCAGCACACCGAAGTGGTTGCCCGGAGGGGTCACTGCCATGTAGGCGAAAATCGAACCCGGCGACGGAGTCGCGACGAGTCCAACGCCAGTGGCGAGGAAGGTGGCAACACCAGTCGCACCACCGAGGATGGCACCGAGAACAACCTGCGGCTTCATCAGCACGTAGGGGAAGTAGATCTCGTGAATACCACCAAGGAAGTGGATGATGATGGCACCAGGTGCCGAACCACGGAGGAGTTTCGGACCCGCGAGCCAGAAGGCAACGAGAATACCGAGACCGGGGCCGGGGTTGGTCTCGAGCATGAACAGGATCGACTTTCCAGTCTCCTCTGCCTGCACGACACCGAGAGGTCCGAGCACACCGTGGTTGATGGCGTTGTTCATGAACAGGATCTTGGCCGGCTCAACAAGCAAGGAGGCTGCAGGCAACAGACCAGCGTCGGTAATTGCCTGTACACCAGCACCCAGGGTGTTGCTGATTGCGGTCACGATCGGTCCAATCGCGATGTAACCGAGCATCGCACCGAGCATGCCCGCGATACCCAAGGAGAAGTTTCCAATGAGCATCTCGAAGCCCGGAGGCGTGATCGGGTCAAGTACCTTGTCGATGTACTTGAGGATCCAGGCCAGCAGCGGACCAATGATCATCGCGCCGAGGAACATCGGAATGTCACTACCGACGATCACACCCACGGTAGCAATAGCACCGATAACGGCACCACGCTGTCCGTGAACAATGCGACCACCGGTGTAACCGATGAGGATCGGCAACAGGTTGATAATCATCGGACCGACCATGCTGCTGAAGCTTTCGTTCGGCAGCCAGCCAGTCGGGATAAAGAGAGCGGTCAAAAGACCCCAGGCAATGAAGGCTCCGATGTTCGGAATCACCATTCCCGCAAGGTTGCCACCGAGCTTTTGAACAAAAGCTCGGGCTCCTGAACCGCCCCCAGATGGGATGAAGTCAGTCATCTAACTGAACCTTCCTCTCGAGGGGATAGGGTTGTGCCAGAAAGCCCGTGCGGTACGGAGAGGGAGAACAGACTCCGTTCCGCCGGGCTTTCCGGCGTTTCCGCCCCCAGTAATGGGGACGAAACTTGTGAGATCTGGGTCATGCGAGCGTGACCTCCAGATCAAGGGCCCTGAGGGCCTCTACGTCAGACAAATCGGTTTCGAGGTCGCACACCACTCGATCAAGCTCCCCCGCGTGACCAAAGGTTGCCGGGTAGCTGTGTCCAAACTTGCTGCGGTCGACCAGCAGGATGCGCTCTTCAGAGTTACGCATCATCACCTTCTTGACGACCGATTCGTCTCCGTCGTAGGCGGTCATTCGCAGGTCGTTCGTCAAACCGTTGGCTCCGAGAAAACTGACGCTGGCATTCCACTCCGCCAAGTCGTCTGCTGCACGGGACCCGACGGTGCTCAGGGTGGCGGGCCTCATCTGTCCGCTCAACACGTGCACCTTGGTCGAGCTATCACCAATGCGCGACGCCAAGCGAATGTTGTTGGTAATCACAAGCAGCTCTGGCTTGTCACGCAAGTGCGATGCGAGTTGCTCCGTGGTGGTTCCTCCGTCCACAAAGATGCATCCTCGCTCGGGAATGAACCGGGCCGCCGCGTTAGCAATGCGAACCTTGGCGTCGGGGTTAATGTTCTCGCGTTCGGGAATGGTGAATTCCTTGTGCAAGCGGTCCTGGGCGATGGCCCCTCCGTGCACACGACGAAGTACACCCCGGCGCTCTAGAACATCGAGGTCGCGACGAACGGTTTCAGTGGCAACACGGAGCTTTTTGGCCGCGTCGGCGGCGTCAATGCGGCCCTCATCGCGGGTCCACTCGACGAGTTGAAGTCGCCGTTCTTCTGCCAACATCGTTGTCGCCTTCTCACTAACAGGTGTGAATTACCTAAGAAAGTAACACAAAACCACAGAAAACAACACAAACACGCAGAAAGAGACCTTCGGCGAGTCTCGTTAGTACCTAGTCGGCCGTGACAGGGCGGGAGGTATCAATCGACTGAGTGATGGCAACCTCGGGAAGATTCGTTAGGTGTTGGAGCTGCGACGTCGCTTGCTGGACCTTTTGCCCGCCCCACCGCGCGGCGTTGGAAACGGCGAGATCAACCCGATCAGGCTCTCTAAGGAGTGAGGCAAAAAATCCCGACACGCTGGCGTCCCCCGCCCCAATGGTGTTGCGAGCCTGGACCGGCTGACAACTTGCCCACCAGAACTCGTCAGAGGCGAAGCCAAGGAACCCATCGGCGCCCATGCTGACCATCACATACGACACTCCCCACGACGCCACTTCCCGCGCCGCCTCCTGGACCTCCCCCAAGGTGGCGAGTTCGCGACCGACGGCCTCCCCCAACTCCTTGACGTTCGGCTTAACAAAATCGACGCGACCACTGCGGGCCCATTCGGCAAAAACCGAACCCGACGTATCGAGGGCAACCTTGACCGAACCGATTCGAGACGAGATAGCCTCAACCGGCGCTTGAGCACCGGCGACTTTCGGAAAGCTTCCCGCCACGAGAAGCCACGAAGCCGAATTCTTTTGCACTTCTTCTGCGGCGAGGTCGACGAGCGCTCCCCACTCGGCTTCGCTCAAATCACTCGGCGACTGGTTGATTTTTGTCGTCTCGCCCGAGCGATCGATTGCAGTGATGTTGACCCGCAACCGACCCGCGCACTCCGATAACCGAAGAAGAGGGTCATGGTTAACAGCCGCAGCGTCTATCGCGGAGAGTGGAACAACGGCGGGGGCGACAATTTCATCGAGAGCGAGGTTGCGAGAGACATTGACACCCTTGCCCGCGAACTCTTCGGAGACGCCCAACGCCCGATTAACTTCACCCAGCAACAACTCGCCCACCTGGTAGGTGCGATCAAGTGCGGGCGAAG
>JBMSHQ010000060.1:0-4933 GCA_049416945.1 Pontimonas sp. | reverse complement strand
ACTTCACCCAGCAACAACTCGCCCACCTGGTAGGTGCGATCAAGTGCGGGCGAAGGCGTCAGGGTCACGAGACCCTCGCTGACAGTGGCAACCACGACCCCAGGCTAGGCCATAGCTGAGCCGGGGCCAGTTAATCGAGTGCAAAGCGGGCAGTGAGCCGGGTGAATCCCAGCACGTCTACCTCCCGCGACCATCCCCGCGTGGCGAGACGGTCTAGCGTGGCACCACCCATTCCTCGGACGAAGGCTTCATCCGGTTGGCGGCCGTTATTGCTGACGGTGAGAACGGCTTGGTTACCACCAGTTTCCAGCTGAACCTCGATCCAATCTGCCTGCCCGTGACGGACCGCATCATTGACCGCATCCATGACCACCGTGTTAATGGCGGGGTGAAGGTGGTCGGGAACGCTAACGGTGTGAAGATTCGTGTTGATGTCCACGAGGCCCCTCCAGTTTTGGAGGAAACGAACGAGATCGTCGTCGTGTATGTCGTCATCGCTCTCACGTTGGGTGCTCAATGCTTCTCGAACAGCCCGGATCTCAGTCAGTGCCTCTTCCGTTTCGCCACGGTCAAGGGCTTGCTGCAGTCTCAAAATCCGAGCCATGAACTCACCGCGATTCTCCGCATGAAGTCGAGACGCCACTTTACGCGCGAGCACGACGAGCTCGCTTTCGACCCGCAGCGCGTCGATGGTGCCGCGGTCAAGGTGGCGCCTCAGCGCATCCAACACCCGGTCATTATTCGAGGCGAGGGCAGGGCCCATTCCTATCGTGAGAGACGAAAGCAACACCGTCAGGTGAATGACAAAAGGCGCCCAATGCGCATTGCCTTCGAGCCCAGGTACGAACAGAGAAACGAGGCCACTAACAAGTAGCAGAAAGAATCCTGTGATGAATACGCCCGGCCGCCAGCGAGTTGCCCGGGCTGAGATGACGTTGAGCAACCGAGTCAGCGGAAAGTAGATGACTAACCAAAGGGCGCTCCAGGCTAATGCTTCTGGCAGAGGAAGAATGCGAACAAAGGTCAAGGCAAAAACAAACACTGAGCCAAATCCGATAGCCCAGCCACTGAGCGGTCGTGACGAGGCGAGAGTATCGAGAAACTCCCGCCACTTCACTCGAGGGACACTGATGTGAGCATCTTCAAAAGTTCGGTGACTGATTCCCCGCCAACGTCCATCGGCTTCGTCGATGAGTTTTCTCAACTCTGGTCCGGGCTCGACACCCTCTTGCACCTGTCGCTCTAAGTCAGAAAGCGCTCGGAGGGTTTCCGAGTTTGCCTGGTCCACTTGGGCGTCGACCGTCTTGAGGAAGCTCTCTCGCATCGAAGCGATAATGCTGCGTCGCTGCTCCAGATCAATTTCCGACTGGGCAATCTGCTCAATGAGTTCACCTCGGAGTGACAGGTATCGCATGAGTGCCGCCCAGGAGTAGGCGGAAAATCCGAAAACCAACGGGATCAAGAGGGCTGAGGTAAGAACTCTTTGCCAGGTGGGAGTCGTGTGTGGAACGGAGAAGATCTCGAAGCCCATGACCAAAACGGCTACACGAAGTTGGCTTGCCAGCAGATAAACAAGCAGGAAGAACCACGGCGATTCGTTTCCCACCCTGTTACGAAGAAAAGTGGCAGATAGAAAAACGACCAATATCGCTAGTTGACCGGCCAAACCGATGAGGGCAATTGAGCCCACCTCGACTCGACCACCTCCCTGATATTCGGTGGCAATGAGTCCAGCAATCAGAAGCGGAGCTGAGAGAAACACCATCAGAGGTGAGAAGGCATAGGGTCCGCCCAAGCGGCCTAGTAGCCCGTTCCAGCTAGTTCTCACGCTGGAAACCGATGTAATCAAAATATTTTTGACTGAGGGCGACCCTCACATTGGTGCTCTCTGTCTTGGTTACCCCGAGGCGTTTGGCTAGGCGGTTAATGGACTTGGCGACCGAATCAGGAGATAGGGACAACTCTTCGCTGATGGCTTGATTGGACAAGCCCTGCGCGATTAGTCGAAGCAAATTCGCTTGGGGTTCTGTGAGAGGTTCCCGATGTCCATTCCTCATCGGCCGAATCGCACCGGAGGCGTAGTCAAGGGCCATCACTGCGGCAGCTTCGAGTTCACCCAGGTCAGAAAGCTGATGCTTGACTCGGTAGACAACTCTCGCGGGCAAAGTCGGCATACCTGGAGCGAGGAGCTTCGGGTCTTCATAGGCCGTAAGAAGCACAAGTCCCATTCGCGGAAACTGCGCGGCGACTCGGACTATCAAATCGGCGCCCGTGGGCCCCGGACCCATGTCCAAATCTGAAATCAACAAGTCAGGTTGATGTCGCGTAACCAGATCTAGTGCGTCGGGCACCCCATAGGAAACACCAACAACATCGAAACCCCTACCCGTCAGGGAGTCGGCGATGGCATGAGCAGTCAGCCGGTGGTCATCCGCGATCACTACCCGGGTTCTTGTCACCTTCCCAGTATCAAGCATTAGGTGGCCACTGAGTTGCCTTGCTTACAATCGAGGGCATGCGAAATGGACTATTAGTCATCGGATACATGGTCGCTTTCGCACTGATTGTCTACACCTACGACTCCTGGTCGGACGATGAACTCGTGGTGACAGGCGTCGTCGCCGCGTTTCTCTTCACCGGTTTAGCTTTGTGGGTATTCGTGGCACAACAGCACCGGCGTCCGCCCGACGACCCTTCCTCATAAGGCGCTGGGGATGGGCTTTGCAGCAAGTGTGCAGAAGTGGTGGTGGCTAGGCCAGGGGCATTCCCGACTTGTCATCGAGCCTCTTCAGGGCAATCAGGATGATGTCGATGATCGCCCAAATGGTGAACCCACCAAAGGTCAGTAACTTGAGAACTCCTGTTCCCACTTTGCCGAGGTAGAACCGGTCGATTCCAAAAACCCCCACGAAAATGCTCAATAGCAAAGCAATGAGCCACTCGCGCTTTGAGTACACACCCGGAATCTGTTTAGCTAACCAACTTTCCCCCCGCTGATCAATCACTCGAGTATCGCCGCTAATTTTTCTCGCTGATGCCCACATCGCGAGCTCTTCAGTCGATAGGTGATATTCACCGTTCGGCACCACAATTTTCCAAGTCGTCATGACTCCACGCTATCGAGGGCCTACGACATAAAAAAGAGAACGGGCACCATCGAAAGAACCAGTGCGATGGCCATGACGATGGAGAAAATCTTGTGCGCCCTCGATCCGGCAAGGAGAAACTTGACCGCCTGCCCGGCGCCCGCCCAAATCATGGCTCCGGGCATGGTGGCCACGATGAAGGTAACACCAGCGACCACAAAAGAAAGCGGGGTGGCTCCCTCCGGCACATAAGCGGCAATCAGAGTGCCGGTGGCAATCCACGCCTTCGGGTTCACCAGCTGAAACAGTGCCGACTGGGTGAGGCTGATGGGTTTAGCGTGACCGTCGTGGGATATGGACGGCCGCGACCTCACCGTTTTCCACGCGAGGAAAATCACATAACCGAAAGCAAGGTATTTCATCACCAGGTAGACCGTCGGAAATAGCTCGAGCACCGCTCCCAAACCCAAAGCCATTACGGTCACCAGAAGCGCCAAGCCCACGACCATCCCACCGAGGTAGGGCACGGTTCCACGAAAGCCATGGCTGCCAGCAATAGCCAAGAGCGCGGTGTTGTTTGGGCCCGGTGTGACGGCGAGAGTAAACGAATAGATTGCCATCGCAATAACGATTGCCCACTCCACAGGGCGAGACTAGCGCGCTATCGAGCGAACGAGACTTCAATCAACCCCTGATCAAGGCAAGGATTTGCGGGCCGGCCACAATGACAAGCGCCACAGCAGCGAAGACCCATCCAACAATTCGCCAGATTTTTTCCAAGTCACGAGGTTGCTCGCTCATTCGTTGAGAGTACCGCTCGATAGTAATTAGGGACCGACGGGGCCCGTGCTCTGTCGAATCTTCAGATCAACAGGGAGCTCCATGGCAAGGTCATCGCTTCCGGCAACCGACATTCCACCGAGCAGCGCTAATGCTTGGGAAACCGCAATAGCCCCCTGCTTCGAGGCGTGTTGGACCATTGTGGTCAGACCCAATTGCTCACCCAAGGGGTGACCATCGATACCGATAATCGACACGTCCCCCGGAACGGTCAGTCCGAGGCGGAAGGCCGCCATCATCGCGCCAATAGCAACCTCGTCACTAACGGCAACAATTCCGGTGGGCCGTGTTGCCGGGTCAGAAAGTACTCTCATCCCAGCTTCGAACCCACCACCAATCGACACTTCGACGGCGACGAAATCGTCTTCCCGCGCCAGCCCAGCCCGTTCCATTGCGTCACGAAACCCTCTGAGTCGTCCGCCGTGCACCTCAAAATCCAACTGGTGCTCGAGATCACCGCCAAAGTGAACCAGGCGGGTATGCCCGAGGGAAATCAGATGCTCTGTTTGTCGACGCGCTACGACACGGTCGTCAATGAAGAAAGTTGATACCCCGGGAATCTTTCCCCCAATTCCGACAATGGGTTTGCCAAGGCTGTCGAGCCTCGCCACCTCATCATCGGTGATGTACAGCGTCAGCGCGATAACCGCGTCGACTCCCTTGCGCACCAAGAAATAATCAAACAGCGCGCTGCGTTGCTCTGCGTTATTGGTCAACCGATACAGAGTGAGGTCATAGCCGGCACCAATCAGAGCTGCTTCCACCCCGTCGATGACCTCGCTGTAGAACCATCGGTTAACAAATGGCGTTAGCAACGCGATGTTCTTAGACCGACCAGTGGCGAGACTCTCCGCAGCACTCGATGGGACAAAGCCCATTTCCTTGGCAACAGAAGCCACCCGCTTCTTCGTCGCCACGGAAACGGAGCCGTGCCCTGAAAGCGCACGGGATGCCGTGGATTTCGAAACTCCGGCTTTCCGGGCTACATCCGCGAGGGTGGCCATGAC
>JBMSHQ010000059.1:0-4937 GCA_049416945.1 Pontimonas sp. | reverse complement strand
GCACCAGGTTCCAACAGATGGCGTTTCTCAATCGAGGTCTCAGCATCGCACTGGACGACCAGAGAAAAAACTCGGGTGGCCGAACTGACACGTACCGATACGAGCGCGGCTTAGTCGACTATGTCGAATACCTCAACTCAGCAAAGAAAACCGAAGCGGTTCACCCCGACATTATTTCGTTTGAGCAAGAAGACACCGACCGCACCATTTCCCTAGAAGTAGCGATGCAGTGGACGTCGAGTTACGCCGAGAGTGTCCACACCTACGCAAACACCATCAATACCCACGAGGGTGGCACCCACGAAGAGGGCTTCCGCGCTGCACTAACCTCCTTGCTCAACAAATACGCCCGGGCGACCAACTTGCTAAAGGAAAAAGACGAAAACCTCACCGGTGATGACGTGCGCGAGGGGCTCACCGCGGTGGTCTCGATCAAACTGGGTGAGCCCCAATTTGAAGGTCAAACTAAGACAAAGCTTGGAAACACCGAGGCAAAGTCGTTTGTTCAAAAAGTCACCTCGGATGCCTTGGGCGATTGGTTTGAGCGAAACCCCTCGCTCGCAAAAGATGTGGTGCGAAAGGCGATTAGTGCCTCGCAAGCAAGAATCGCTGCCCGAAAAGCTCGGGAGCAAACTCGCCGTAAGGGCCTATTGGAGTCGGGGGGAATGCCCGGCAAGTTGAAAGACTGCCAAAGCAAAGACCCTTCCCTCTCCGAAATCTTCATCGTGGAAGGTGACTCCGCGGGTGGTTCCGCCGTTCAAGGCCGCGATCCTGAGACACAGGCCATCTTGCCGATCCGCGGAAAGATTTTGAATGTCGAGAAAGCGAGGCTCGATAAAGCCCTCGCCAATTCTGAAGTGCAGGGAATGATTACCGCCTTCGGGGCAGGAATTGGCGAAGAGTTCGATGTGGAGAAGGCTCGCTATCACAAGATTGTGCTGATGGCCGATGCTGATGTCGACGGACAACACATCACGACATTGCTTCTGACACTGCTTTTCCGCTACATGCGACCACTAATCGAGTCGGGATACGTCTACTTGGCCCAGCCCCCGCTCTATCGCATCAAGTGGTCTAACCACGACCACGAATACGTTTACTCCGACCGAGAGCGTGATGCGGTGTTGGAAGACGGCAAAAAAGCGGGAAAGAAAATCCCCAAAGACAATGCCATCCAGCGCTACAAGGGTCTGGGTGAGATGAACCACCAAGAGTTGTGGGACACCACGATGAACCCCGAGACCCGGACGCTGCTGCAGGTGACACTCGATGACGCGGCTATTGCCGACTCGATTTTTGCCACCTTGATGGGTGACGACGTCGAATCGCGTCGAACCTTCATCCAACAAAACGCTAAAGACGTCCGATTCCTCGACATTTAGAACATGCATAACAGGAGAAACACGTGGTAGACACCGAGCTCGGCACACCGAATCACGGGCGCATCGATCAGGTCGACCTGCAGCTAGAAATGCAGCGGTCGTATCTCGACTATGCGATGAGCGTGATTGTTGGCCGGGCCCTACCTGATGTTCGGGACGGACTGAAGCCCGTGCACCGGCGGGTTCTCTACGCCATGTTCGACGGTGGCTACCGCCCCGACAAGGCCTTCTCGAAGTGCTCCCGTGTGGTCGGTGACGTGATGGGTAAGTATCACCCCCACGGCGACTCGGCCATTTATGACGCGTTGGTGCGACTGGTTCAAGCCTGGTCGATGCGCTACCCCCTGGCTTCTGGCCAAGGAAACTTTGGCTCACCCGGTAACGACGGTGCGGCCGCACCGAGGTATACCGAGACACGTATGGCGCCTCTCGCGATGGAGATGGTGCGGGATATCGAAGAAGACACCGTCAATTTTCAAGACAACTATGACGGTCGCACCCAGGAACCCTCGATTCTTCCCAGCCGATTCCCCAACCTCTTAGTCAACGGGTCGGTAGGTATTGCGGTGGGAATGGCCACCAACATCCCGCCGCACAACCTCCGCGAGGTGTCATCGGCTGCCGTGTGGCATCTGCAGAATCCTGACGCGTCTCCTGAGGAGTTGCTAGAGGCGTGCATGGAACGGGTCAAGGGTCCCGATTTTCCGACCGGGGCGCAGATTCTCGGCACCCGAGGCATCAACGACGCTTATCGCACAGGCCGCGGTTCAGTGACGATGCGGGCGGTAGTGAACGTCGAGGAGCAGGGTGGGCGCACCGTGCTGATTGTCACCGAACTTCCCTACCAGGTGAACCCCGACAACCTCGCAATCCGCATCGCGGAACTGGTGAAAGAGGGCAAGCTCACCGGTATCGCCGATATACGCGATGAGACCTCGGGCCGCACCGGACAGCGACTAGTGATTGTGTTGAAAAAGGACGCCGTCGCGCAGGTGGTCCTGAACAACCTTTACAAGCACACTCAGCTGCAAGAAAACTTCGGCGCGAACATGCTCGCCATCGTGGACGGGGTGCCGCGCACCCTACGGCTCGACCAGTTCATCACTTACTGGGCAGAGCATCAGGTTGAGGTTATTGTTCGGCGCACCACGTTCCGCCTCAAGAAGGCAGAGGCCGACTGGCACATCTTGAAGGGCTACCTTTTGGCCCTTGATGCCCTCGATGCAGTGATCGATTTGATTCGTAAGTCCCCCACCGTCGAGGACGCCCGTGACGGGCTGATGAAACTGCTGGGAGTGGATGAGGACCAGGCGACCGCCATTTTGAACCTTCAGTTGCGCCGTCTCGCGGCACTCGAGCGGCAGAAGATTCTTGACCAGGCGGCTGAGCTCGAAGCTCAAATCAAACAGTTCAAGGTCATTTTGGGTAGCCCCGAAAAACAGCGCGAAATCATCGTCGAGGAACTGTCAGAAATTGTCGAGCGCTACGGCGATGACCGCCGGACGGAAATCATGCCCGGCTTCGATGCCGACATGAAATACGAAGACCTGATTCCCGACGAGCAGGTTGTCGTGACCCTGACCCGCGGGGGATACATCAAGCGCACGCGCGCTGATTTGTATCGCAAGCAGCACCGTGGTGGCCGAGGCATCAAGGGTGCGCAGTTGCGCTCAGATGACATCGTTGAACATTTCTTTGTCACGAGCACCCACCGGTGGTTGTTGTTCTTCACCAACCTCGGCCGGGTCTATCGTGCGAAGGCCTACGAGATTGCAGAAGCGGGTCGCGACGCGAAGGGCCAACACGTCGCGAACGTTCTCGCACTGCAGCCCGAGGAATCCATCGCCCAGGTTCTTGATATCCCTGACTATTCCGTAGCCAACTACCTGGTCTTGGTGACAAAGGGCGGAATGATCAAGAAGACTGAACTTACGGCCTATGACACACCGCGCACCGGGGGAGTCATCGCCATCAACCTCCGAGAAGGCGATGAAGTGGTTCAAGCACTACTCGCCAATGATGGCGAGGAGATTCTTCTGATTTCACGCGGAGGAATGTCGCTGCGATTTGTGGCAACAAGCGACGCTCTGCGGCCCATGGGACGCGCCACGGCCGGTGTCAAGGGTATGGCGCTGAAGGGTGAAGACGAGGTTTTGAACGCGGCGGTGGTGACCGACCAGGGCTACGTCTTTGTCGTGACCGAGGGCGGCTTTGCCAAGCGCACCGCGGTCGATCAGTACCGCCCTCAGAACCGTGGCGGAATGGGAATCAAGGTGGCGAAGCTTTCCGAACAGCGGGGCCGTCTCGCAGGGGGTCTTATCTGCGCCGAAGACGACGAAGTCATGGTGGTGTTGGAATCGGGCAAAGTCGTGCGAAGCGGCGTCGATGAGGTGCCCGCCAAGGGACGCGACACCATGGGTGTCGTGTTCTGTCGTTTCGATGACGAGGACCGGGTGCTCGCGGTAGCCCGCAACAAGGAACAGGCGCTCGAGGATGCGGACGAGGGTAGTACCCTCGAGGAAGCTTCTGAGAACACCGAGGAGAACCCGTCATGACTGACGCTTCCGCCCCACCGCTTCAGCAATCCAAGCCGAAGCCGGCACCCGTGAAACAGGTGAGGCTCAAGCTCGCGTATGTCGACTTGTGGTCGGCGGTGAAAGTTTCTGCTCTAGTGGCGGTGGTGGTCTCCATCAGCCTCTTGCTGGTGAATCTGTTGCTGTGGGGAATTCTCAGTGTCACCGGCATTTTGGGTGCCCTCCAGGGAATCGTGACCGACGTCTTAGGCGAAGGGGGAGCGGCGATCATCGCGCTGACCGAGTTCTCTCAGGTCTTTGGGTTGTCGATGGTGAGTTTTGTCATCAACCTGGTGTCGATCACGGTTTTGGGGTCGCTGGGAGCAGTGGTCTACAACCTCATCGCGAAGCTCACGGGCGGGCTTCTCGTCGGCTTCCACTCCAACTAGGCCGGTTCGACCGGGCGGTCTAAGTGCGCTATTGTCGTATCCGGTCTACGGGGCTATAGCTCAGGCGGTTAGAGCGCTTCGCTGATAACGAAGAGGTCCCAGGTTCAAGTCCTGGTAGCCCCACGATCGATGACGATCACCCTTCGGGGACTTAGCTCAATTGGTAGAGCGCCTGCTTTGCAAGCAGGAGGTCAGGGGTTCGATTCCCCTAGTCTCCACAAATTTTTTACAACTCTGGCGCCGGCTTGCTGGCGTACGAACCAGACACTTCCATCACGTCCACCCGGTAGCTGCGGTACCACTTGGAGTAGTTCGCCTTCGCCGTTTTATGTTGCGGGTATGAGGCGAGCTGCGCTACGGATTCACGGTCGGTGAAGAAGTACACGGCATTCACGAACACACCGTCTGAGGACTGCCAGCGCTCCCGCCTGACAAACCCGGGAAGCGCTGTGGCAAAACGGTCAATGTCGTCATCGAGCTCGTAGAACTCAGCGTCATACTCTCCGGGCTCAAAGATGAACGAACAGCAGATCACCTCTGAAGTGTAATTGCCGTTTCGGCGCTAGGACGTAGCCGCCTTCTTCGACCAGAGC
>JBMSHQ010000058.1:0-4997 GCA_049416945.1 Pontimonas sp. | reverse complement strand
AGTTCGTGATCACCACAGGCTTCCAATCAATGCTGATGTGGTCCTCAACATTGGCTGACTTCGCGTCACCGGTGAGATACGCCATGGTGTGCACCATGAAGTTCTCGTCGTCACGCTCGGGGTAGTCATCACGCATGTGACCACCGCGGCTCTCCTTGCGGTTCTTCGCAGACGCCACGACCACTTCGGCAATGTCGAGCAAAAAGCCCAACTCGATTGCTTCCAAAAGGTCAGTGTTGTAGCGCTTACCGCGGTCGTGAATGCCAATGTTCTTGTAGCGCTCACGCAGGCGGTGAATGGTGCCCGCCACATCCGTCAAAGATTCTTCGGTGCGGAACACCTGGGCGTTCTTGTCCATCTCTTCTTGCAACTCTTTTCGGATTGCCGCGAGACGCTCGTCACCATCGGCTCCAAGGGCGTCGGTGATCATCTTGCGCACTTCAGCCGCCGGGTCTTTAGGAAGTTCTGGGTAATCAGCGGAGTTGGCATATTCGACCGAGTACTTACCCGCGCGCTTACCAAACACGTTGATGTCCAGAAGAGAGTTAGTTCCCAAACGGTTTGAGCCGTGAACCGAGACACACGCACATTCACCCGCGGCGTAGAGCCCGGGAATCACCGTGTCATTGTCAGCGAGTACCTCGGCTTTGATGTTGGTGGGAATGCCACCCATCGCGTAGTGGGCGGTCGGCATCACCGGCACGGGCTCGACAACCGGGTCGACCCCAAGGTAGGTGCGAGCAAACTCGGTGATGTCGGGCAACTTAGTTTCGAGGACTTCCGCGCCCAAGTGGGTGCAGTCAAGCAAGACGTAGTCCTTGTTCGGGCCAGCTCCCCGACCCTCGGCTACTTCTTGGACCATGCAGCGGGCAATGATGTCGCGGGGGGCCAGGTCTTTGATGGTAGGAGCGTAGCGCTCCATGAACCGCTCACCCGAGGCGTTTCGCAGGATGGCACCTTCACCACGCGCACCCTCAGTCAAGAGGATGCCCAGCCCCGCCAAACCGGTGGGGTGGAATTGGAAGAACTCCATGTCTTCTAGCGGAATACCTTTACGCCAAATGATTCCGACACCGTCGCCGGTGAGCGTGTGGGCGTTCGAGGTGGTCTTGTAAATCTTTCCGAAGCCGCCGGTGGCGAACACCACTGATTTGGCGTGGAAGACGTGAATGTCTCCGGTCGCAAGCTCATATGCCACCACACCGGCAGCACGGCGCGGCTTGGGCTTTCCGGCCTTTGCCCGCTTGCCCTTGTCGTCGACCATAATCAAGTCGAGGACATAGAACTCGTTGAAGAAATTGATGCCCTGCTTCACACAGTTTTGGAAGAGGGTCTGCAAAATCATGTGACCGGTGCGGTCAGCCGCGTAGCAGGAGCGACGAACAGGTGCCTTACCGTGGTCGCGGGTGTGGCCACCGAAGCGACGCTGGTCGATTTTTCCATCTGGCGTTCGGTTGAACGGCAGGCCCATGTTCTCTAGGTCGATGACCGCGTCAATGGCCTCTTTGGCGAGGATCTCGGCAGCGTCTTGGTCGACAAGGTAGTCGCCACCCTTCACCGTGTCGAAGGTGTGCCACTCCCACGAGTCCTCTTCAATGTTCGCGAGTGCCGCCGCCATACCGCCCTGGGCTGCGCCAGTGTGAGAGCGGGTTGGGTAGAGCTTTGAAATCACGGCAGTCTTCGCGTGGGGTCCAGCTTCAATGGCCGCACGCATACCCGCGCCACCGGCGCCCACAATCACCACATCGAATTGGTGGTAGTGCGTGGTGATGCCGTTGTCGTCTGTTTCACTCCGCACGGGAGCGGATTGTTCGCTCGAGGTCATCGGGTCCTATCCCTTTAGCTCGCCGCTTCGCAGAAGGACGGCAGAAGATCTGCCGGGCTTCCTGCAGGGCAGGGGTCGAAAGCGTAAATCGTGAGGGTGCCAAGAATGAGCAGCGCCAGAGTCGACACCAGGAGCGCTCCGTGCAGCACCATTCGCGTGGTGGCCTTGGTGGCGTAGTCGTTCACCAGAGTGCGCATTCCGTTTGCACCGTGAATCAACGCGAGCCAGAGCAGGGCCGTGTCCCAGACAACCCAGAAGGGGTTCGCGAGCTTGCCCGCAACGAAGGCGAAGTCAATGGCCTTGACTCCTTCACCGACCATGAGGTTGACAAAGAGGTGGCCAAAGATCAGCACGACCAGGACGATGCCCGAGACGCGCATGTAGATCCAGCCCCATTTTTCCCAGTTGATGCCTCTGCGTGGACGACGGACGGGGGAGCCGGGCTTTTCAATAGTCACACTCACTGCGCTCACCACCCAAACACGTTCATCAGGTGACGGGGGGTAAATGCGGCCATGGTGACTACCCAGAGTCCCAAGACGCCATAGAACATGGGCCGCTGAATGCGAGTACCGATGTTCCAAAAGTCAACGAGGATAATCCGAAGGCCGTTGAATGCGTGGAAGACGATAGCGCCGACGAGACCCACTTCAGCAACGCCCATGAACGGGGTTTGGTAGGCACCAATCACCGCGTTGTAGGCTTCCGGGCTCACGCGAATGAGGGCGGTGTCCAAAATGTGGACGAGGAGGAAGAAATAGATTCCCACACCGGTAATGCGGTGGAGCACCCATGACCACATTCCCTCTTTACCTCGATAGAGAGTTCCACCGGGGATGACGGAACGCTTTCTCGGGGCAGGGGCGGAAATCTGGACGCTGGGAGCAGACGAGGGGTTTACCGAAGTCGTCACCAGTTTTGCCTTCCGTGAAGTTCGCTTCCCATCATAAACACCCCACTGTGCGCCCATTCTCAGCTAACGGGGTTGAAGCGACCACTTTTTGACAGCCCTTGTGCTCGTCGGGTTGGTGAGCAATTCTCGCTAGGCTCGTGTGGCAGGTAGGCGGAGTGAAGGGAGCTGGTCTCTTATGGCTGATGCACCCATCGACCACTTCTACGCCATCATTCCCGCGGGCGGAGTGGGTTCGCGATTGTGGCCGCTGTCACGCGCGGATCACCCCAAGTTTTTGCATGATCTTTCGGGCAACGGCCAAACACTGCTGCGCAATACCTGGGATCGAATTCAGCCCCTTGCAGGTGACAGCAACATCCTTGTGGTGACCGGGCAGGCGCATGTTCCATCGGTGACCGCTCAGTTGCCGAAGCTTTCAGCAGGGGACGTGATCGCCGAACCAACCCCGAAAGACTCTGCTGCTGCTATCGGTTTAGCTGTTGCCATCATTGATGCGCGTGATCCCAACGCCATCGTGGGATCTTTCGCTGCTGACCACGTCATTTCCGAAGCAGACGTGTTTCGCAAGGCGGTGAAAGAAGCAATCGACGTCGCGGCGGCAGGCAAGCTCGTCACCATCGGTATCCGTCCGAGCGAACCATCGAGCGCCTTTGGCTATATCGAAGTAGGAGAGCCGGCGGACCTTCCTAGAGTGGTGACCGCTCGCGTTGCAAAACGCTTCGTGGAAAAGCCCGACTACGACACGGCACGAGGCTATGTCGAATCTGGTGACTACCTGTGGAACGCCGGCATGTTTATTGCCCAGGCCCGCACCATCATGAAAATGCTGGAGGCGCAACGCCCAGCACTAGCATCGGCACTCCGAGAAATCGCCCGCGCCTGGGACGGCCCAGACCGCGACGAGGTGATGGAGCGGGTGTGGCCGGAGTTAGAGAAAGTCGCCATCGACTACGCGATTGCTGAACCGGCTGCGGAGGCAGGGGAGATGGTGGTCGTTCCAGGAGAGTTTGGCTGGGATGACGTCGGTGACTTTGCGGCGCTTGCGCGGATGCACGCTAAGGGTCCCAATGATTTGGCGGTGCTTGGGGAAAACACCATGGTGCTCTCCGATTCATCCAGTGGAATCGTGGTCAGCCAATCGAAGCGGTTGGTGTCGCTGATTGGGGTGGATGACATCGTGATTGTTGACACTCCCGATGCGCTGTTGGTGACGACCAAACAGAATGCTCAGCGGGTGAAGAGTGTTGTCGACATTCTGAAGATTAACAACCAGGGAGACATTCTGTGAGCAGTGAGGAGCTCAGGGCTCTCGCTCAAGCTCACATGACCCGCCCGGCAGTAACTGTGCTTCCTGGCACCTCTCGCGACGCTGTGCTGGCCCCACTCAAGGGTAAGAAGAATGTTGGAATAGAGCTAGGGGTTGCTGGCGGTAGCTTCTCGATGCGAATTGTTGAATCGGGAAAGTTCCACAAGGTCTTTGGGGTCGACACCTACGACGACTACTACCACCACATCGACGAATATCGCGAAGCCATTTCGCGGGTAGGGCTCATGTCGAACTATTCGTTGCTTCGAATGACATTCGAAGAAGCCCTCTCGTTGTTTCCCGACGAGTTCTTTGACTTCATTTACGTCGATGGTTTCGCCCACACTGGGCAAGAGGGCGGCCAAACCTTGGCTGATTGGTATCCCAAACTCAAAGTCGGTGGAATCATGGCGGGCGATGACTACCACGATGACTGGCCCCTCGTGCAATGGGCCGTCAACGACTTCGCCTCGGCGTTAGGTGTAGGACTCACTGTCACGGAGAAGACTGAGAGCCACAGTTACAACCGCTATCCGTCGTGGTTCATCGCGAAGACTCAAAGCGCCACCGGCGATGTGTATCGACCGCACCCCACCCTCGTGGAGGTCGCAGCAAGGGAAAAAGCTGTGATTGCCCACGATCGGCGGAGGAAAGTGCGCCGCAGGCAACTTCGTCAACTCAAAGCGCGGTTATTGGGAAAAAACCCTCAATAACAACTTGATGTCAGTCTTCTCTCGGTGTCCAAGTGGGGGCGCCATGTCGGCCTAAGATTGTGGCAAATAACTCGAGCGCTGTGGCGATCATCACCTTGCACGTGGTGCCACGATGCCGAGGAAAGTCCATATGAGAGGAAACTGAGTTGACAACACTCACGAAGAAGAGCCTCGCCGGATTCGCAGTCTTTGGTGCTGCGGCTCTTGTGCTGGCTGGTTGTGCCGGCGGAGCCGGTGAAG
>JBMSHQ010000057.1:0-5874 GCA_049416945.1 Pontimonas sp. | reverse complement strand
ACCTACGGGCAAATTTTCCGCGAATTCGAGGGTGCCCAAGACACCGGGACCGTGCAAGGTTCGGGAGACGTGAAATACCACCTCGGTACCGAGGGAAGCTACACCGCTCCCAATGGTGAGAAAATTCCCGTCTACCTCGCGGCAAACCCCTCACACCTTGAAGCGGTCAACGGAGTGCTCGAAGGAATTGTTCGGGCGAAGCAGGACCGCGTGGAGCAGGGCCGCTACGGAGTCCTTCCCGTGCTCATTCACGGTGACGCCGCCATGGCCGGACAGGGCGTAGTCGTCGAAACCTTGCAGATGTCGAAGCTGCGTGCCTACCGCACCGGGGGCACCATCCACGTGGTGGTGAATAATCAGGTCGGCTTCACCACTCTTCCGCACGACGCTCGAAGCAGCGTGTACTCCACCGATGTGGCAAAGACCATTCAAGCCCCGATTTTCCACGTCAACGGCGACGACCCCGAAGCAGTGCTCCGGGTCGCCGAAATGGCGTTCCACTATCGCCAAGAATTCCACGCCGACATCATCATCGACCTGGTGTGTTACCGCCGTCGTGGACACAACGAGGGCGACGACCCGTCGATGACCCAGCCACTGATGTACAACCTGATTGAGGCGAAGCGCAGTGTTCGCACTCTGTACACGGAATCGCTCGTAGGGCGAGGCGACATCACGCAAGACGAGTTTGAGGCCGCCCAAACGGACTTCCAGCACCGACTGGAAGAAGCCTTTGCCGAAACCCACGCCGTCCAAACGGGATCTGTTCAGGTCGTCACTAGTGACAAGGGTGCCCCAGGCGATGTTGAACGGCCTGAAGCGCAGCGAGATGACCGCGTTGAAGTGCCCGCATCTACCGGCGTTGCCCTCGACGTCATTCAGGCAATCGGTGATGCCCACCAAAACGTCCCCGCCGGATTTACGGTTCACCCCAAACTGATGCCGTTGCTCACCAAACGTCACGAAATGAGCCGCCAGGGTGACATTGACTGGGGCTTTGGCGAATTGCTCGCAGTGGGTTCACTGCTGCTGGAAGGCACTCCCGTTCGATTGGTGGGCCAGGACGCCCGTCGCGGCACCTTCGTTCAACGTCACGCGGTGATGCATGACCGTGAGAACGGTCAAGAGTGGCTGCCCCTGATGAACCTGTCGGAGAGCCAAGGCCGGCTGTCAATTTACGATTCGCTTCTGAGCGAATACGCAGCCCTCGCTTTTGAATACGGCTACTCGGTGGAGCGACCTGACGCGCTCGTGATGTGGGAAGCACAGTTTGGTGACTTCGTCAATGGCGCCCAGACCGTGATTGATGAGTTTGTGTCCTCCGCTGAACAGAAATGGGGTCAGCGATCCGGCGTGGTGTTGTTACTGCCTCACGGCTATGAGGGACAGGGCCCCGACCACTCATCGGCCCGCATTGAGCGGTTCTTGCAGCTTGCGGCGGAAAACAACATGACCATCGCCAGACCCTCCACCCCCGCTTCCTACTTCCACCTGCTGCGTCGTCAGGCCTACCAGCGCCCGCGTCGACCTCTCGTGGTGTTTACTCCCAAGGCGATGTTGCGTCTCAAGGGCGCAAGCTCAGGGGTGGAGGAATTCACCCAGGGCACATTCCAACCTGTCCTGCCAGACAACACCGTGGAGCCAAGCCAGGTGACTCGAGTGCTGTTGCACGCGGGGAAGATTCACTACGACCTCAAGGGTGAAAAAGACAAACTCGGCGCACACCACGTCGCCCTCGTCCGGCTCGAGCAGTTCTACCCGCTTCCCGAAGAGCAGCTGCGCGCGGAGATGGCGAAATATCCCAACGCCGAGTTTGTCTGGGTCCAAGACGAACCAGAAAACCAGGGCGCTTGGCCGTTCTTGGCTTTGGAAGCCCTGGGCCGTTCGCTTCCCCCGCTTCGAGTGATTTCTCGCCCCGCATCGGCCTCACCAGCGACTGGTTCGTCTAAGCGCAGTAATGACGAGCTACGGCTCATTCTCGACCGCTCATTTGAGTAACTATCCGCACGAGCCCTCACACAGGCTTCAGGCGGGCAGTAGCCTTAAAGGCCTATGAGTACGAACGGGAATCGTGAAGCAGAGCCCACCGGTTTTGCCTGCCCACGTGCCCGGCGAACTCTCGACGCGACACTGAGTATCCCCGGTTCTAAATCGCTCACAAACCGTGAACTGGTCTTAGCTGCCCTGGCAGATGGACCGACAACCATTCGCGGTGGACTCGTTGCCCGGGACACCCAGCTCATGATGGACGCCCTCGAATTATTGGGCGCAACGATTGACACCGGTGTGGATGGGGACGGCGTTCCACTGTGGACGATTACCCCAATTTCTTTCACGTCGCTCGGCAGCGCCCCGATCGTGATTGATTGTGGACTCGCAGGAACAGTGATGCGATTCCTCCCGCCGCTGAGCCTCCTAGGCTTCCAACCCGTCACCTTCACCGGTGATAAACAGGCCCAAGCGAGGCCAATGGGCCCCATCATTGACGCATTGCGCCAACTGGGCGCGTTGGTCGACGATTCGGGAACTGGAACCCTGCCCTTTACTGTGACTCCCGGCGGTTTACCCACCAGTGATCACACCGTTCGAATTGACGCGTCGGCATCCAGCCAGTTCGTCAGTGGACTACTGCTCACCGCCGCCCGCTTCCCCGCCACGATCACCATCGAACACACGGGACATTCGCTCCCGTCAGTTCCCCATATCGACATGACAATCGAGACTCTCGCACGCCACGGTATCGATGTCGATTACTCGGGTTCCGGTCGCTGGAGTGTGATGCCGCAGACTATTTCGGCCAAAGACACCACGATTGAGCCCGACTTGTCGAATGCCGCACCGTTTCTCGCAGCCGCCTTGGTTGCCGGCGGAACTGTCAGCGTGCGTGACTGGCCCGCCAACACCACCCAGGTGGGAGACCAACTGCGCACGCTGCTGCGCGAGTTTGGAGCGCTGATTGACCTCGAGGACGGTGTTCTCTCGGTTCATGGTGCAGGGGTCGGGCCGGGTGTGAGTCTTTCTCCGGTGTCGATGGACTTGTCCGAAGCGGGCGAGCTTGCCCCCACCCTCATTACCCTGTCGCTTTTCTCCTCGGGTACTTCCACGTTCAAAGGAATCGGGCACCTTCGCGGCCACGAAACTGACCGTTTGGCCGCTCTCGTGGAGAACATTCAAGCCCTTGGGGGCATTGCGACAGAGACCTCTGATGGCATTATCGTGACCCCCGCACCCTTGCACGGCGGTGTCTGGAAAGCGTTCGGCGACCACCGAATGGCCACATCCGGGGCACTGGTGGGCCTGGCGGTGGACGGCGTGGTCGTCGATGACATTGGACAAACGTCAAAAACACTCCCTGAGTTCGTGGAGTTGTGGGAACTGATGATGCGAGGCAGCTCGTCGTGACCGACCGGGGAATCGACGACGAGTGGATTGATCGGCTCGAACACGACCTCGATATTGCGCAGTCGATCAAGAGGCCCCGGTCAAAGCGTCGTCCGGAGCACGCTTCGGCTGTTCCCGCAAGAGTCGTCGGCGTTGACCGTGGTCGCTATTCGTTGGTTCTGACCGACCCACCTCACACCGCCGTTCGAGCAAACCGTGCTCGAGAACTCCGCAACGACGCCATCGTCGTGGGTGACCTGGTGGACGTCGTGGGTGATGTGTCAGGAGATGAGGGCACTCTGGCCCGGATTGTTCGCATCAGTGAACGGCGAAACGTCCTACGCCGCAGTGCGGACGATACGGATCAATTCGAAAGAGTGATTGTGGCAAACGCTGACCAGCTACTGATGGTGGTGGCAGCAGCAAACCCGGAGCCGAGGCCCCGATTGATTGATCGCTACGTAGTCGCGGCGCTGGATGCGGGAATCGACCCGATTCTGTGTGTCACCAAGACCGACCTCGCGCCGGTCGATGCGCTGCGTGACTACGCCTCTGGCCTTGATATCCCGATCATCGCTCTGCGAACGGATGGGACCCCCGATGAAATCGAGGACCTGCGGCGTTTGCTGCACGGAAAAGTGAGCGTCGCCGTGGGGCATTCCGGTGTAGGGAAATCGACACTCGTGAACCGCCTCGTCCCCCACGCGGCGAGAGAAGTTGGGGTGGTGAACGAAGCCACGGGTCGGGGCCGACACACCTCTTCTTCGAGCGTTTCGTTAGAGCTTGAGGGGGGTGGCTGGATTATCGACACTCCCGGTGTGCGCTCCTTTGGACTGGGCCACGTCAGTACCGACGCAATTGACCGAGGTTTTCCCGACCTCGCCCCGTTTCTCGAACAATGTCCCCGCGGTTGCGAGCACTCCTCCCAGCAGTCTGATTGCGGTCTCAACGAGCACCTTGCTTCGGGTGCAGCCACAGAACGCGAGGCGTCGCGAATTGACTCCCTGCAGCGGCTTCGGCAGCTGGCGGGAAGTAGCGAATAGTCCAGACGCTTTTCACGGTAGGCCTGGGCTACTCCACTAGCCTCTAAGTGTGGCTTTGACCTTTTCCGTAGCAGACGACCTCGCCCTCGCCCTCGCCATTGCCGAGCAAGCCGACAAGGTGTCGATGGACCGATTCCGAGCCCAAGATCTCGAGGTCTCCACCAAGCCCGACCGAACCCCGGTGACTGATGCTGACCGAGCGGTCGAAGACATTATTCGCGATTCCCTGCGAGACGCCAGGCCACGCGACCAAGTGTTGGGCGAAGAGAGAGGCCATTCAGCGGGTGCTGAAAGCTCACGAGAGTGGGTCATCGACCCCATCGATGGCACCTCCAATTTCTTACGCGGTATGCCGGTGTGGGCAACCCTCATCGCTCTCACCATCAACGGTGTTCCCCAAGTGGGGGTGGTGAGCGCACCCGCCCTGGGCCGACGATGGTGGGCGGCCGTGGGTCACGGGGCGTTCATGAGCGAATACGGGGCCGAACGACCATTGCAGGTCAGTGGGGTCACATCCCTCTCCGACGCAGTGATTACCTATAACAGTCTGCCCGGCTGGATAGGCGTTGGACGGGGTGACCAAGCCGTGGCCCTCGCCTCGGCGGCCTGGCGGGCGCGAGCGATTGGCGATTTCTGGGGGTTCATGTTGGTCGCGGAGGGTGCGATGGATGTCTGTGGCGAGTTTGACCTCCAGCCCTACGACATTGCCGCGCTCTGGCCCATCGTGACGGAAGCGGGTGGTCGCTTCAGTTCGGTTGATGGCGAACAATCTCTCGCCGCCGGCTCCGCTCTCGCCACCAATGGTCTTCTTCACGACCAGGTCATGGAGCTCGTCGCGAAGCGATGAACCGCCCGCTCACCGCTATTGCCCTGGCAGCCCTCGCCACTGCGGGCTGTTCGGCCGACGGGGACCCTGCCGAATCAGCAACGTCGGGTTCAGCCGATTTGTCGGTCTTGAGCCTGGAAGTGGGCAGTTGCCTCAACGACATCGATCAACCCATTGCTCAAGAAATGACCGAGATTCCCGCTGTTCCCTGTAATCAACCGCACCAGTCAGAGGTGTATGCCGAGGTGGTCGTAGACGACACGTCATTCCCCGGTGTTGATGCCGTAGTCGCTTTCGCGAGCGAGGCCTGTGAAGCGGAATTTGGCAGGTTTATTGGCTTGCCCTATGACGAGTCGACGCTGAGTTTTCACTTCTACTACCCCACCCAATCCAGTTGGGCAGTGGGGGATCGCTCAGTCTTTTGTGTGGTCTATGACCCAGCAGCAGACAGCGAGGGAACCCTCGCAAACTCGCAGCGCTAAGGTCTAGCCCTTCACCGACCCGGCGAGAAGGCCGCGTACGAAGTAACGCTGGAGGGCGAAGAACACGATCAGCGGCACGATGATCGAAATAAACGCGCCTGCCGTGAGCACCTCCCAGCCCGAACCACGGGTTCCCACCATT
>JBMSHQ010000056.1:0-6122 GCA_049416945.1 Pontimonas sp. | reverse complement strand
CCCCCCCCCCCCCCCAACCCCGAAGTGCCTGCGAGAATAGGCACACCATGGATTGGCAACTACCCTCTGATTCCGAGCCTTCAGCCTTCGTGTCTGAAGCGCTCGTTGAATCTTTGCGTGGCACGCCACCGGTCACCGGAGCGTGGCGTGACGGAGACCCACTCGGCAATCGACGGTTCTGCCAGGTGGGCCCGATGGAGTTTGAGACCGGAGGCTCTCTTCCCCACGTGCGTCTGGCTTACGAGATGTTTGGTGAGCTCAACGATGCTAAAGACAACGCCATCCTGGTCTTTCACGCGCTCACCGGAGACTCACACGCTTATGGCCCCGCAGGCGCAGGGCACCCCACGGGTAGTTGGTGGCCGGGAGTGGTCGGACCGGGATGCGCGCTTGATACCGAAAAATATGCGGTCATTGTTCCCAATGTGTTGGGTGGCTGCCAAGGCTCGACTGGTCCGGCGAGCGTCGCTCCTAACGGGACAGAGTGGGGATCTCGTTTCCCGTACCTCACCATTCGCGACCAGGTTCAGGCGACCCATGTTCTCGCACAACAGCTTGGTGTCGAACAATTCCACAGTGTCATAGGCGGTTCGATGGGCGGAATGCACGCGCTCGAGTGGGCGCTGATGTTCCCGGGAACCACCCGAACACTAGGGCTAATTGCCACCACGGCAGTGACCAGCGCCGACCAAATCGGAGTCAATTCAGTTCAAATTGAAGCTATCCGTGTTGATCCAGCTTTTGCCGGAGGCGATTACTACGACGAAGACGAAGGCCCCTCGAAAGGGCTCGCCTTAGCTCGTCGTATGGCGTTGTTGAACTACCGCTCCCCGACTGAGCTCAATGAGCGCTTCGAGCGCAGTTGGCAAGCCACCCGCTCACCCCTCGGTGATTCGGGCCGGTTCGCGGTGGAAAGCTACCTCGACTTCCACGGAAATAAGTTCACCCGCCGATTCGATGCCAATAGCTATTTGTGTTTGGTTCAGGCGATGAACAGTCACGACGTGACACGTGGGCGCGGGTCGCTCGAGGACGTTTTGGGGCAGTTGACCCTTCCCACTCTTGTGCTGGGCATTGACTCAGATCGGCTATTCCCCCTCTCACAGCAGCACACACTGGCGCAACACATCCCAGGAACGCTCGATGGCAAAGGCCACACGGTGGTTCTTTCCACTCCCTACGGCCACGACGGGTTCCTGATTGAAGCAGATCAGATTGGGCGAGAGATCTCCCGCCTACTCGCCTCTAACTAGCGACTTCGGCGACGACTGCTGACACGGCTCGAGCGAGCTCTGCCGCGAGAATGGGGCCGGGTTTCCCACCACCCGATCCTCTACTGACTTTTTCGGCTGCTCTCGCGTGGACCCAGCCCGCTACCGCGGCTACCCGCGCCAGCTCGGGATGGGTCCACGACTCTTTCTTTTGTTGGGCGAGGAGCGCCCCCATTACACCGGCGAGGACATCTCCGGTTCCAGCAGTGGCGAGCCATGGCGAAGCCTCTTCTAATTCATAGGCCACGCCATCGGGTGTGAACACCGTCGAATGACTTCCCTTCAGGTAGACCACAACATCCCATTCGCCCGCCACCAGGGCAGCCTGCTCTCGCGGATCCGTCGCGTCATAGCCGCGTGCTGTGGCGAGGGCAGCGAGTTCTTTGTGGTGAGGTGTCAGAATCTTCGACCCTGGAATCTCAGATGCGTAGCCAAGGGCGCCCGCGTCGACGACGACGGCGCCGTCATCACTGAGTGGAAGTCGTCCGAGCCGCTGGGTGATGTCCTCATGGCGGTCAGCGGGAATACCGCAACCCACGACCACCGCATCGACTCTCCCCGGAGTGATTACCACCTCGGGCCGGGTGGCCAAGACCGCCTGTTCTGCTGCCGGTTCAGTAACGAGTCGCACCATCCCCACGCCCACAGAGAGGGCTGCCTCACACGCGAGGGCCGCGGCACCCGGATACTCCTGGGACCCGACGAGAAGCCCGACGACACCTCTCGAATATTTGTCGTCTGTGGGACCCGGGTAACGGATTACCGAGCGAATTTCTTCTGAACTCAGCGAGTGTCCGCTCACGAGGAGGGTCCCGCCTGCCGGATTCCCCGACGGGTGGCGTCTCTCACCTCACCGACGAGCTCTTCAATGATGTCTTCGAGGAACAACACCCCCGCGGTCCCTCCGTCTTCACGGTGCACCCGAGCGAGGTGAGATCGTGTCCGGCGCAACATGGCTAGTGCGTCTTCCAAGTCGGTGTTCTCGGCAATGGACACCAACCGCCTGATTCGGCGAGGGGGAACCGAGTAGTCGCATTCGTCGTCGGGGATGTCGAGAACGTCTTTGATGTGGAGATAGCCGCTGGGCTCACCCTCACGGTTAATCAAGGGATAGCGACTAAAGCCGTGCTGACCGACGACGTGTTGGACATCGGTTGGAGTCGCATCTTCCGGAAGGGTCACCAGGCTATCCAGACCAATCACCACATCGGCAGCCGTCTTTTCAGTGAATTCAAACGCCGCGGTGAGAGCGCCGGATTGGTCCCTCAGCATTCCCTCTTTGGTGGATTCGGCCACGATTGTGGCCACCTCATCGAGGGTGTAGGCACTCGTTGCCTCCTGTTTGGGCTCCACGCGGAAGAGCCGCAGGATGCCGTTTGCCACAGCGTTTAACCCTCGGATAATCGGCGAAAGCAAGCGCGACACCGCCACGAGGGGCGGGGCGAGAATCAAGACAGCGCGGTCAGGAAGGGAGAACGAGATGTTCTTGGGAACCATTTCACCCAAGACCACGTGAAGATAGGTGACCACAATGAGCGCAATCGCAAAGGCAATCGTGCCCACCCACGCGGGGTCAAGGCCCGTCGCACCGAGCGGGATCTCCAAGAGGTGATGCAAGGCGGGCTCAGAAACCAAGAGGATGAGCAACGAACACACAGTGATTCCAAACTGTGACGTCGCAAGCATCAATGTCGCGTTTTCCATTGCATAAAGAGCTGTCTTCGCCGATGCGGAGCCTTCCTCGGCGCGCGGTTCAATTTGCGAGCGCTTCGCAGAAATCACCGCAAATTCAGCCGCCACAAAGAACGCGTTGCCCGCGAGCAACACGACCAGCCACACCAGGCCCCACCAGTCTTCGCTCACAGCAGCTCCACCTCCTCAGCATCAATCTGAGGGGTGAAGCGAATGCGCTCCACGCGCCTGCCATCGAGACGCTCCACGCGGAATTCACCCTGATCGATGGTGACGGTGTCGCCCACTTCAGCCAGCCGACCCAGCTGTTCGATGATGAACCCGGCAACGGTTTCGAAATGGCCCTCCTCGGGCAGTTTCACCCCGGAGTGTTCAGCCAACTCGTCGGGGCGCCAGCGCCCGGGGAAGGTGAACCAGTCGCGAGCGTGAACAATGTCCAGTGGTCGGCGATCGTGCTCGTCAGCCACCTCGCCAATGAGCTCTTCGACCAAGTCCTCCAACGTGGCAATCCCGGAGGTTCCGCCATACTCGTCGACCACAATCGCGAGCTGGTATCCACGGCCGCGCAGTTCAATGAGTAATGCGTCAAGCGGCATCGTTTCGGGCACCCGCACCACATCGGACTGAAGCGCCGAAGCGGGGACGTCGTCGCGTCGGTCCCTCGGAACAGCCATCGCCTGCTTCACGTGAACCACGCCACGCACTTCATCAATCGAGTCATCGATGACGGGAAATCGAGAAAAGCCGGTTCGCGCGGCAAGCTCAAGAATCTGATTCGCACTGTCACTTCGATAGACCGATTCGACACTGGTGCGCGGAGTCATCACATCTTCAGCGTTGAGCTCGGAAAAGGCGATGGTGCGAGACAGCAAGGTCGCGGTGTCTTGTTCCAACAGCCCCTGCAGCGCCGAGCGGCGAACCAAACTCGAGAGTTCATCTGGCGTGCGAGCAGAGGTGAGCTCCTCTTTGGGTTCAATACCCATTGCCCGCAAAATACGGTTCGCCGTTTCATTCAGCACGTAGATCGCTGGCTTGAACGTCCACGTGAACGCCAATTGCAGTGGGATCAACACTTTCGCGGTAGCTTCGGGAACTGCTAGCGCAAAGTTCTTTGGCGCCAGCTCTCCGACCACCATCGAGATAAACGTCGCCAGGACAATTGCCACGACCGCGCCGACCGGGCGATTGAACTCATCGGGGATACCTATCTGAGCCAACGGCCCACTCAGAAGCGAGCTAATTGCGGGCTCCATCGTGTAACCGGTGAGCAAGGTGGTGAGCGTAATTCCCAACTGCGCACTAGACAGGTGGGTCGACGTGCGCTTGAGCGCCCGAATCGTGGGACCGTAACCGCGGGCCCCACGGTCGCGGCGCGCTTCCAATTCGGAACGGTCAAGGTTGAGAAGCGCAAATTCACTACCGACAAAGACGCCAGTTCCTAGGGCGAGGAGAACGCCCGTGGCGAAAAGTAACCAGTCCTGAGTCATCGGGCACCCCTCAGGGCACCCTTGGGACTATGGCTGGGTTCGGAACGATCAGACGACACGCGGTCCATTTGGCCTAAGGATATCAGCATGAAACCAGCCCGGCGTGGAGGAAAAATGAGGGGGCGTGACCCGCTAACATTGGGGTCGTAACTTGCCGAACTTCTAGAGGACAGCGCAGCTGAGAGTGGGCATATAGGGCAGTGTCAGACAGTGACGCCGGTAATTCATCGACTACCACGGACTTAACAGACTTCGGAGCCAACCTGTGGCTCGTTGACGAAATGCGTGAGGCTTACCTCCGCGACCCCCACTCGGTGGACCCAAAATGGTGGCCTCTTTTTGCCGGTGATTCCCCTGCCCCCACCGCACCACCGGCGCCGGCTGCTCCGCCTGTGGCACACGTCGAATCGGCTTCACCATCGACCGGACCGATTAACACGGTCCAGGCTCGAACCACCTCGGTAGGCCCCAAGGCCCAACCCATCCCGGCAGAAGCACCCGCCACTACCGGGTCAATCGCTGAGGTTCCCGCAGAAGCTTCCGAAGAAGTGACCACCCTGCGCGGTATCGCAAAGACCCTCGCGGCCAATATGGACCAGTCCATCGAGGTTCCGACGGCGACCAGTGTTCGCACGATTCCCGCGAAACTGATGATCGATAACCGCATCGTCATCAACAACCACCTGCGGCGCACTCGCGGTGGAAAAATCTCCTTCACCCACCTCATTGCGTGGGCAATGGTGCGGGCGCTGCACGACTACCCCGGACAAAACGTCTTTTACGACGAGCGCGATGGCAAACCGGTCGCGATCAAACCCGCTCACATCAACCTCGGTATCGCCATCGACCTGCCCAAATCCGATGGATCCCGCTCTCTTGTCGTCCCCGGAATTAAGCGCTGCGAATACATGGGCTTCGCTGAATTCATCACGGCGTATGAGGATGTGGTGAAGCGGGCGCGTGAGGGCAAGCTGGAGGCATCTGACTTCCAAGGCAACACCATTTCGCTCACCAACCCCGGTGGCATTGGAACTGTGCACTCAGTGCCCCGTCTGATGAAGGGTCAAGCCTGCATCATCGGTGCGGGAGCGCTGGAATACCCAGCCGAGTTCCAGGGGTCTGCGAAGTCTTCACTCGCCGACCTCGGTATCGGGAAGACCATTACCCTGACCTCGACTTACGACCACCGCGTGATTCAAGGGGCAGGGTCGGGAGAATTCCTTGCCAGAATTCACGAGTTGCTGATTGGTGGCGGCAACTTCTATGAAGACATCTTTGCGGCACTGCGTATTCCCTACATGCCTATCCACTGGGCTGAGGACATCGCGGTTGACCACGCCGATCAGGTCAACAAGACCGCTCGGGTTCAAGAGCTGATCAACGCGTTCCGCGTGCGTGGTCACCTGATGGCCGATGTCGACCCCCTGGAATACCGGCAACGCTCTCACCCCGACTTAGAGATTGAAACACACGGCCTCACCTTCTGGGACCTCGATCGAGAATTTGTGACCGGTGGCTTCGGGGGGCGCCGCACGATGTTGTTGCGCGAAATCCTCGGTGTTCTTCGCGACTCTTACTGCCGCACCATTGGCGTGGAGTACATGCACATTCAAGACCCTGCCCAGCGCAAGTGGTTCCAGGAGCACCTCGAGCGGCCCTATGAAAAGCCCTC
>JBMSHQ010000055.1:0-6180 GCA_049416945.1 Pontimonas sp. | reverse complement strand
GCAACTATGCAGTCTTCGCCGGTCGCGCCAGCAGAAGCGAATACTGGTGGTGGATCCTCTTCGTCGTTCTGGTTGGTCTCGCCACGGGTGCCATTTGGGATGGCTTGGGAACGGCGTGGAATATCGCGGTTCTTTTGCCTTCCCTGGGGCTGGGTGTGCGCCGGCTACGTGATGCCGGATACCACTGGGGCTGGATCTTCCTCTCGCTGGTGCCCATCGTAGGAAGCATCGTGCTGATTGTCTTTCTGACACAGCCTTCTAAGTTTGTCGAGAACGACGTTCCCCAGGGGCGGGTCGAACCAGAGCTCTAAGCCCGCTCGCAAATCACTTTGCGCAGCCCGCGCATCTCGCTGCGCAGTGCACCCATGATGGCGAGCCCGTCGGCGCTGAGGTGAAAAATGGCGTTTTGGTGGAATCTGCGCGCCAAATCTAGCGCGAGCTCTTGACGCTCAGCGGCCTGTTCTTCTCTCGCCAAAATGGCGAAACCCGGTTCGACGTGGTCGCCATCCCAGGCATAGCCCGGGCAGTCGCGAAACGTCACGGGTGAATCGGCAAGAATCGACCGCAATTCGGCCGTCGCCGCGGCGTTTTGGTCTGCGCTGTACTCGCCACTGCTCTCGGGGTTTTCTGCGGTCAGGATGAAGGCATCCGTAAATGGGGAGAGCACCTCGAGGGGGTCGGTGTGACGCTCATCGCTTGATACCGGAGAGATCCTCCACGTGCGACCTTCGTCGTCTCGCAACTCCAGGGTGGTCCTGAAGTAGAGCTCGAGAAGTTCCTCATCTCCCATGTGCACAGATTAAGTCCGCTCCTCTCACACCGGTCGCTGCGGTGAGTGTCGGGAGTGTCGAGTGCCTGGCACACTGGTGGGGAGACGAGGAGGCGGCGTGGCCGGGAGAGACAAGAGTTTCCGCGAGGTGGCGTATTCACGTCGCAGCATTCGCGACTTTGACTCCACCGCCGTTCCCGACGAACTCATCAACGAGATCATCGCCGATGCCCTCACCGCGGCGAGTTGGTCAAACACGAGGCCCTATCGAATTGCTGTCGCCACCGGCGCCGTGCGGAATCGGATTTCACAGGCACTACTCGAGCGCGCAGATGACATTCTGAAAGTGCGCAGTTCGCACTGGACAACTCGAATGAAGGGTTTCGTCACCGCCCTGAAGCTCCTGCGCAGTGACTTTCGCATCCCCATTGTTTACCCCGATGACCTTCGACGCCGACAAATTGAGCTTGCCAAGGCTCTCTATGGTCATTTGGGTATTGCCCGCGAAGATGTTTCCGGGCGCGATGCGGAGATCAAGAGAAACATGGAGTTCTTTGGTGCCCCTGTTGCCCTGTTTTTCTTTGCCCGGAAAAGGATGGGTGTCTACTCAGCACTCGACACGGGACACCTAATGCAAAACCTCATGCTCGCAGCCAAAGCCCGCGGCCTCGATACCTGCGCCCAGGGCTTCCTAGCCTTTTGGTCTGAGCCCATCAGGCGGGAGTTTGATGTTCCCAAGGGATACAAGCTGATTTGCGGAATGTCGCTCGGGTACGCGACAAAGTCTAAGAGAAACGACTTTCAACCACCCGCTACTAAACCTGACGACGTCATGCTCAAAGCCCATTAGTTGGTTGATGTTGCTCGTCTGATGTCCCCGGCTCATTCATTGAGTTTCGGGACTACACTCCGAAGGTTCGCTTCGATTTCTCAAAGGTTTTGATGTCTACTCCGTCTCGTTCTGACCAAATGAAACACGCCGCGTCTACCGGCACCCTGACCCACCGCCAGATTCTTCTGGTGCTCACGGGGTTGATGTCTGGGATGTTCCTCGCCGCTCTCGATCAAACGGTGGTCGGTACGGCGATGCGCACGGTCGCTGACGACTTGGGGGGACTGTCGCTGCAAGCCTGGGCGACAACCGCCTATTTGATTACCTCGACCATCTCCACCCCGATATACGGCAAGCTCGGCGATATTTTTGGCCGGCGCCCGTGGTTCATGGTGGCAATCAGCATTTTTATAATCGGTTCGCTCACCTCGGGGCTTGCGACCACGATGTATGAGCTCGCTGCCTATCGTGCTCTCCAGGGCCTTGGTGCTGGCGGTTTGTTTTCGCTTGCCATCACGATCATCGCCGACGTGGTGCCACCGCGTGAGAGGGCGCGTTATCAGGGCATGTTCCTCGCCGTCTTTGGAACCTCGAGTGTGATCGGCCCGGTCGTGGGCGGGTTCTTTGCGGGTATCGACACGTTCCTCGGGATTGAGGGCTGGCGCTGGATTTTCCTCATCAATCTGCCCATTGGCCTGGCGTCTCTGACCCTCGTGTTGAAATTCCTCCATATTCCTCACTTCCCTCGTCCACAGAAAATCGACTGGTGGGGTGCTATCACCGTCGTCGTGTTCTTAGTCCCCGTGCTTGTAGTCGCTGAGCAGGGTCGCGAGTGGGGCTGGGGCTCCACGCTCTCAGTAGGGCTGTTAGCACTTGGAGCGGTGGGATTGGTACTTTTCCTCTTTGCCGAGCGCGCGGCGGGGGAGTTCGCTCTCATTCCGCTCTCCCTTTTCCGCAATATTCCGTTTGCCCGCACCCAGGTCATGGGTTTCATTGTGGGAATCGGCATGTTCGGAGGCATGGTGACCTTGCCGTTGATTTTGCAGGTGGCGTATGGCGCCACCCCGACCATGGCGGGCTTTTTGATGCTGCCGATGGTGGGGGGCATGATGACTGCCAGCATCCTCTCGGGACGTTTCACTTCGAAGACGGGCAAGTATCGGTTATTCCTCAACGCTGGCTCGGCCTTCATGGTGCTCGGTTACGCCTACCTTCTGACGACTCTGCGAGCAGACACCGCCTTCTGGGTTCTCTCCATTGGCATGGTGGTCATTGGCCTGGGGCTTGGGCAAATGATGCAAACGCTGATGGTGGCAAGCCAAAACGCGGTCGACGCGAAAGATATTGGTGTGGCCACATCCACCGCGACATTTTTCCGCCAAATTGGTGGCACCTTAGGAGTTGCCGTGTTCATGACCCTGCTGTTTTCGCGGGTGGAAGACGCCATCACGCGGGCGTTTGAGCGCCCCGAGGTGATTTCAGGAATCCAGGAAGCGACCGCGGACCCCGCGGTCCTCTCAGACCCTGCCAACCAGGCGCTCATGCAGGGGCTCAGCAATGGTTCTGCAGGTCTTTCGGTGACGAGTGACAGCTCGTTCCTCATTGGCGTGGACGAACGGCTCAGTGCGCCGTTCCGGATGGGATTTGTGGAATCGTCGCTGTCGGTGTTCCTGATTGCCGCCATCGTGTTGGGGGTAGGTTTTGTGGTGAGTTGGTTCATCAAAGAAGTGCCGCTTCGCACCAAGAGCGCCTCGCAAGAACAAGCAGAGGCCAAGCTCTCAGGAATGGGCGGCTAGGAAAGTCGAGGAGGACTCATGCGCACACACCGACTAGGGCCCTGGCAAGTCAGCGCTATCGGACTGGGGTGTATGAATGTCTCCTGGAAGGGCCGCGCTGCTACCGATCCGGAACGCCGGTATAGCCACGCCATCCCCGGAATGCACGCCGCCCTCGACGCCGGCGTGACGTTTCTCGACACCGCCAACATTTACGCCCCTTTCTGGGACACCATTGGCCACAACGAACTGGTCGTCAAAGAGGCGATTGATATGTGGGAGGGCACGAAAGAGCAAAAAGACAATCTCGTCATCGCCACCAAGGGCGGTATCACCCGCAGTGAAGGGGAGAAGTGGGGTCGTAACGGCTCACTGGATCACCTGCTGGATGCCGTCGAAAAGTCGATCGCGAATCTGGGCGTAGAGAGTATTCAGCTTTACCAGCACCACCGCCAAGACCCCACTATTGAGCTCGAGACTCAGATTGAAAACTTTGGCGAGCTCAAGAGCCGCGGGCTCATTCAACAGATTGGCCTCTCGAACTATTCGGCCGAACAGCTCGAGGTCGCAATCGACATCTTGGGCGGACCCGATGACGGGGGAGTGATTTCGATTCAAAACGAATTCTCGCCCTTCTACCGAAACGACCTCGATGTGCTCGACGTGTGTGAGCGCACTGGCATCGCCTTCCTGCCCTGGTCGCCTCTGGGTGGCAAGCAGCGCATTCCCGAGCTTGAGTCCGGTGAATTCGGCGGGTTTGCCGAGATGGCGGCAGAGAAGGGCGTCAGCGTGCAGCGCCTTGTCATCGCCTGGCTGATGCACTACTCGCCGGCGATTATTCCGATTCCAGGGCCCACTCGCCCAGAGAGTGTCCGTGACACCATGGCGGCTGCGGAGGTTACTCTGAGCGCCGACGAGGTCAACCACATCACCCAGTCACTACCCGAGAGCTTGCCGAAGTCGGACGAGCTTCTACCCTTCCCACCCCGTCGAGGAGCCTGAGAAATGACTGACGTATCAAAACGCTGTGTCGTCGTCGCGGTGTTCACCCCGAAGCCCGGGCACACCCAAGCCATCAAAGATGTGTTGACCGCCATCATTCCCGAGGTCCACGAAGAGGCAGGGTGTGAGTTCTATGCCCTCCACGAAATGCCCGATGGGAAACTGTGCTTCGTGGAAAGGTGGGATTCACGCGAGCTGTGGCAAGAACACAGCGAATTTCACACGGTCACTCGAATCAATGAACAGATTGCCGATCACCTTGCCCAGCCGGTGGACGTTCACGAAATGTATGCCGTGCCGGCTGGGGGAGCAAAAGGTATTATTCCCCCCGGCTACTAACGCGCCGTCTGGGCCCGACTTTCTGCGATGGTCTTGTCTGCTGTCGCCCATTTGTCGTGCTCCACTTCGGTGATGACGACAGTGACAGCTTCCGGGGGAGCTTTTGCAACTCTCACCGCGACATCAGTGAGTTCGTGAATGAGTTCTCGCACTTGTTCGGGGGTACGCCCCGCCGCCATCGATACGTGAATGAAAGGCATGTGTTCTCCTGCCGCTCTTATAGTGACTTTTTCCGGGTAACTTCCGCGATGGCCGCCCAATCAAAACCCGCCAGGGTCTCGTCGGCAAGTGCGGTCTCAAAGACTTCCCGAAGAACGGGTGCGCTGGGCAAAATGTTTCCACTTGCGCGGGCTGCCGTCTCGGCCAGAGTGAGGTCTTTGAGTCCGAGGTCAATGGTGAACCCCGCAGGCAGATATTCCTTCTTAGCGATGATGTTGCCGTAGACCGAATAGACCACTCCGCCGAAGAAGGTGGAGGAGAGAAGTTCGACAAAGTCCTCAGCGTTGACGCCATTGTCTTCCACGAGTGAAATGGATTCTGCGAGTGCCTGCAAGGCGTGGATGATGTTGTAGTTGGCCGCAACTTTGACCAAGTTCGCCACCTCAGGCCGGTCGCCCATTGGCCAGGTGCGCACACCCATCACGGAGAAGAACGGTTCGGCCAGTGCGATCGTGTCAGCGTCACCGCCGGCAAGGATGTTTAGCTTGCCCGCCGCGGCGACGGCGGGTCTGCCCAGAACGGGGGAGGCGATGTAGGCAATTCCCGCATCCTCTGCGACGCGGGCGAGACGTGCGGCACAATCGGGACTAACAGAAGCCATGTTGGCGTGGAAGCCGGACCCCTGAGAGAGGTTGTCATAGCTCAAGACGGCTTCGGCGGCCTGGTCATTCGCCAACATGGAAAACGACGCTCCCGTGGCGAGCGCCTCGACTGGCGATGAGGCCGCCCGGGCTCCGAGCGCCACCGACTGCTCGACGGGTTGTGGTGAGCGATTCCACACCACCACGTCGTGACCGGCTTCGACCAGCCTGCTCGCCATGGCTTGGCCCATGGTGCCCAATCCGAGAAATCCAATCGTTGCCAATTTTGGCCTTTCGTATGTCTAGTCGTTGCCGTCGTCGTCAAACAGTTCTGGGTGGCGCTCGAGGTGAAGGCGGGTACGGCGAATGTGCATGCTCAGCACCTGCTCGGCGAGGTCGAGGTCACCGTCTCGCAAAGCGGTCACCATCATGTGGTGTTCAGAGTGAAAGATGCGGCGATTGTCGGAGCCCACGAGTTTCGTGTACGCCCGGCGGTAGGGCTGGGTGGTGTTCCACAGCCTGGTGACCAGCTCCTGCAACATCAGCGGGGTCGCGCCCTGATACATACTCAGGTGAAATTCGCGGTCGAGCTCAAGAAACTCCTCCGAGTCAGTTGATGACTCCATCTTGTGGGCCAGGCGATCAAGGTCCGAAATCTTTTCC
>JBMSHQ010000054.1:0-6294 GCA_049416945.1 Pontimonas sp. | reverse complement strand
GTGCGACCAGCACGGGCTGGGCGTGTTGGAAGTGGGTGCGTCCGGGCATGTAGTGGATGCCGGCTTCTTCCGAGCGCAGAACGAGGATGCGAATCACCTCGATCACCATGTGGCGGATGCTGTGGGTCTGATCGCGCAGATACATCCTCACAAAGGTGGCAATTTGGTCGTTACGGCTGCGCCCTGCGCGCACCGCTCCCCCGGTTTCCGCACCGACCCGGGTGATCAGTTCCCGCTCCAGTGCTCCGTGAACGTCTTCATCATCTGGGGAAGGGTTTAGGCGCCCCTCGAGGAAGTCTTCGCGCAGGGAATCCAGAGCGGATGTCAGGGTGGAGAGCTGCTCCGCGGTGAGATAACCCTGCCGGGCGAGCTCGGAAGCGTGGGCGCGGGTTGCGTCCAAGTCGTAGGGCACCAACCGCCAGTCAAAATGTGTGGACTGGGAGAGTTTCGCCATTTCCGGCGAGGGCCCTTCCGAAAACCGGCCACCCCACAGCGACCCATCGTGGGTGGATGGCTCGCTGGTCATCGTCTCTCGCTTCTACCGCTGGTTGCGCTTGGCAGCAATCTTGCCAGGAAGGCTCCACAATTCGATGAAGCCTTTCGCGTGTGACTGGTCAAAGCGGTCGCCGGTGTCGTAGGTGGCGAGATCAAAGTCATAGAGGCTCTCATCACTGCGACGCCCCACCACGACCGCCTGTCCGGCTTGGATGCGCACCCGCACCTCACCGGCGACCACCTGCTGGGTGTGGTCAATGAACGCGTCCAAGCTGTCTTTCAGACCCGAGTACCACAGGCCGTCGTAGACGAGGTTGGCCCAGTCCGCCTCGATCTTGCGCTTGTAGCGGTTCACATCGCGCTCCATCACCAAGTTTTCGAGCTCCTCGTGGGCGTTAATCAACACGGTGGCCCCGGGAACTTCGTAGACCTCGCGGCTCTTAATGCCGACGAGGCGGTCTTCCATGATGTCCACCCGTCCGACTCCGTGCGGCCCCGCGATGGCGTTCAGTTGCTGGATCGCCTGAAGGGGCGTCACCGCCTTGCCGTCAATCGCCGTGGGGATACCCGCCTGGAAGGTGATGGTCACTTCGGTGGCGGGCTTGCCTTGTGCGGGGTCTTCGGTGTATTCCCACACGTCATCCCCGGGGGCAACCCACGGGTCTTCCAAAATGCCGGTTTCGACCGTGCGGCCCCAGACGTTCTTGTCAATCGAGTAGGGGTTCTTCTTGCTCTGCTCGATCGGCAGGCCGTGCTCTTCGGCGTAGGCAATCGCCTTGTCACGAGTCAATGCCAAGTCACGAATTGGAGCAATACTGGCGAGGTCGGGAGCAAGGGCTGCGATACCCGCTTCAAAACGAACCTGGTCGTTCCCTTTACCCGTGCACCCGTGGGCGACAGTGTCGCAGCTGAGTTCCTTTGCCACCCGAGCAAGGTGGCGGACAATCACAGGCCGTGAGAGGGCCGACACCAGCGGGTAGCGCTTTTGATACATGGCATTGGCCTTGAGCGCAGGCATCACAAAGTCGTTCGCGAACTCGTCTTTTGCGTCCACCACAATCGACTCCACCGCGCCACAATCGAGCGCGCGCTGGCGGATCACCTCCATGTCTTCCCCGCCCTGTCCGACGTCAACAGCGAGCGCAACCACCTCTTTGCCGGTCTGGTCTTTCAACCAGCCGATTCCCACGGAAGTGTCGAGGCCACCGGAATAGGCAAGAACAACGCGGTTAGACATGAAAAAGATGGGGTCTTTCTGTGAGAAGAACCTCGAGCGCCATGGTCGAGGGGAACGTGTCCCACTCTACTGGCCTGAACCCGAGCGTGGCGATTCTAAGCGCGCTCGAGCAGCCAGGCGAGTAGGGCCTTTTGGGCGTGAAGGCGGTTTTCTGACTCGTCCCAAATCACACTCTGTGGGCCATCAATCACGGCGGCGTCCACCTCGTAGCCTCGGTCTGCGGGAAGACAGTGCATGAAAATCGCATCGGGTTTCGCGTGGCCCATCAGAGCCGGGGTCACCTGGTAGGGGGTGAAGACTTTCACCCGCTCAACTTTTTCTTCTTCTTTGCCCATCGACACCCAGGTGTCGGTCACGACCACATCCACCCCGTCCACGAGAGCGTGTGGGTCGTTTCCTACGATGACGGAGCCTCCGGTCTTTTGAGCAAGGGCTTCCGCGTCAGCCACCACGTCTGCACGTGGAGCGAACGACGCGGGACACGCAATCCGCACGTGCATTCCTGCGTTGGCGCCGGCGAGTAAATAGCTTTGTGCCATGTTTGAGCCGCCGTCGCCCAAAAAAGTGAGGGTAAGACCCGCGAGGGTTCCCTTGTGTTCTTGGATGGTGAGCAGGTCGGCGAGAAGCTGGCAGGGGTGGAAGTCGTCGCTCAGAGCATTAATGACGGGGACAGTGGTGTTTTTCGCCATTTCCTCGAGCCCCGACTGGGCATAGGTGCGCCAGACAATCGCCGCGACCATACGCTCGAGCACCCGTGCGGTGTCGGAGGGGGTTTCTTTTCCGCCCAACTGCGAATTCGCGGTGGAAATAATGAGCGGAACCCCGCCCAAATCAGCGATTCCCACGGCGAACGACACCCGGGTGCGGGTGGATGACTTGTCAAAGATGACGGCGACCGTCTGAGGCCCCTCCAGTGGACGCTCGGAGAACCGATTTGCCTTGAGAATCGCGGCGCGCTGCAAAATCTCCGCCTGCTCCACAGGGGTGATGTCGTCGTCGCGTAAAAAGTGCCGGGTCATCCCTCAACTACCTCAGTTCCGATACCGCTTGGGGTGAAGATTTCGAGCAAGACCGAGTGGCCAAGCCGTCCGTCGATTATCGCCGCTTTGGCGACTCCCCCGCGGACAGCGTCCAAACAGGCCTGCATTTTGGGGATCATTCCCGACTGCAATGAGGGCACCATAGCCTCCAACGCAGTGACGGTGATGGTGGAAATGACCTCTTCAGTGTTGGGCCAGTTTTCATAAAGCCCCGGCACGTCAGTAAGCAACACGAGTTTCTCCGCTCCCAGAGCAATGGCCAGAGCAGATGCCGCCTGATCGGCGTTCACATTCAAGCCACCGTCGGTCACCCCCGATTCGGGAGCGAACGACGACACCACCGGAATTCCGCCTCGATCGATGACAGCCTGGACCGACGATGGGTTGACGGAGGTGACGTCACCGACGTGACCCAAATCCACCTCAACACCGTCGATCACCGCCCCACGCCTGCTGGCGTGAAAGAGCCCCTCGTCATCGCCGCTCAACGCGACAGCGGATGTGCCATAACGTGAGATCCGGGCGACAATGTCGGCGCTAATCTCTCCGCGCAATACGTCGCGAACGACGGGGATGGCTTCTGTTGAAGTGACCCGGTACCCACCGCGGAACTCGCTAGAAATGCCTCGCTCTTCCAACGCCCGAGAAATCTGAGGGCCGCCCCCGTGAACCACGACCGGGCACACTCCGACGGTACGCAGATAAACCATGTCGGCAGCGAAAGCATCGAGCAGGTCTTCGCTCACCATGGCGTTGCCGCCGAGCTTCACCACAATGGTCTTGCCGCGGAAACGCAGCAGCCACGGCAGTGACTCAATAAGCGTTTGAGCCTTGACGTGGGCGTCGTGGTGGCGTGGGTCGGGGGAAATCATCGTGGTCTTTCAGCTCGAGTAGGCACTGTTTTCGTGCACGTAGTCGTGGGTAAGGTCATTGGTCCACACGGTCGCGCGAGAAGAGCCGGCCCTGAGGTTCACCAGCACGTGGGTGTCGCGCGGGCTCAAATCCACCTCAGTTCGGGGCCGGTCCGGGGTTCCCCGGTGGCACACCCGGACCCCGTTCATGCTCACATCGACCTGGTCGGGGTCGAAGTCAACATCGGCGGTACCAATGGCGGCGAGAACCCGCCCCCAGTTGGGGTCGTTACCAAAGACTGCCGCTTTGAACAGGTTGTTTCGAGCAACACTGCGCGCCACCGTGACGGCGTCGTCTTCGCTCGGCGCACCCTCCACTTCGATGGCGATGTTGTGACTGGCCCCTTCCGCATCGGCCAGCAACGCCATCGCTAGTTGAACACACACGTCCGTAAGGGCAGCAGTGAAGGACGCCTCGTCGGGGGTGACACCACTCGCTCCAGACGCCATCAGGGTCACTTGGTCATTAGTCGACATGCACCCGTCAGAATCAAGCCGGTCAAAGCTCACCCGGGTGGCTGCCCGAAGCGCCCGATCGAGCTGTTGAGCGCTGAGGGCGGCGTCGGTTGTAATCACTACCAACATCGTGGCGAGACCCGGGGCCAACATTCCCGCACCTTTGGCCATACCGCCAATGGTGTAGTGGCCAGAGTCTGTCGAGACTTCTACCACCACCCGCTTGGGGTGTGAATCTGTCGTCATAATTGCCTGCGAGGACGTCTCCCCCGCTTCGACCGTCGAATCAAGGTTCGCGACCGCAACGGGGATGGCACTCATCACCGCACCCGAGGGCAACGGTTCTCCAATCAACCCGGTCGAACACACCAAGACATCAGAGGCGCTCACCTCGGATAATCCTCGGGCTACCGCATCGGCGCTGAGAGATTCTGCGGTGACTTCCGCGGTGCGGTGGGTGAGGGTGAATCCTTCGGGTCCGGTGAAGCAGTTTGCCCCGCCGGCGTTCAGCACCACTGCCCGCACAGCACCATCCAAAATGGCGACCTTCGACCACCGAATGGGGTGGGCGGTGGCCTTATTGGAGGTGAATACCGCCGCAGCGCTATCCAAAGGTCCGTCGTTGACGACGATGGTGAAGTCGGCTCCGCCGCGTGCGGCTAAACCTGCCGCGACCGAACCTGCCCGAAACCCTTTGGCGGCGGTGACGCTCACGGCGCCACTCCGTCTGCGCTGAGCCCGGAGCTCTCCGGAAGACCCAGCGCAACATTGAGGCTTTGAATCGCCGCCCCGGCGGTTCCCTTGACGAGGTTGTCAATCGCGGTGACAACGCTGATTCGACCAGTTTTCTCATCAAACGCAGCGCCGATTCCCACGGTGTTGCTTCCGAGCACACTGCCGGTCGACGGCGTCACACCCGAGGTCACTAGATCCACGAATTCTTCGTCGGCGTAAACCGCAGAAAAAGCCTGGTGCACGGAGTCAAGGTCAGCGCTATCGCTCAGTCGGGCACTCGTGACCGCAAGAATTCCCCGCGACATGGGCACTAACACGGGGGTCATGCTGAGGGCAAAGTTCTCACGCGATAGGGCTGATGCTCCGGCGAGAGATTGCAGAATTTCTGGGATGTGGCGGTGCGTGCCACCCACGGCATATGCCTGAGCGGAAGACAAACGCTCACTGGCCAACAGGTCCTCCCGAAGCGTTCGTCCTGCACCTGATGGGCCCACCGCCAACGTCGCGACGAGGTCGTGGGTGTCCACGAGTCCTCTATGCACCAGGGGCGCTAGCGCAAAGGTAATCGCCGAGGCGTTGCAGCCTGGCGCCGCGATGCGCTTAGCACCAGCGAGTGCTTCCCGCTGTTTGCTTCCATCTGAGCGCACCAACTCTGGCATGCCATAAGTCCACGCTTCGGCGTGCTCGCCGCCGTAATACGCGGCCCAGTCATCGGGGTTCACCAACCGACGATCCGCGCCCAAATCAACAACAATCAAATCGGGCTTCGCCGCAATCAATTCCTCGCCCAAATGCGCCGATTGCCCATGAGGAAGCGCCAGAACCACAATGTCGTGGTCGGCGAGAGTGGCGACATCGGTCGGCTTAAACTCCGCATCGCCCACAGAACGCAGGTGCGGGTGAACGTCTCGCACCGCGCGGCCTTCGTTGCTATGCGCGGTAAGCGCGCCGAGCTCGAATGAGGGGTGGGTGGAAACCAGGCGCGCCATCTCGCCGCCGGCGTACCCACTGGCACCCGCAATCGCGATCCGAAAAGTCATGAGCCAACCCTAAAGCAGTTATTGAAGGTCGTGTCGCCTACGCGCCACGCGTTATCCGCGAAGTTCAGCGCCAAAACGCTTCGCCGCGAGCGCCACTCCGGCGTCTTTGGACTCCGTGGCCTCCGCCTGAGTCAGCGTGCGGTCCGGGCCGCGGAAGCGCAGGGCAAAAGTGAGTGAGCGTTTGCCTGCTTCGATTCCCTCGCCGCGGTATTCGTCGGTAAGTCGAATGTGCTCCAGCAGTTCACCGGCACCTTCGCGCACCGCCGCCAACACCTCACCTGCCGGCACCGTCGCATCGACGACCAGTGAAAGGTCTTGGGTGGCGGCGGGATAGGGCGAAAGCGGGGCAATTTCGGTAACCGAAGAACCGATTACTGCCA
>JBMSHQ010000053.1:0-6426 GCA_049416945.1 Pontimonas sp. | reverse complement strand
CTGCGACCTCGTCGTCCCGAACGACGCGCGCTACCAAGCTGCGCCACACCCCGTGGTGGTTCCCGCTCACGCAGGAGACCGGTCAAGCGTACCCGATATCGTCTCCCACCAATGTGACGAGAACCGCTTCTGGCGGGCAGGCAAAGCGCACCGGTGCGTAAATGTTGGTGCCAATTCCAGCAGAGACGTTGAGGTAACTCGCTTTCGACGCATGGTGCCATACGTGCAATCCGCGGGCGTATGAGGTGGGCAGGTCGCAGTTTGTGGTGAGTGCTCCGATTCCTGGAACACACACCTGACCGCCGTGGGTATGTCCGGCAAAGATGAGTTCCGAACCGTGTGTCACCAGTGCATCCAGAACGCGTCGGTAGGGCGCGTGCGTGACCCCAATGGTGGTAATCGAACGGTGAGCGGAGGCTTTGCTGTCAGGCCGAGCCTCCCGGGCAGCCTCAAGCCACTGGGGTAATGAATCGGTCTCGTCCTCGTCGGCGTGCGCGTCTCCCAGCCCCACAAATTCCAGAGCCGATCCCTTGATGGTCACTGTCACGGACGCATTGTCGATGTCGTGCCAGCCGAGGGTGTCGTTGTAGAAGGCGTGCAGTCCCTCAAAGTCCAGAGATTCGCCAGTCTGCTCGAGCGAACTAGGTCCGAATAAATATCCAAAGGGATTGACGGCTCGAGGCGCGACCTTGTCGTTAGAGCCGTGGACCACCACTCCGGGAATTCCTTGCAAAGGCATTAGCGCCTCACGAATGGTGGGAAGGGCGTCGCGGTGACCAAAGAAGTCACCGGTTCCCACCACGAGATCGGGAGGGTTATCAGCTAGGGCTCGGATCCACGACACGGCGTTCTTGTGCCACGGAGCGAGGTGAAGGTCACTCAGATGCAGTATCCGAATCGGCTCGCTCCCTGCGTCCAAGATGGGGACGCGCTCAACTCGCAACCGATAGTTGCCGCGTTCGACAAGCACGCCGTAGGCGAGAGCGCCGGCGGCAAGGGCACCCATTCCAAAGAGAGACCGACCGAGGACGGCAGCGGGACGCGCCACAGCGCTACTCCAAGACTTCGTCGGGGTTCGGTGCAGCGCCAGCCAAACAATTCATGGCGATATCGATTTCCGTATCGACTCTCACGATTTCACCGGGTTCAGGCGACTGTCCAATAGCGACGCCATTGCCCGTCTCAGAACCGGCAGAGCCTTCCACACAATAGAAATTCGTTGCGCCGTACATTCCCGACGTTGAGAACGCCCCACGCGCTTCGACCTCAGTGAGTGCCGGAGCGATGATGTTGGGCATCACAGTGGTCGGAACGTATCGGTCGCCCGCATCTCCATCGGTGTGAACATAAACGGTTTGACCTCGAGCAAGAAGCGTGCCGGGGGCCGGCTCGAAGTAGCCAACCACTCCACCGCCACCGACTCGAATTTCGAGGTTCAATCCAATTCCATTGAGAAGCAGCATCGCCTCATCGACATAGAGCCCGGTGATGTCGGGAAGTTGGACACCGGCGCCGTTTTGCAGTCGCGCGGGAGGAGTCGGGAAGGAATCCCCCCCGTACATTTCATTAGCGAGCTGCATCACAGGGCGGAAGATGTCGTGTCGGAGCACGGTTCCATTGCTGATTCGACGCATTGAGGTGTCACCAAGAATGTTGCCCACCCACACGGCGGTCGCAACTTCCGTGCTGGAGCCCACCATCCAGGTTTGAACCTGATTGTCGGTCGTCCCCGTCTTTCCAATCACGGGAACATTTCCACCAGGGTTTGATCGGGAACCCGTTCCTCCGGTAATCACTCCTCGCATGGGCGAGGCCGCAGCAGCCGCCACGTCGGGTGTCAGTGCTTGGCGGCAGCTCGTTGTTTGGCCCGGAAGGTCGGGTCCATTGGCAGTGACGAAACGGTCCACGATGACCGGGGTGCACACCTGGCCTCCGTTGGCGATTCCGGCAAACGCGGTCGCCATGGTCAACGGAGCGATTTCATTAGTTCCGAGGACGGCGGCCGGGTTGGTCTGAAGGGGCCCGTTATCGGCCCGGTGGACTCCGAGAGCCTCAGCATTTCGCCGAATCTCGCACTGGTCGAGCTCTTTCCCAATCGATGCATAGGCCGAGTTGATGGATCGCGTTGTCGCCTCGTAGACCGTCACCGAGGGAATTTCGAGATTTCCAGAGTTCTTGAACTCCCACAACCCACCCCACGGACCCCCACCGTCAGCGCAGGTGTCGAGGAATTCGGCCTGATCGAGCTCAAACTTCGACGCATCAACCACCTCGTTCAAACCGAAACCACGCTGCAGCCAGGCGAGTAGGGCAAAAATCTTGTAGGTCGATCCAACCTGGAACCCGCTCGAGCCTCCGTAGGCACGGTCAGTATTGAAGTTCACTGCGGTAGAGGTGATGCCCCCGCCCTCTTCAGTGTCATTGAAGAGCTTGTTTTGAGCCATGGTCAACACGCGACCGGTCTTGACCTCGACGCTGACTGTGGCGCTTCCCAATTCGAAGGTCTCAACATCGTTCGGCACGAGCTCCCACACCCGATCTTGAGCGACTTGCTGGAGTTCCATGTTCAAGGTGGTGTACACATCAAGCCCGCCTTGGCGCCAGCGGCTGTTGCGTTCCTCTGGAGTGGCTCCCAATCCTTCAAAGTTTTCGACGTTTCTCACGACGTAGTCGCAGAAGAACTTCGCGTACTCGTTTGCGGCAAGGCAGCCGTTGGTGGGTTCTGCGGGATTGACAAAGTTTGAGTCAACAGGGATGGCGATGGCCTCGTTATATTCCTCTTCCGTGAGGTAGCCCTCGGCAAACATGGCTTGGAGAATGACGTCGCGACGTTCCTGGTTCGCCTGGTAGTTCTCGGGTGAGGCGAGGTTTCGGGTAGTGGGATATTGAACAATCGCCATCAAGCTGGCGGCTTCGGAGGGTGTGAGGTCGAGCGATTGCTTGCCGAAGTACTTTTGCGATGCTGCCTGAATGCCATAGGTGTTGCCACCGAAGGGTGCAATGTTCAAATACGCTTCAAGGATTTCTTCCTTGGTGAAGCGTTTTTCCAATCCAATTGCCAACTTCATTTCGTTGAGCTTGCGCTCGAAATCAGTTGCTGTTGCCTGGTTGTAAGCCTCTGTCCGCTCTTCTTCTGTCGGCAGATACAACGAACGCTGAACAAAAATGTTTTTGATTAACTGCATCGTCAGTGTCGACGCACCCGACTGAATGTCACCGCTGAAGACGTTGCCGACGACGGCACGCACCAGTGAGGTCGCGTCCACCCCCGAGTGCTCAAAGAAGCGACGGTCTTCACCGGCCACCGCTGCATTCACCACGTGCGGAGACATCCGCTCGATCGGAATTTCTTCGCGGTCTTGCCAGTACACCTCGGCGATTTTGACGTAGCCATCGTTTGGCTTTGAGCCGCGATAGGCCCACAGAGTGTTTTTCTCCGCCTGCTCACCAATGTCGATGTATTCCGGCAGCGCGTCAAAGACCCCCACCCCACTGTTCACGCCGACGCCTGCGATGGCGACGGCGGGTGCCACCATTGCACTAATAAGCACACCAGCGAGCCCAGACAACCCGGCGAGACCGAAGATCGAGGTGATTACACCGCCGACCCTCCGCGAAGAAACTGCCATAGCAGTAGGCTACGCGATGGACATAAGAGCTAACTCACAAGTGAGGGGTTGATCGTGACGGTTTGGGAATACGCCACCACACCACTGATCATTCACAACACCACCGCCATTTTGAATAACTGGGGTGAGCAAGGGTGGGAGCTGGTCCAGATAGTGACCGGGCCCGAAGGCGGTCTCGTCGCCTACTTCAAACGCCCCGTGGAAGGAAAATAGTGGGACACATCGACGCGCGCCTCAAAGAGTTGGGGATTGTCATTCCAGAAGTTGCCACCCCGGTCGCAAGTTATGTGCCGGCGCAGGTCACCGGCAACCTGTTGTACACCGCCGGCCAGCTGCCATTTTTTGACGGGGCGTTGATTGCCACAGGGAAGGTCGGAGGCGAAGTGAGCCCGACGGATGCCGTTGAGCTTGCCCGAGTCTGCACGCTCAACGCTCTGGCTGCCGCACAGAGCGTCCTGGGTTCACTCGATCGAGTGAAGCAAGTCGTGAAGGTCAACGGGTTCGTGGCCTCCACTCCTGACTTCATTGGCCAGCCCAGTGTGCTCAACGGTGCGTCGGAACTTCTCGGTGAGATTTTTGGTGACGTCGGAAAGCACGCCCGCGCTGCTGTCGGTGTCGCTGTGTTGCCGCTCGACGCTCCGGTGGAAGTCGAGCTCATTCTCGAGTTCGCTTAGTCCTCTTCGGCGAGGTTTCCCCGAATCGTGTGGATGACGGAGGTGTCCGTCAACGTCGTGGTGTCGCCCACTTCCCGGTTTTCGGCGATATCGCGCAGTAGGCGTCGCATGATTTTGCCCGAGCGAGTCTTGGGTAATTCATCGACCAGATGAATGTCTCTGGGCCGAGCAATCGCGCCGATTTGATTACCCACCCACGCTCGCAATTCGGCGATGAGTTCGTGGTCGTCTTTCTTACCCTTGAACCGCGACTTAATGATGACGAAGGCGACCACTGCTTGACCCGTGGTCTCGTCACTTGCACCCACGACGGCGGCTTCTGCCGTCATTTCGTGGGCGACAAGTGCTGACTCGATTTCCATTGTCGAGAGGCGGTGGCCCGAGACATTCATCACGTCGTCGACTCGGCCGAGCAACCAAATGTCACCGTCCCCATCGAGGTGAGCACCGTCTCCGGCGAAGTATTTGTCGCCAAATCGCGACCAGTAGGTATCGATATAACGCTCGGGGTCACCCCAAATGCCACGCAGCATCGACGGCCACGGTTCGGTCACCACGAGCAATCCCCCTGCTTCGGCACCGACGTGGCGACCGTCTTCGCTCAATACATCGACACTGATGCCGGGGAGTGGCACTTGCGCTGACCCAGGTTTGGTGGTGGTGATTCCCGGTAGCGCCGAAATCATGATCGCCCCCGTCTCGGTTTGCCACCAGGTATCAACGATCGGAGTGGTGCCTCCGCCGATGACGTCTCGGTACCACATCCAGGCCTCAGGGTTAATCGGTTCTCCCACGGTCCCCAACAGGCGCAGTGAGCTCAAATCCGATTTCTGTGGAATTTCGCGTCCCGCTTTCATGAACCCGCGGATGGCAGTGGGGGCGGTGTAGAAGATGGTGACGCCATACTTTTCGATGATCTTCCACCACCGCCCGGGCTCGGGGCTATCGGGTGTTCCCTCGTAAATCACCTGTGTGGCCCCGTTCGCGAGCGGCCCGTAGACGACGTAGCTGTGGCCGGTAATCCAGCCGATGTCGGCCGTGCACCAATACACGTCGGATTCGGGGTGAAGGTCGAAGACGTTCTTATGAGTAAAGCTCGCCTGGGTGAGGTAGCCGCCCGACGTGTGCAGGATTCCCTTGGGTTTTCCGGTGGTGCCGGAGGTATAGAGAATGAACAGGGGATTTTCGGCGTCAAACGCCTCTGCTTCGTGGAGGTAACTCATCTGGGCCACCTCTTCGTGCCACCACAGGTCCCGCCCCGATTCCATGGTGACGTCGTTGCCACCGCGCTTTACCACCAGCACGTTGCGCACGTTGTGCTTGCCACCGGCGAGCGCCTCATCGACAGCGGGCTTTAGAGCAAACACGGAACCCTTGCGGTAACCACCATCGGCTGTGATGACGAGTGACGCGTCGGCGTCTTCGATACGCGCCCGCAGGCTCTCGGCGCTAAAGCCACCAAAGACGACAGAGTGGATGGCGCCGATTCGCGCCACGGCCAACATGGCGACGACAGCTTCAGGAATCAGAGGCATGTAGATCACAACCCGGTCGCCTTTGTTCACACCGAGTGAGGTGAGCAAGTTTGCTGCCTGTCGCACCTCGCCGGTGAGCTCCGCGTAACTCATCGCCCGCGAATCCCCGGGCTCTCCTTCAAAGTGCAGGGCGATCCGATCACCGCGACCTTCGTTTACGTGTCGGTCGAGGCAGTTATAGGAGACGTTGAGTTCACCATCGGCAAACCATTTTGCAAAGGGTGGGTTCGACCAATCGAGCACTTCGGTAAATGGTTTATGCCAGTGCAACAGGTTTCGTGACTGTTCGGCCCAGAAGCCCAGCCGGTCAGCCGAAGCCTGGTCATACAGCTGTGGTTGGGCGACCCGTTGGGCCACAAAATCAGCGGACGGTTCGAAACGGCGCTCTTCATGCAACAAGCTGTCGATGGTCGTGTCACTCACGGTATGTTCTCCTCCGCCACATTGCGGTTGATAGGGATCCGGTGTGCCACCCCACGCCAGGCGACACGATTACGTTCTCCACAGCTTAGATTCATCGCCGCCACTCTCGCCACCACTGTGACACTCTGGCGCGGTGAATGATGAGACCGCCTGGGTCTTTCCTTC
>JBMSHQ010000052.1:0-6498 GCA_049416945.1 Pontimonas sp. | reverse complement strand
CCCAACTGGCGCCGTGACGACCACACCGGCGCGATTCATCTGGGCTAGTTGGGGTTGTTCAAGTGCTGGCGCTCTTCGCGCTCTTGCTCTTCGACCTTCTCGCGGGCGACTTCTTCCGCGGTTAGCCGCGCCTTCTCGATGAGCCCTTCTCGCAATTCTTTTTCATTGGTTTCTCGGTTGGACTTAGCCATGGTGATCTCCTCATCTCGAGTGGTTCCAGGCTATCGTCACCAACGCGGCTGCACTTCTCCCAGTTAGGAAACGACTCGCCCAGCGAGAGTGTCGGAATGCTCCCACATATACCAGGCAGCAATCGAGCGATACGGCTTCCAACGGTCCGGTAGTTCTGGCGTGAGCTCACCAAAGTAGTGCTCCACTGCACGTCGAAGACCGAGATCACCGGGTGACCACACATCTAAATGACCAAGCCCAAAAATCATGAACATCTCTGCTGTCCACGGCCCAATGCCTTTGAGTGCGACAAGCGTCTCGCGGATGGTGAGGTCGTCAGCTTTTTCGAGTGCGTACGGGTCGATGCTCCCGGATGCAAATGCGTCGGCAAGACCCTGGGTGTAGGCCACTTTAGAACGGGAGAGTCCCACTGAGCGAAGCTCCTCTTCGCTGCGGGTGAGCACATTTTGCGGGGTTAGCTCACCAACGAGGTCCCGCAGTCGGCCCTCGATGGTGTCGGCTGCCTTGACCGATAATTGCTGGCCCACGATGGAACAGGCGAGCACATCAAAGTACTTATCGGGGATCACCGGATGAAGCTGAGGGGGTCGGTGGGATGCAATCAACCCCGCCATGACCTCGCAGGAATCCCGAAGGTGAGAAATTCCTTTCTTCACCTTGTTCTCGAACGTTGTCATTGAGCGCTGAATCGCAGAACCCCACTGACCAACATCATCAGGTCGGGGTCGAGCGGCGAGTCTTTAGGCGAGGTAGCGAACACAATCCGCCATTCATCCTCGCCGGTGGGATAGGCCGTGGGGTCGAGGTAGTTCCACTCGGGGTCGCTCAGTAGCGGCGTCGGGTCCACCTCCCAGGCCACACCATCACTCGAGCGGGCCAGGTGAAGTTTTTGGGGAAGCTCCGATGGGTGTGGTGTGGTGGAGAGCAGCATCAGCCAATCACCCTCCTCGGCTCGCAGAACAAACGGGTCGACATAGCCGCCAAACATGACGGGCTCGGGACTTACTGAGAAGTCGATTCCGTTGCTTGATGTCGCATGGCGAAGCACTTCTCGCCGTTCACCATCAACTTCATCCACCCAATACATGTGAACGGTGCCATCGGGGCCGACGACCGTGTCGGGCACACCCCAGGCGCGGCCTTCACCGACCTGTTGCACACCAGTAGGGGTGGCGGGGCTGTAGCTGCGGAAGTCAGTAGTGGTCGCGGAGATGACCTGCTTTTTCGCATCCGGCGACATCGGTTGACCCGCCTGGGGCATCTCGATGAAGTCGGCCCAGTAGATTCGCCACTGCGAACCCTCATTAATCACGGTGAAGTCAGCCCCCGGGGGCACCTCTAGTGGAGCGGGAGCAAAACTTCCAGCGCCGTCTCCGTGCCATACCCGCTGGGGGTCGAGACTGGTCACAAAAAGAGTGGATTCCCCATCGATTTCGATGAGCTCGGGGGACACCCCTCGAATACCGGTCTCCTGGATGTCCCCGATACTCCAGCCCTGAACCAGGTCAGCCTCGGGTTGAGCCGTTGCGGAGCATCCAGCGACAGACAGTGCAAGAACCACCCCGCAGAACACACCCATTGTCTTCAGCATCGAAACCCCTCGTTCGTGTCGCTCAAGAATACGACGCCGAGGGTACTCCGGAAAGGTCTCAGATGCCCTTTGGCTTGAGGTACTTCTGTGCCAGAGCACTCAAGAAGTCAAACACCATCGCCAAAATGGCGACCATGACCGCTCCGATGAAAATCGCCGGGCCGCGGTTGAGTTTCAAACCCGAGTTGATGGTCTCTCCCAAACCGCCGCCACCGACAAGAAAGGCGAGGGCTGCCATGCCGATGTTGATCACGATGGCGGTGCGAATGCCCGCCATGATGACGGGGACGGCGAGGGGAAGCTCGATATTAATCAGCACCTGAAGTTTCGTGTACCCCATACCCCGGCCGGCGTCGATGACGGACTTATCGACCTGTTCCAGACCGACAATGGTGTTGCGAAGCACCGGCAGCAGACTAAAGAGCGCCAGGGCATAGACCACGGTGGTGAGGCCTGTACCCATAAAGGTGAAGAAGATCACAATCAGCCCATAGGCGGGGAGTGCTTGGGCGAGGCCCAAGAAATCAACGAGAGCGGTTTTGAGTCGGGGGAATCCCCGACGAGACACCAAGATTCCAATGGGCACAGCGATGATCACCACAAGAATTGACGAGGCAAAACCGAGCTGAATGGTTTGGACAAGCTGCCGCGAGACGTTTTCGTAGGAGAGGATGTCTGCCGTCGTCGCATCGATGTCGGAATACAGCCACACCGCAAACCCCAGCAGCGCCAACAGGCCCGCAAAGACGGGGGTGACGATCAGGTCAAGCCGCTCTGCGAGCGGCGTTTTCTGACGCCTGAGGGTGATGGCTGCGGTGGTCACTTACTTACCTGCCCCCTGCTCGACGAGGAGCTTGGCGAGGGATTCGATGGTGCAGCAGCCGAGGTATTTGCCCTTGCGGTCCGTCACCGCGGCGAGGCCCACCGATGACTGCAACATCGCGGTCAGAGCGTCCTGAAGAGTGTCTTCGGGCTGTAAGTCAACGGATATTGGACGCCCGCTCTTTTCAATCGGCTGGCTGGTGCGGTTGAGAGCTGCGAGATCCAACCAGCGCAGGGGCTTGTCGTCGGCGTCGAGAAGGATTGAGGTGCTGTCTTCTGAGTCCTGCAAAGTCTCAATAGCTTTGTCGCGCATCACCGGCGCCTTGAACACCGGCACTTGGTGAAGTTCGGTGTCGGCGATTTTCATCAGGGTGAGGCTCTTCAAGATTGCACCGGAGCCGAGGAAGTTCTCCACGAATTCGTCCGCCGGATCCGCGAGGATTGCCTCGGGGGTGTCCAACTGGGCGATTTCAGACTGCTCGCGCAAGATCGCGATGCGATTGCCCATTTTGATGGCCTCGTCGATGTCGTGGGTCACAAAGACGATGGTTTTCTTCAAGTCCTGCTGGAGTCGTAGGAATTCGTTTTGCAGGCGGTCGCGGGTAATGGGGTCGATCGCGCCAAAGGGCTCATCCATCAACAACACATCAGGGTCCGCTGCGAGTGCTCGTGCGACGCCGACGCGCTGTGCTTGACCGCCAGAGAGCTCCTTGGGGTATCGCCCGCGGTAGGTATCGGGGTCCATGCCAACTAGGTCGAGTAGCTCATCGACGCGGTGAGCAATCTTGTCTTTGTCCCAACCCAGGAGCTTGGGAACTGTGGCGATGTTCTCCGCGATGGTGCGGTGTGGAAACAGACCCACCTGCTGGATGACGTAGCCGATCTTGCGACGCAAGAGGCTCGGGTTCATGCTGGTGACGTCTTCCCCGCTGAGGTAGAGCGTGCCCGAAGTGGGTTCAATCAATCGGTTAATCAAACGCAGAGTGGTCGACTTTCCACACCCCGAAGGCCCGACCAAGACGAGAACCTCTCCACGGTGAACATCCAGAGTGAGGTTGTTGACAGCCGCAGCATCTCCGTCACCGTATTTCTTGGTGACGTTTTCTAGACGGATTAAGACGTCGTTGCTCATCGGATTCCTCTCGAGATGGTGACGTTTTTCACAAGTTTCAGCGCCATGTCAATGGCGAAGGCGAGTAGCAGGCTCAATATCGTGCCGAGCCAGATGGCTTCGAGCGAATTAGGCAGGGGGAGACGGGCGAGGCCACTCTTAATGAAGTCACCTAAGCCACCGCCAGCGACAAGGGTCGCTATGGCGGCGATTCCGACAGTGAGCATGGTGGCAATACGGATACCAGCCAGAATGACCGGCCAGGCAAGTGGAAGCTGAATGCGCAACAGAATTTCACTGTTGGTCAGTCCCATGCCTTTGGCTGCTTCCATGACACTGGGATCCACTCCGTCGAGACCAGTCACAGTGTTGCGAAGAATCGGAAGGATCGCGTAGAGAAATAGAGCAATAAAGGAGGGCGCAAAACCCAGCCCAACCAATGGGATAAAGATGGTGAACAGTGCAAGCGAGGGGATGGTGAGAAACACCGAGGCAATCGCTAAGGACAGCTCGCGAGCAAATACGTTGTGACGGGTGGCGATGGCCACGACAATGGCGAAAACGCTGGCGAGACCCACGACCGACACCACATATGCGACGTGTTCGATCAGGGCTTGTCCAACCTGGTCAAAGCGACCAGAGGTGTAGCCCCACAGACTCAGCAGAAACTCCATTGATTCCCCTCACCGACGTGGGGGGGGGGGGGGGGGCGGCCCCCCCCCCCCCACGACCAGATGAGTTACTCCGAGAGGAGTCCTTCCTCAACGAGGAAGTCGCGTGCAACCGCCTGGGGGTCTTCACCCTCCGCGGAGACGCGGGCGTTGAGCTCAGCCATGCGCACATTGTCAAGCGGCGCAAGGATGGCTTCGACGATTCCGTCAAACGCCTCGGGGGCCTCGTTGTAGGTCTCTTCGCGAATAGTCGCTGAGACGTTGTAGAGGATATTCACGCCCGGGTCCTCCACCAAGGTGAGGTTCAGGGCAGGAATGCGACCGTCTGTCGTAAATACTTCACCAAAGTCGCAGTTGTTATTTGCGGTCTCGGTGTAGATGATTCCGGTGTCCAAAATCAGCTGCTGGGCTTCCGGCAGTTCAATTCCGGTGGCGGTTTCGGTCAGAATCAGGCCGTCAGGACGGCTGGGGAATTCGGATTCCATGCAGACGATGGCGTCCGGGTTCTCCTGGACGTACTCCATCATGGTCTGCAGGCTGAATGCTCCTCCGTTCGCTTCGGTCGCCTCCGGGCTTGATGCAAAACCGTAGGTGTTGTTGAACGGCGAGCGTCCCACCCACACGATTCCGTTGGCGAGATCCTGCTCGGCAACGCCACTGGTCAGAACCTCTGAGTCGAAGCTCGGGTCCTCGTTACCCAGGTGCACCGTCCAGCCGGTTCCGTTGTATTCCATGTACACGTCAATCTCGCCGGAGACCAGGGCCTCACGGGCCACGTTGGTTCCACCGAGGTTGACGCGGTCGGTGACGTCGGCTCCAGCGGCTTCGAATGCTTCGACAAGTACGTAGCCCAGAATCAGCTGTTCGTCGAAGTCTTTCGAACCCACGGCAACAGAGACGCCAGAGAGGTCATATTCGCTCAACGCAGAGTCGCCAGCGGCACCTCCACCTCCGGCGGAACATCCGGCGAGAGCCATCAGGCTGGCTACTCCTGTCGCTGCGAGAGCGCTTTTTGTTAGTCGTTTCATGCTTTCGTATGCCTCCTCAAGTTACGCATAGTTCTCCCCAGGCTAGGTTCGCGCAACATCCGAGGTCGAATTCAGTTGTCCATATATCAACTGACAGTTAAGCTCGACATATGGTCTCCCACACTTCCGGCTTAGTGCGCGACCTCGACGTTCTGGAGTTACTCGGAACCGATGAGGCCTTTTACCGAGGGGGATACGGGGTTCAAGAAATAGCTCACTTGACGAAGAGAGATAAGGGCCAAATCTCTCGCGTGTGCCACACTCTCGCGATATCGGGGCTAATTACGCGGGATAATTTCTCTAAGAAGTACAGCCTGGGCCACCGGATGTTTGCGATCGCCTTGCGCACCCGCGAAGCCCATCTGGCGACGCTTGCCCAGCCTTTTCTTCTCGATCTTGTCGCCCAGTCAGAAGAGTCGGCACACCTCACCGTGCTGAGAGGGGGCGGGGTGTTGACGTTGCGAACCGAACTGTCCCAACACACTCTGAGAGACGGATCGCTCAGTGGAGTCACTTTGCCGGCTCTGCGAACAGCTTCCGGTCGAGCCATCCTCGCCACGCTGTCAGATTCTGAGGTGGAAGCGTGGTGGGCCGAACACGGGGTCTTCCGTGACCCGCCCGCCCAGTATCCACGGCAGGTGGAAGGCGCAGAAATTCGGCGTCTCAGACGGCAACCCGGAAGCATTCGCAGCCTTAGCGGATTGAAGCGGGTGGTCAAAGGTGTCCGGCGCGCCGGCTATGCGGTGAGTGTGGGGGAGCTCAACCCCGAAATTGTGGATGCGGCCGCGGCGGTGGTTGACGGCAGCGGTCAAGCGGTAGCGGCTATTGCTGTGGGGGCAATCCGCGAGCGAATCGGGGACCGTTTTGAGGCGATGGGGGAGGCGGTCACGAGGGCGGCCCGTTTGCTTTCGGACGCCCTCACCGACCGAAGCACTGACAGAAGATTTTGAGCCGAATCGGGCTAGCTTAAACAGGACTTAGGAGGCCTGGTGGACGTCTTGTCGGTTGCCGCGAACAATCTCGTATCGCCGCCCGTTCTTGCATTTGCTTTAGGTCTCCTTGCCGTTGCCATCAAGAGTGACC
>JBMSHQ010000051.1:0-6565 GCA_049416945.1 Pontimonas sp. | reverse complement strand
GGCGCAAGCGGTAGAGGCTGCTCTGTGTTTCGAGAAACAGCCCCGCCCCTTGCTTGGCAGACACGGCATATCCACCGTCAACCTCGTCAATCACAAGGGTGAATTGGTCGGGTGTTGAGAGGGCTTCTGCAGCGACCAGAGCAGGAAGGGTGCGCTGCTCCGAGGGCTTCACCACGGCCTCCTCTGACCACGCCCGTGTCGCCTCACCGGCGATCGCCACGATGGAACCGCCCGCTACCAACAGCGAGAGAACGCCGGCCACGGCCCGCATCGTCGTGGCTTTCCGACCAAACTCCCACCTCTCGGGGGCTAGATGATCAATGAGGGCTGCCGCGGCGAGAACCACGCCCAACCACAGCACCATGGCGCCGGACCCTTGCCATAGTGACACCGGCTGGACACCCACGAAACCTTGGATGATGTGTGGCGCAACCGATGCGACGATGATTCCTGAACCGATGAGAAGGCCGGCCGTGAGGGTCAGGTCACTGCGGGGTGTGATGACGACCAACAGTGCCACCGCCAAAAGCGGTAAGCCGGCTGCCAGGGTGAGTAGCGCCCAGTCAACGCCCGCGGGAATGATGGCGGGCGCCGTGGGAGTGGCCGACCAGCCGAAGAGAGCCTGCCACCACTCCACCGGGGTAGCGGCTATATCTGGACCTGGGTCTGCGAAGAATCTGCCGAGCCCGGGCAGAAGAGCGATATCAGTGGGGGCGAGCAATCGGGGGGCAAAAAGCACGAGGCTGGGTACTAAAGCCAGTGGCAGCGTCCCCGCTACGGCCCGCAGTGGCTCCTTCCATCCCATGGCGATGAGAACGACCACCCAGCCGACGAGAACCACTGGCCACAACACCGGCGCGGCCGCTGCCACGACGGCGGTGGCAAAGCCCGCCTGGGCGGCGCGCTGCCACGAGGTGTGAGCGGTGAGCGCAGTGGCGACGAGCCAGGGAAGTGTGATGTGGAGGATGACCGAGTAGAACCGGCCCTCGTTCAACGCCGAGAGAAAACTGGGGTTCACCACCCACAGCAGGGCAAACAGGGTGGTGGGAAGGGCGCGGCGGAGTAGCTGCGAACCGGCCCACCACGCGACGAGCCCCGAGATGAGTGGCGCGGCCACCCACATCCACACGATCGCGAGTGAAGGATTCCACCAAGTGAGCGAGCCGATTGCGGCGACAATCAGCGCCCCTGGGTCAGCAGGGATGAGGCGATCGCCCCACACACCTGCGACCGTGTCGGGTTGCAGCCAGCGGACTTCTGCCCAGAGCTGCTCGATTCCTACCCCGAGCGGCAACAGACCCCCACCTCGAAGGGCCGTCGCACCGATGAGAGGCCCCGAGACAAGTGCACCGAAACCAGCGAGGGCGGCAATGAGCCACAGCCCGCTCGGCCAAAACGCGGGCCGGGTGAGCACAAGGGCTTTTTCTTCTGCTCGAGCGAACTTTGCTTCCGCCTCGAGTTGCCGGCGCCGCCGCCGTTCCGTCGGTGACATGCGCAGGGGGCGAATGGCGGACCACCCTGCCGCACGAGAGTTCTCAAGACGCATCTTTGCCACGATGGCCCGGGGAAGGGTGAGCAGGGCACCCACTGTGGCGATCAGATCCGCAATGGCAAAGTCGGGGCGCTTGGTCGCAAAGTGCCAGGCCGATCGAGCGACCGACACCACCGGGGTGAGAAGAACGATGGGAACAAGCGCCCACCACGGCGCGTAGGCGAAGCGCCGATACAACCACGCTTGCCGGTCCAGACGGTACATCTGAGCGGACCCAAGTTTCTTTCCCGCCTTCCAATCGGCGGGGCCCTGTTCAACGGTGACGACCGAGCGGGGAACGGCGAGCACCCGGTGTCCCGCCAGGCGTGCTCTCACCCCGAGGTCGAGCGGAGCGTCGAGTGGATCGAGGCCGGTATCGGCTCCACCTAACTCGTCAAACACTCCGAGGCTCAGAAGTAGACCCGCATCTCCCACCGCGAGCACATCGCTCATCCGGTCGTATTGGCCCTGGTCTAACTCCCTGTCGACAATGGCTTGGCGCTGGCCCCACTGGGTAATGGTCTCGCCAAACTCGCGAAGCCACCCAGGTTGGTCGGCCATGCGCTGCTTGGGCCCTGCCATGACGACGGAGGGAGCCCCATCCACTGCCGTGGTGAGGGTTTTCAGCGCATCGGGTTCGGGGGTGGTGTCATCGCGTAACACCCACGCCCAGCCTGCTTCAGGCAAACTCTCACGACCAAGGTTGAGAGCTTCGGACCACCCCATGGCGGGGCGTCCCGCGACGATACTGACGGTGTGGTCCCTACCGAGTTGTTCTCGAAAGACTTCCTCGGAGCTGGGGTCCCCGGTGAGGTCGACGACAGTAATCGTGTCGGGTCGACGGGATTGGCCTCGAATCGCTTCGAGGGTTTGGATGAGGCGGTCACCGCGTCGTCTCACAATGACGACGGCGTGAACCGCTCGACGCATCCCCAGTTAGGCTCGCCGGCGCAAGCGGCGGCGTTCGCGCTCGGACAGGCCACCCCAAATACCAAAACGCTCATCGTTTTGCAGGGCGTATTCGAGGCATTGCGCGCTCACCTCGCACTGTTGGCAGATTTTCTTCGCCTCGCGGGTGGAACCACCCTTTTCGGGGAAGAACGCTTCGGGGTCGGTTTGCGCACACAGCGCATCGGCCTGCCAGGCGAGGGCACCATCGTCGTCGCCACGGAGGCCAGGGATCCCGAGATTGACGGGGTCGACAAACCAGTTGTCGGGCACGGAGTTGCGATATTCCGCCACTCGAACTCTCCTTCACTGACACCGCCCTGGCCGCGGTGTTGCCAGTATTACACCGGTGTAATTAGGTCCGCGTCAAGTCCGAGTTTGAGTGGCAGTTGAAGCTTATTAAGTCCCGAAACTCGGTAAAAATATCGAATAACCGAGCCGGAAGGATTTTCCAGGCTGAAAAAATGCCGAAAAACGCTACGAAACCGGTCCCAACGACACGCCGTGAGCGGCGGAATATTCCCTCCACGCCGAGCTCACCATGTCCTCCACTGACTGGCTCATCGACCAGCCCAAATCCTTCGCCGCCTTCTCCCCCGAGGCCACCACCTTCACGGGATCGCCCGCGCGGCGGGGGTCAGCGTGAGGGGTGAAGTCCACACCGGTGGCGCGGGCGACCTCCCGCATCATCTCGGCCACGCTGGTTCCCGTGCCCGTGCCGAGGTTATAGGCGGTCTCCAATTGTTCCCCTGCGAGCAACTTCTCAATCGCCACGACGTGGGCGTCGGCCAGGTGCTGAACGTGAATGTAGTCGCGAATGCAGGTGCCATCGGGAGTGGGGTAGTCAGTACCAAACACCCGGGGCGCTTCCCCTCGCTCGAGTGCGGCGAACACCATTGAGAGCAGCGAATAGGGGCTCGTGTCATAAATTCCGGGAACACCAGAGCCCACCACATTGAAATAGCGCAGCGAGCAGTGCTTGAGCCCTGTAGCCACCCCCTGGTTGTGAAGCATCCACTCGCCGATGAGCTTGGATTCGCCATAGGGCGACACCGGATTCTTCGGTGCACTCTCTTCAATCACGGGTGCATCGACGTCGCCATAGACCGAGGAGGAGCTGGAGAACACGATCGCGTTCACCCCGTGGCGCACCATCGCTTCAAGCAGGCGCAACATGCCCTCGACGTTTTCCGAGTAGGTGTGAAGCGGCTGTTCCACACTCACACCGGCGTGTTTGAACGCGGCGAAGTGGACTACCCCGTCGATGCCGTGAGAAAAGGCCTCATCGAGGGCACCGGGGTTCGTGGTCGAGCCTTCGATAAAGGGAACACCCTCTGGAACGACCTCGCGGCGACCCAGTGAGAGGTCGTCCAACACGACTACCTCATGGCCCTCGCGCAGTAGCGATCGCACCGTGTGTCCACCGATATATCCGGCTCCGCCGGTCACTAAGAGTTTCATTGGTTCCAGGTTAGTCCGCGAAGGCCCACCAGATTTGGCCCGAACCGGTGAGTCTGCTCTCACGACCTTCCGCCACCACGACGCAGGCCTGTCCCCGCTCGAGCGTCAACGTGTCATCGCCACTGACGACCGACCACTCCCCATCGGTAGCAACCACCACCACAGCGCCGCTGGTAGGAAGTCCGGCCGAAACCTCGGTTCCTTCAAGGAGCCCCAATCGAAGCGCGTGCCCATCTGGTGAGTAGGTGACTCCCCCGGTGGGGCTCAACTGGGGTTCCAGCAGGGGGGCATCAACCGGCTCGCACACCGCGATGTCGAGCAGGGCTTCCACATCGACGTGTTTGGGGGTGAGCCCGCCTCGCAACACATTGTCACTGGGTGCCATTAGTTCAATGGCATAACCCTCGAGGTAGGCGTGGAGCTGCCCTGCCTCGAGGAAGGCTGCCTCACCCGGGAGCAAGGTGAGCCGGTGCATCATCATGCCCACGGCGATGCCCGGGTCTCTCGGATAGTGGCGGTGCAGTCGATTCAATGTGTCGTCTTTATCCGCCACCGATCCCAGCTCATCAAGAAGCGCAGGGATTTCTGGCGAATCAGAGAGCAGCCAGCCGATTACTTCTTCAACCGACCAGCTTGAGAGCTTGTCCATCCAGCCACGAATCGCGGGGTAATCACCCTCCCCAACAAGGTTCTCTAGCTGAACCAAAGTCGCCTCGACGGGCCGAATGCCGGCGAGGGCGTGGAAGGGGCCACCGATGGCCACGACTAGCTCGGGTTTGGCATGGGGGTCCTTATAGAGGCGCGTGGCCGCATTCAGAGGAACGCCTTCAGCTTCTTCCCTCTCAAACCCCCGCAGAGCTTGTTCGCTACTCGGGTGAACCTGAAGCGATAGCGGAGTGGAGGGGCTCAATACTTTGAACAGGAAAGGCAGCTCAGCGGGTTCGCTGAGATTTCCCAACCACTGCGAGAGGCTCTCTCCCGATTCGACCGTTGACATGCCTAATGGATGGGTGCCTAACCACCATTCGGCTTCGGTCTGTGTCGACTCGGGCCAGCCCAAAAGGCGCGAAATCGCACCCGGACCTCCCCAGGCGTAGTCGGCGATGGTGCCACGGATTCGCGCTACCGCCACGTCACACCGTGTCGGGGCACGCTCCAGCAGATCACTGGCGAGAAAGGCTTGCTCATGTTGTCGCTACCCTAGCGCTCTGCTCTTCCAACAGCCCGGTAGTCTGGCCGGGTGAGCACGGTGGCGATTATTCCTGCTCGGGGGGGCTCCAAAGGCATCACCGACAAGAATCTTCAGCCTGTCGGTGGAATCCCCCTGATTGCTCGTGCGATCTATTCCGCTCTCGCCTCGAAGTTGATCGATGAGGTCTATGTCTCGACCGATTCCGATCGCATCGCGACGGCCGCCCGTTCCGCCGGAGCGGGCGTCATCACCCGCCCCGATGACATCTCAGGAGACACGGCGTCTAGTGAATCGGCCATCCTCCACGCCATCTCCGAACTGCCCCACGCCCAGACGGTGGTGTTTATCCAAGCCACCTCGCCATTTATCGACCCCGCCGATCTGACAAGAGCGTGCGAGATGGTCAATAGCGGCGAATTCGACATGGCGTTTTCGGGGGTGGAAGACCACGGTTTCCGCTGGGAGGAACACGATGGCGCCTTTAGCCCGATCGGCCACGAAGCCTCTTCGAGACCCCGTCGGCAAGATCTGCCTCACCGCATCTTGGAAACGGGCGCGTTTTATGTGTTCCGCGCTTCGGGAATTGTCGACTCGGGCTCGCGCTTCCACGGCCGAATCGGCGTGGTCGAAGTGGCACGGAACAACGCGATGGAAATCGACTCCTACGACGACTTAGAACTCGCCCGCCGACTGGCGCAGACTGAAGTCCCCGCGGACGGTATCGGACCTGTCGACGTCGTCGTGTTTGATTTTGATGGAGTCCACACCGACGACCGAGTCTTCGTTGATGAATCAGGGGTCGAATCGGTTCGGGTCAAGCGCGGAGATGGCATGGGTATCGGTCTGTTGAAAAAAGCGGGTGTGCCCATCCTGATCCTCTCAACCGAAACCAACCCGGTGGTGAGCCGCCGGGCAGAGAAACTCGGCGTGGATGTTCTGCAAGGGCAGTCCGACAAAGCCTCAGCGCTCAAGACTTGGCTCGATGACAAGGGTTACTCGGCCGAAAACACCGTGTTCGTGGGAAACGACATCAACGACACGGGGTGTTTGGAATTGGTCGGTTGGCCCGTCGTCGTCGCCGACGCGCACCCATCAGTGCAGCATCTTGCACGTATTGTCTTGCGAAGCCGCGGGGGCGAGGGAGCGGTGAGAGAATTGTGCGACCTAGTCTTGAGTGGAATAAACCGGAAGGCGAACGACTAAGTAATGAGTACTCCCACTGTCACCGTTGGTGACCACACCATTGGCGCGGGACACCCCTGCTACGTCATCGCCGAAATTGGCATCAACCACAACGGTGAACTGGAGAACGCCAAGAAACTGATCGACGTCGCCGCCGAAGCTGGCTGCCAAGCGGTGAAGTTTCAAAAGCGCACGCCTGATATTTCCACCCCGGAAAACCAGAAGAACGTCCAGCGGGAAACCCCTTGGGG
>JBMSHQ010000050.1:0-6664 GCA_049416945.1 Pontimonas sp. | reverse complement strand
GTTCGACGTGCCTCAAAGGCGGGCAGCGATTGGAGCAAAAGTGCCCTTCGGGAGGCATTCGACCGAGCAATCACAGCGGAGTTTGAAATGTCCCCATGGACGACCGGCGAAGCAGATTGGATTCTGAACATGAAAATCACCCGGGACTGGGACAAAGGCACTCTCCACTTGTCACAACCAGCGGCCATCGAGAAGCTCGCGACTCAATTCGGTCTTACAGGGATCGACGGGCGCGCGCCACACGTTCCGATGAGCCCGACACTCAAGCTAACAAAGCCGTCAGATGAGTCAATTATTCCAGCATCGGAGTTCGACTATCAGTCGGCGGTGGGAGGATTGTTATATCTGTCTCTCACGGCGCGGCCGGACGTGGCTTACAGCGTTGGGACATTGAGCCGTTTCATGGCCTGTCCAGCGCAGGAGCACGTCGACGCGGCAAAGCAAGTCATTCGGTATCTCTACGGTACGAAGGACTACGGCATTACGTACACGCGGGGAGCGAGCGGAACGCCTCACATTGCCCAGGACGAGGCATCACTTCAAGTATTCGTGCATTCGAGGAAAAACGATGTTGCGTCGGAAGATTCCAACGGCGACAGTCGAGTCATCGGCACGTATTGTGATGCAGATCTTGCAGGCGACGAGGGTACACGCAAGTCCACCACGGGGTTCGGAATAATGCTAAGCGGAGGCGTCACCTGTTGGTCGTCGAAGCTTCAGTCAACAGTGGCTCTTAGCACTGCTGAGGCGGAGACTAACGCGGGCGTTGAAGCTGTAAACAAGTCATGCATATTCCGGGGCCAAGCCGGGAATCCATGGTCGCATGGGCGACTCCGACGCGGACGATTGACAAGCGAAAAGATTGGCGACGTCGATGATTCCGGGGCCCAGCCGGGTGGTGAGTGCCTCGCCATACCGGGCGATTTTTCCCCGGGCGGCCTCGCGAACCAGGGCTTCCGTTTCGCCGTCGATACCGCGGGTGTGTAGCGCCGCACCCCAGGGTTTTGTTTCCACCCAGGTGCCGGGAAAACGATCAGCCACCTCGACAAAGTCGTCCCACACTGCCTGACGGTCATCTTCATTGGCGGTGGGCACAGAAATTGCCCCCTCGTCGGCGGGTCCTTCGACTTCGATGCCGTGTGACCCCACCATCCACCAGCGCTCATCCGCCTGGGACACGACCCGTAAGTTGGCAAGTCCGCGACCGGACACCAGCGCCACCGTCACTCCGGGAGTCTCCACAAGGGTGTCCAGCGCAGCGCGCCCTTCGGGTGTGATGCGCGAATCATCGGGATTGTCCACCAGTGGCGCCAACACACCGTCGAAATCGGTAGCGACGAGGATAGTCTTCGCCTCGACCAACCTCGCTAGTGCGTGGTCGAGGGCGCGGGTTTCGGCGCTCACCGGGCTCTCGCCGACACCGGCGGTTTCGCGGTGTTGATGAATGAGGTGGCCCAGCGCTTCACGTCGTGTTCTTCCACGACTCTGCGCAAAGCTTCCATGCGCTGCTTTTGCTCAGCCTTGGGCATTTCCGCCGCGCGATGCAGAGCCGCTTTGAGTCCGTCAATGTCGTGAGGATTCACCATCAGTGCCTGCTCGAGCTCATCTGCCGCGCCGGTGAATTCGCTCAATACCAACACCCCAGAGTCATCGGTGCGGGAAGCGACAAATTCTTTAGCCACCAGGTTCATCCCGTCTCTCAGCGGGGTGACCACCATCACGTCTGCTGCGAGATACATGGCGATCATTTCCTCGCGGGAAATGTTTTGGTGCAGGTACACAATGGCTGGTCTGCCGACACGGCCAAATTCGCCATTGATACGGCCGACTTGCAGCTCGATGTCGTCACGCAGCTGGCGGTAACTCTCGACCCGCTCACGACTGGGGCTCGCCAACTGGACAAACACCGCGCTCTTCGCATCGAGTGTGCCATCGGCGAGAAGCTCACCGAAGGCCTTGAGTCGGTGGGAGATGCCCTTGGTGTAGTCGAGTCGGTCAACGCCTAAGAACAGATGTTTAGGTTTACCCAACTCGGCGCGAATTTCTTTTGCCCGAGCAACCACGCTCTCCGAGGTCGCCAACTTGGCAATCGCGGCCTGATCGAGAGAAATCGGGAACGCGTCGACCACCACCTGACGGGTTTTGCTCGCCGTCGTAGGAGGTGCTTTCGGGTCACGCGGTGGGGTCTTCCGCATCGGCACCCGCACCACTGGCTTTTGCATCGAATAGCCAAGGTTGCGCCGGATTGCCGCGCGCATATTGGACGCGTCTGATTCTCGCTGGAATCCCACCACGTCAGCCCCTAATAGGCCGTGCAGAATCTCTGCCCGCCACGGCAACTGAGCAAAGAGGTCGTAGGCGGGGAAAGGAATGTGATGGAAGTAACCAATGGTCAGGTCGGGGCGCAACTGTCGAAGCATCTGGGGCACTAGCTGGAGCTGGTAATCCTGCACCCATACGAAAGCGCCTGGAGCTGACACCTGCGCTGCCGCCTGGGCAAAACGCTTATTCACGCTGCGGTAGGTGTCCCACCATTCGCGGTGAAACTCAGGGTGGACAATCACGTCGTGGTAGAGCGGCCAAATGGTGGCGTTGCTAAAGCCCTCGTAGTGTTCGACGATGTCCCGTTCACTGAGCGCCACGGGCCGGTAGTAGGTCTTGCCCTGGCTGAAAGGCTCTACGTCGACATCGGTCTTTCCGGGCCAGCCCACCCATGCCGCGTCACGGCCCCGCATCACGGGCGACAGCGCGGCGACGAGTCCCCCCGGCGTAGTGACCCACGCTTCAGTGCCGTCTTTTTTGGGCCGAGCGTCGATGGGGAGGCGGTTAGACACCACCACAAAATCAAAGGTAGGTGGGCTTTTCTTCGCCATGAACAGTCCTCTCGGGCTCGCCCGACGCCGTGTTCAGGCTAGCAGGGGACGCCAGCCTCACTGGGGTGTGCCGACCTGGACTACCCTCGCAGTATGCGCAGATTCCTCTTCAGCTCGAGCGTAATTTCCGCCGTGCTATCGGGCGTGGGACTGGCGCGTCAAACACTGAAGGGTCCGCGCGATTGGCGAACCGGGCTGTTATGGCTGAGCTGGCTAATTTCGATTGTTCTCGCCGTGAGTTCGGTTCTCGACCGCGGTCGAGACGAAGCAGACGAGTTTTAGTGCGGCGCGAGGGCGTCGTAGAGCATATAGAGGCCTAGTCCGCCGAGCGCGACTCCCCCACCAGCTCGGACGCCCACAAGTCGTGACTCTGATTGAGCAAACCAGTCGCGGGCCATTCCGGCACCCACAGCCCACACCGAATCACTCGCGATGCCAATGATGGTGAATACCAGACCTAAGAACAGCATCTGAATGACCACTGAGGCACCGTCGGGAGACACAAAAGAGGGCAAGGTGGCGACAAAGAACACGATGGTCTTGGCATTCGTAATGCCCACCCCAATCGACTGGACAAAGAGCCTTTGGTGTGTCGGCTGGCTGCGCACCTTCTCGACTTTCACGTGGTCACGGCTGTGGCGGATTGCCTGAATGGCGAGCCACAAAATAATGAGCGCACCACCCAGCTTCAAAGCAAAAAATAATGGGGGCAGGGCTATCACCAACGCCCCCAGACCAAGCGCGACGGCGAGGATTTGCACCCCGACGCCGGTGGCATTGCCGAGAACACTGATCACCGCGGCGCGCTTGCCCCACGCGAGTGCCCGACCAATCGAATAGAGCACGCTGGGCCCGGGAATCACGATGATGATGAGGGCAATGAGGCTAAACGCGACCACGTTTGACCAACTCGGCACGCGCTCAGCATACGCCCGGAATTAGGCTGGGAAGAACAGCGATAGTCCGATCCGAAAAGGTAGTGATGAGATGCACACAATCAGCCTCGTCACCGACGTTTACCTCTCAAAGACGGAGGCACTCGACGCGCTCTCACAGTGTCTCCAACTACCCATTTCTGACCCTGGTTCAGCCGACCCGTGGCTGCAATTGGAGCGCGGAGTGGGACTGCATATTGAAGTCCCCAAATTCGGCGAAGACCTTCCCCTGACGCTGGATATCACTGGACGCCACTCCGCCCACGTGGAAGCCGTGTCGCGCGCTCTCCGACAAAATCTGCACTCTTTGCTGGGCTGGAGTGTGAGCCGCCTAGACGGAAGCTCACGGTAGCGGGTCGCAGTCGCACTCCACGGAATGGGACCGATTGGTCCGGCTAGCTGGTCGCCGGCTCCTGCGAGGCCTGTCGTCGACGAATCAACACCACGGTGGCGGTCGCGGCCCCACCGAGGAGGAGCCCGCCAATGACAATTCCGGCGATAACTCCCCCCAACCCGTCTTGAGCAATCGCCTCAACAACAACGGTGCCACCGTCAAGCGCCACGACTCTAACCTCAGATCCCGCAGGAATCGTTTGTGAAATCGAGCGCGCGGGATACACCATCCCATCGATGGCAATTTCACCGCCCTCGGGGGAAATCTCAGACGTCGCGATCGCAACGATGCCAGCGTCTACTGCGGGAGCGGCTTCTTCCTCTACTGCCTCGACCTCCGCGGTGACCTCAGGCTCTGCCGCTGACGGCTCCTCCACCGCGGGTGCTTCCTCGGCTGGGGTCTCCTCGGGTTTTTCTTCCGGTTCGGGCTCGGTTGCTACCGGCTCGGGGCTCAAATCGATAACGGCTTCCATCTGCAGGGTGGAATTCCACTTTCCCGTCCAACGAATACGGGTGTCCGTCATCTGATTTCCGTTGGTCGAGATCACCTTTCCCACGTGGTCAAGGGTGAACTGAACGTCAAGAAGATCTTCGGCTTCCTCTGTCCGGTCGCCCACATCACCGCCGATGGTCATCTTGGCGGTGTATTTCACGTAGTCGCCGTCACGCGTGAACCGAACAAAGTCTCCGTCAGCTTGGACGATTTCCCAGTTGTAGGGGTCAGCATTGTTCTCACTGAAGCGGTAGCCGTTCCATGGGCCCTCGGCATAGTTACTGCGCACCATGCCTTCACCGCTGAATTCATCTTCTAGAGCTGAGCGAGCAGTGTCCGCGTTAGCGAAATCTTCGTGAACAGCCGTGTCAATTCGGACGTCGAGCTCTTCCTCGGCGTTGACGTCAAAGACGGCGTCGACGTAATAGCAACCAGACAGTGAGAGGGCACTGACCAGTGCCATTACCGCGAGAGCGAACCGAGAACGAGTGACCATTGTGAAGCCTTTCGACGGCTGTAGGCCTACCCGCAGGTGAGACCCAGAGACTCCGTCAGACTAGTTCGCGAGGCCGGTGAGGTCCAGCCCGCCTCAAAGCTCTACTGGCTCACAGGACCGAGCAAATAACCTTCCAAAGTCGACTCGGGTCCGGAGGACCCGCCGTGTTGGCCTTCAAAAAGACTGGTCCCATCGGTCCCACACAACTGCAAGATTCTGCTCGCCCCTCCCGGGTGTTTGCTCACCCAGTCAGTTAGGTCATAAACCGACCCGTTCACGATGGTCCAGCAGCTCTCTTCTGAATCGTTCATTGCCACCTGCTCGGCAGTGAGAATGAGTCCCTCCGCTGCGCCTTCGTCAGCCATCGGGGTATCAGTCCACTCTTCTCCCTCTTGGACGTCGTCCGCCAAACGCGTTTCGCCGGACACATCGGAATCGCTCGGCAGTTCCGCAGCAAGTTCCGCGGGCGCTGAAGCACACCCAACGAGAAGCAAGGGCAATAAAAGAAGGAGAGATTTTGTTGGCATAGCCACACGGTAGTGAGCCGATGTGGAGGTTTACTGGGTGCGGGCTTGGACGGCACCGAGAGAAAGCTTGGCGATATGCAGCTCCTCATTCGAGGGAATCACCCACACCTCAACCGCGGACTGTTCGGAAACTTGGTACACCCCCCGGGACTCGAACCTGGAACCCGGTGAATTAAGGTCAGCTGGCACCGACTATTCCACCTCGGGCCAAATTACAGCAGACTGATCGACAAAGAGAGAGGAGCACAATGACGGACTCCACTAACCAAGGTGAGCAATCAACGATGCTTCCCCAAAGGAACCTTGACATCATCGAGGATGTTTTCCACCTCGTTCTGACGATTTTGCTAATGATTGTGGCTTCGGGTGCCGTGGTTTACACCGTTATCAGGTTGACCACCACTGCGCCGTTCTTTCCAGACGGAATGCTCCAAGCCATCAACGACATTTTGTTCGTTGTCATCATTTTGGAAATTGCCCGAACCGTCATTGCGCGATTCAAAAACGGGTTCTTTCAGCTCAGCCGCTTTCTGATCATTGGGGTGATTGCGTCCGTCCGTCACATATTGTCGGTGGGGTCCTCGCTCACCCTCAACACCGGAAAAACCGCGGAAGCGTTCGAGAGGGCCGTAATTGAGCTTGGCATCAATGCCGGTATCGTTTTAGCGCTCGTCGTAGCGATTTACATCACGCGGCGGTCCGAGCCACGGCCACGCCAGGCATAGCCACAAACTTGGTGGGGCGTTGCCTCTCGCATTACTACCTGAATAGCCCCACGAGCAAGAAGAACCCTGTCGCGATGATGGCCGTCACCGCAACAGCGAAACCTGGCCACAGGTGCCACTCGTTCATCACCTTCACCCACGACTTCTTTGCCATTTTAGGCTCCCTCACTAGCGACCCGAGTTACAAAATGAGAAGGACGAGAGCCAGCAACAGCGCCAGGC
>JBMSHQ010000049.1:0-6961 GCA_049416945.1 Pontimonas sp. | reverse complement strand
CTCGGCACGGTGATCCAAGGCGAGCACGCGAATCGATCTACTCAGATTGCACACCTCGTCGATGGTGTGGGGCTCGCGCACCAGGGGACAATAGGGCTGGATGGCTTGCTTGGTGGCCTCGCTGACGATGCGCTGCCACCGCGTCACGCCGGATGTCTTTTTCTCGCCTTCCCACGACACGACGCTCCGACTGGCCTGGAGAGGAATAATCGCGCTCACGCCGACTTCGGTGGCCTGCTCGATGGCCTGTTCATCACGCCCCGACTTAGCCAGTGACTGAATGAGCCACAGGGGTGGCGCCGACTCTGAATGGTGTTGTACCGACACCACCACCAAAGACACATCAGCTGGGGAGACGGAAATAGCTTCGGCCACCGCGTGAGTTCCCGCGCCATCTCCCAATAGCACCCGCTCCCCCACCCTCAAACGGGCCACTTTTGCGGCGTGACGCGCCTCATCACCGGTGAGCACCACCGTTTCTCCCGCAATCAGGCGGGTTCCCGCAGGGGTGAGGTAGAGGTGAGCCACTTAGGCGCCGAAGAACCTCTCGCGAAGACGCTGGAAGGTGCCGGAGGTGGCCGACTTCAGCTGGGGCGGTGCGGGCTTGCGCATCTCCCGCAGTTTCTTCACTAGCTCTGTTTCTTTGCCCGAGAGCTTTTGTGGGGTGATCACGTGAACGTGCAGTTTGAGATCACCGCGACCCGCCCCCCGAAGCTTGGTGACACCGCGGCCCTTGATACTGAGAATGTCTTCTGACTGCACTCCTGGGCGAATTGTGATGTCAACGGGCCCATCCAAGCTTTCGACCGTCGCTTCGGTCCCCAAGATGGCGGCGGTGAGGTCCACATGCACCGTCGCAACGAGATCATCCCCGAGGCGGGCGAACGTTTCGTGGGGTTGAACCGCAAATTCGATGTAGAGGTCACCCGAGGGCCCGCCGCCATGTCCCACCTCACCCGAACCCGCCAACTGAATGCGCTGACCCGATTCGATTCCACCAGGAATTTCGACGTCAATCGAGCGGGTGGCGCGCACGCGGCCTTGACCAGCACAGCTGGGGCAGGGATTGTCGATGACCGTGCCATAGCCACGGCAGGAGCCACACGGGCTTTGGGTGACCATGTTTCCCAAAAGGCTCCGCACAGTGCGCTGAACCTGCCCAGACCCTCCACAAATGTCACAACGGCGAGGCTCGGTGCCCGGTGCACAACACGAACCCTCGCAACTTTCACAGAGCACCGCGGTGTCGACTTCGATGGTTTTGGTGGTGCCAAAAATGGTTTCGGCTAGATCCACGTCCACCCGAATGAGCGCGTCTTGGCCACGTTCGCGCCGTGGTCGCGGTCCTCTACTCGATGCACCAGCTGCCCCAAAGAATGTTTCAAAAATGTCACCAAAGGGGCCAAACCCGGCGAATTGGTCTCCACCGGTGTCGTAGCGCTGGCGCTGTTCGGGGTCGCTCAACACCTCATAGGCGTGGGTTACCAGTTTGAACTGCTCCTCCGCGCCCTCTTCCTGGTTCACATCGGGGTGAAGTTCGCGCGCGAGTTTGCGATAGGCGCGTCGAATGTCTTCCGTGCTGGCGTCGCGAGCAACACCCAACACTTCGTAATGGTCAACGCTCACGCGGGGTCTCTTCCGTCGAAGTGGTGCCGCCGAGAATACCCGAGAGGTAGCGGGCTACGGCCCTCACGGCCGCCATGTTGCCGGGGTAATCCATGCGGGTGGGGCCTAACACGCCCACGACACCGGCGTCGGACAGGTTGGCTTGATACGAGCCTGCCACTACCGAGGTTTCCGACAGCGGACCTCCCAGTTCGTTACCAATACGCGCCCCCACCTCCAGGCTCTCTGCCTGCATTTCGTGGAAGAGCTTCAACACAGTGACCTGCTCCTCGATGGCTTCGAGCACGGGATATACGCTCTGTGAGAAATCGGCTTCGGTTTTCACCAGGTTTGCTGCCCCGGACATGAGCAGTCGGGTCGTGCGGTGGGCGTCGAGTGTGCGACAAATGCCGTCACTCAGTTGCTCGAAGAGCACTTTTCTCTCCGGGTGCACGGTCTCGGGCAGCCCCGCGAGAATGTGTGGCACCTCATCAAGGTTTTTAGCCAACAGGGCTTCGTTGATGGCGGCCCGGATTTCACCGACAACGGCATCATCGGGAACGTCACTCCAGTCGATCACGCTTTGATCGACGCGACCTGAGTCGGTGATGAGGATCACCATGACGCGTCGGTCGTCAACGGGTAAGAGCTCGACGTGACGCACACGAGCCGCGCCGAAGGTGGGGTATTGAATGAGTGCGACTTGGTTCGTAAGGGTCGAGAGTAAGCGCACGGTGCGGGTCAGGGTGTCATCAAGGTCAATGGACTCATCCAAGAAACGTTGGATGGCCTGGCGCTGAGCGTGACTGAGTGGCCGATGGTGGGTGAGGGTGTCCACAAACACGCGGTAACCCTTGTCGGTGGGAACGCGACCCGCCGACGTATGGGGGGCGGTGATGAGTTCTTCTTCTTCGAGAAGCGCCATGTCATTGCGGATCGTGGCTGCCGACACATCGAAACCGGGGCGTTCGGCGATGGCTTTGGAGGCAACGGGCTCACTGGATTGGATGTAGTCCTGAACGATGACCCGCAACACATTAAGCGCGCGATCGGAAACCACTCTGAACCACCCCTTTCCTTAGCAGTCGACACAGTTGTCTGCTAATGATACGGCCCCGTCCCCGCGAACGGCTTAGAACAAACTCAACTGCCGAGCAATTGGCGAGCAACCCCGTCAGCGACGAGCCGGCCCTTGCGAGTGAGGACGAGGGTGCCACCCAGAGCCGCGTGAGCGTCGACAAATTCCCCCGCGATGGCCCACGCCACCGCCTCTTGGTGTCCCGGATGGAGTGAAGAAATTGGCAAACCGTCGCGGATTCGTAGCCGCAACATCACCATTTCCGTGTATTTCTCCTCGCCGGAGAGAATCTCTCGCGCGAGAGCAGGCGAGAGCCCCTGCTCGAGTCGATCGGCATAGGCCTTGGGGTGCTTCACATTCCACCACCGCACCCCACCCACGTGGGAATGGGCGCCGGGACCCACACCCCACCAGTCGGTGTTGGTCCAGTAGGAGAGGTTGTGGCGTGAACGGTGTTCCACACCACGCGACCAGTTGCTCACTTCGTACCACTCATAGCCCGCGGCACTAAACGCCTCATCGGCCATCTCATAGAAAGTGGCCTGGGTGTCCTCATCGATACCCGCCAGCTCTCCTCTCTCCACTCGACGAGCCAACGCTGTTCCGGGCTCCACAATGAGCGAGTAGGCGGAAATGTGGTCAGGTTCCAAGGCAATCGCGTCACGCAGCGTGCGAGCCCATTCGTCTTCGGTCTCGCCGGGCGAGCCATAAATCAGGTCAATCGACACCGATAAGCCCACTCGTCGGGCCGCATCGACCACCTGGGGGACCGCCTCGGGATTGTGAGTGCGATCGAGCAGGGAGAGCACCCTGGGCACAAAAGACTGCACTCCAAACGACATCCGGGTCACGCCTGCATCGCGTAGTTCGCGCAGCGAGTCTTCATCGACCGTGTCGGGGTTTGCTTCGACGGTGATCTCTGCACCCGGGGCGATCCCCCAGGTTTCCCTGATTCGCCGAATCAGAGAGGCGAGGTGGCCGGGGGGTAGCAGTGTGGGCGTTCCTCCGCCGAAAAAAAGGGTATTCACCGGTCGAGCTGGTAACCCCGAGGTGTCGAGCACATGCTGGGCAAAAACGATTTCCTTTTCGGCGATGGATCCGTATTCCGCCTGAGCGACTCCCGGCATATCGGTGGCGGTGTAGGTGTTGAAGTCGCAGTAGCCACAGCGCACTCGGCAGAAAGGAATATGAACGTAAACACCGAAATCTGCTTCAGCGTTATCGCGAGCCGAGGCTGGCAAGAGTCCGTCAGGGGGAGCCGGGTCGCCGTCGGGCAGGGATGCCATTGCTAGGCCACCTGCACGAACCAGATTTCGTGCATGCGATATTCCATGACGGCGAGGGAAAATCCGACCACAGCTAACGCGATAGTCGACCAGCGTGAACGCTCAATCAAACCCCAGACGATGGCAGCAGGGGCTAAGAACACTGCGGTTGCCAAATACGCCCAAAATTCCACGATGTCACCGGTGGGTGAAACGCCCGAGACTTGCAGACTTATCGTGATGATGACTTGCGCCACCATCGCGATGGCCAACAGGAGGGTCAGACCAAGGGTGTAGTCGTTGGGTGCGTGGCCGGCAATAGCAAACCCCACCGACACGAGCGCTTGCGCGATAGCGACGGCCACGATGACCCATGTCACCCACTCGATCACGCGTACTCCCTTATTCGGCCGGAAACCCGACCAGGATACGGCTGCGACCCGATTCGATACTGACAATGGCGACGAGCCGCCCGGTGGGGTCGATGGCGGCGACAGGGTCGTCTTTGCCCGCGCCTTCGGGGGCTTCGAGGAAAATTGACTTTCCATGGCCCAGCTCGAGAGCTTGAGAACTTGTCACGGTCGTCGCGGGCATGACCATCTGTGCGACCTGCGCCAAACTGAGCAGTCGGTCTGCGTGTATGTCGTCAACACCGCACGCCTGAGAGACTTCAAAAGGTCCGACTGTGGTGCGACGAAGAGCAGTGAGGTGACCCCCAACCCCCAGCGCCTGACCTAAATCGCGGGCAATCGCACGGATATAGGTACCTGATGAGCACTGGACATCAACCTCGATGTCGATGGCGTCTGTCGAGCGTCGAATGTTTCCCACGTCGATGCCATAAATCGTGATCGGTCGGGCTTTCAAGACAACCTCTTCGCCCGCGCGAGCCAGGTCATAAGCCCGTTTACCATCCACTTTGATGGCGCTCACCTTGGAGGGAACTTGTTCAATAGATCCGACCATGGCGTGAAGCCCCGCACGAATCTGGTCGTTTGAAATAGCCTCCAGGGCCTCTTCTGTGGCAGACCGGGAGAGTTCGCCCTCTGCGTCGTCTGTGGAACTCGATTGGCCGAGACGGATGGTGGCGAGGTAGCGCTTATCGGCCCCCACGAGATAAGTCAGAAGTTTTGTTCCCGGGCCTATTCCTAGGGTGAGTAACCCTGAGGCCATGGGGTCCAGGGTGCCGGCGTGGCCTACTTTTTTGAGCCCCAGAGCTTTGCGGGTGGCGGAGACCACACCGTGGCTGGTGGGACCCGCCGGTTTATCGACGAGCAGAATGCCCGAGAGCACCTATCCCAGGGCCTTCGTGTGCCACACGGTCTTGACTTCGGTAAATGCCGAAATACGGTTCATGCTGAGCCCGGAGACGCCGCGCACGGGAGTCAGACACCGCTTGAGGGTCTGTGCTGCCGACTGCTCCAACGAGGCCCAGTCGAGTTCAGTGGCTCCCATCAGATCGAGGGCGTTCACGTCGGCGTGCTCGGCCAACCATGTCGCCATACCCTCACGCGTGCCGGTGAGAATGTTCACGACACCGCCGGGCACGTCGCTGCTGTGAAGCACCTCGGCAAAGCTCATCGCTGGCAATGGCTGGCTGGGGTGAGCAAGAAGCACTACGGCATTTCCCGAGACGACAATAGGCGCGAGCGTTTCCACAAGACCCAACAGGCTTTGGCCAGTCGCCGCCGCGGGGGCGAAGGCCACGACCACACCGCTTGGCTCCGGAACCGACAGATTGAAAAACGGGCCGGCAACCGGATTTGCCCCGCCAACAATCTGGGCGTGCTTGTCAGACCATCCCGCGTACCACACCCAGGTGTCGATAGCTTTGTCGACCTGGGCACGTGCCGCACGGGCACTCACACCCTCGCTCTGGCGGATTTCTTGAACAAACTGCTCTGCGCGACCTTCCAGCATTTCCGCGATGCGGTAGAGCACCTGACCACGGTTGTAAGCCGTCGCGCCCGCCCACCCCGACTGGGCTGAGCGCGCCGCGGCAACCGCATCACGAGCGTCCTTGCGGCTCGCCTGCGCAACGTGGGCGAGGTGCTCTCCCGCAGGCGACGTAATCGGCATGGTGTAGCCGCTTTCACTGCGGGGGAACTTTCCGCCGATGTAGAGCTTGTAGGTCTTCATCACTTCGAGGCGCTTGCTCACTTGGACACCCCCTGAACCGGGCTCGTAGATTTGAGGTAGGCGAGCAGACCTGGCACGCCACCTTCGCGGCCGTAGCCGGATTCTTGATAGCCGCCGAAGGGACTCGTGGGGTCGAACTTGTTGAAGGTGTTCGCCCAGACCACACCAGCTTGAAGCTTGTCGACGATGGCGAGCATACGACTCGCCTTCTCTGTCCACACCCCGGCGCTCAGGCCATAGGGGGTGTTGTTGGCTTTCTCGACCGCCTCGTCGGGGGTGCGGAAGGTGAGCACGGAGAGCACCGGCCCAAAGATTTCTTCTTGCGCGATGCGGTGGCTCGCCGACACCCCCGTGAACACGGTCGGTGGGAACCAGAAGCCCTTCGAGGGCAGCTCGCAGTTGGCACTCCAACGACTCGCCCCCTCCGCGTCACCCGAGTTCGCGAGTTCGGTGATGGTGTTCAGCTGCGCTTTGGAGTTGATCGCCCCAATATCGGTGTTCTTATCGAGCGGATCGCCCAGTCGAAGGGTCTCGATGCGTCGGGTCAGTCGGGACACCAACTCGTCGTGGACACTTTCCTGCACGAGCAACCGCGAACCGGCGCATCAGTCGTGGCCCTGGTTGAAGAAGATCCCCGAAATGATTCCTTCAATCGCTTCGTCCATGGGCGCATCATCAAAGACGATGTTTGCGCCTTTTCCACCGAGCTCGAGCGTGAGAGCGGTCGAACGGCCGGCCAAGGTGCGGGCAATCTGGCGACCCACACCGGTGGAACCCGTGAAGGCAACTTTGTCGATTCCGCGGTGTTCCACCAACGCCTTACCCGTCGCACCCGCGCCGGTGATGATGTTCACCACGCCATTCGGAAGGCCGG
>JBMSHQ010000048.1:0-7005 GCA_049416945.1 Pontimonas sp. | reverse complement strand
TAATCAGTGGTCTCTTGACGGTCAGTTCCGGGGAGGTCGTGCTCGGAGGAACCTCGCTGGTGGGCAAAGGCACCGAAGAGATCCTGCGACTCGGTATCGCGCAAGTCCCCCAAAGCAGTGCGTTGTTCCCCGAAATGACGGTGCGGGAAAACGTGCTTCTCGGCGGGTATCCCATTCGTAAAGATCGCTCACTCCTCGCGCAACGGCTCCAGATGGTGGAAGACATGATGCCGGTGGTGAGAGAGCGCGGTGGTGATAAAGCCGGAAACCTCTCCGGTGGTCAGCGGCGCATGGTGGAAATCAGCCGCGCGCTCATGTTAGATCCCACCCTGGTGCTCATGGACGAACCCTCGCTGGGACTTGACCCCAAGTCTGTGGCAAAAGTTGCCGCGGTCATCCGCTCTATGGCGAACGATGGCCGCACTGTGCTGTTGGTGGAGCAAAACGTTCGATTGGGAATGAACTTAGCGACCCACGGTGTCGTCATGGAACAGGGTAAAGACCGTATTTCGGGAGACGCGGCGGGAATTGCCGACAACCCCGAGGTGGCATCCATGTACTTGGGGAAGACGCGTTCTGCCTCTGGCCGTTAGGTGCCTTAAGACTCCGCTCGGATGAGACCGGTGGGTAAGTCGTGAAGGTCGCGGGCCCCAGCCTGTTCGATGACCACGAGCTCACCCGTTTGCACCCCCAGGCTGTGTTCGGCGTTGGTGACATTGGGTTGAACCACGATGGCCATGCCTTCGGTGAGGACAAGATCGGGGGAGTGGTTGGGGCGTCGCGACGCCGAGGTGGCGATGGGTTCGAGATAGCCCATGCCAAAGCCGTGGAATAGGTCATCGTTGGTGGTGAGTCCGGCCTGTTCAATCATTCCGGAGAGCGCGATGAGCTCTTGGGTGTTGACCCCTGGGCGCATCGCGGCCTTGAGTGTCGCCTTGCAATGCTCCGCGACCGTGGACAACGTAAGGACTTCGTCCACGGGTTCTGTCAGAACCACGGTGCGAAGGATCTGACCGGGGTATTCGGGCACGATTGATGCGCTGAGCTCAAACGTGACCATGGAGGTGGGCCCGATGATCCGGCCCTCAGGGAATTGGCTGGGGACGTCGCGGTCGGGTTGGGTCATGTCGGTCACGGCGATGTAACAAATGTGGTCGAGCCCACCGCGTTCGGTATACGCCTTTTTGGCAGCAGCTAATAGTTGCCAATCTGAAACACCCGGAGCGCAGGCGTCGATCAGCGCTAACGCTGCCGCGTCGCTCACCTCAGCCCCGAGCTCGAGCGCTCGAATCTCCTCCTGAGATTTGAGTTGGCGCATCCGCGCATGGGGGCCATCGATGGCCACCAGGGTCGACTGATTCTGTTGTGCGCGAGCGGCGACGGCGGGCGGGATAGGTCCCACGGTCGCAATTCTCTGGGCAGATCCCACCACGGCGAACACGTCGTCGAGGTAGTCGCCATAGGCATCTCTGACCGAATCAACCCGCGCTCGGCGTGATGCTGCGGGGACATGATTGTGAAAAGCAACCCACAGGTGGTGTTCGCTCGGGGTGAGCGCGTAAAGGGCGGACCTCGTGACGGGCCACTCGGTGAGGTAGGTCACCGCGACGCCGCTTCGGTTTTCACCAAAACACAACACTGCGTCGCAGTCGTGTGCGGCTGCGAGGGCGAGGGTATCCAATCGACGTCGTTCGAGCTCCGAATCGGTGAAGTGAAACATTGCTCTCCTGACCCTTTCCCCTAGCTACATCCTCTCTTCTAAGCGTAGGAGGGCGAGCCCTCGCGAGCAGCCTCCCACGATGTCAAAATACCTGCTTTTTGGCCCGAAAAAACGGGTTTCTGGGCCGACTGGGACTCATAGACTTGGGGGAGTTGGTCCCCACGAGAGAGGCCTTGACGATGGCGTCAGACGAACAAGATTCTTTGGTCAAAGAAGCGACGGCCCATTGGGCTCCGCGTTTCACCACGAACGGTGTGGCGGTGTCAGATTTCAATCGGCTCACCCGCTCCATTCAGCGCTGGTCCGACTGGTGCAGCGAATGGGTCGACGCGGGGCACCTCCACCGCGACCTGGGCCACGAGGCGATGGCGGAAGGCCGGACCCTCTCTGCCGGAAATCACCTCGCCACAGCTGCGGTGTATTACCACTTCGCGAAGTTTGTATTTGTGGACTTTCCCGATCAGATGAAGGCGGCTCACATGCTCGCCGTGGATTCCCTCAATGAGGCCTTGCCTTTTCTCAACCCCGCGGGACGTCGCGTGGAGGTGCCATACGGTGAGCACACGCTTCCCGCTGTCCTGAGGATGCCCTCGGGGGTCGACCACCCTCCCGTGGTGATTATGGTCAGCGGGCTCGACTCCACGAAAGAGGAACTGCGGAGCACCGAACAGCTGTTCTTGGATCGAGGTCTCGCCACCCTGGCCATCGATGGCCCCGGGCAGGGGGAGAGTGAATATGATCTCCCCATCATCGCGGAGTGGGAACTCGTGGGTCGCGCCGTCGTCGATTGGATCGAGAGCCAGCCTGAGCTCGATTCAGACGCAATCGGAGTCTGGGGCGTGTCTCTGGGTGGCTATTACGCCCCGCGGATGGTGTCGGGAGAGCACCGAATCAAGGCGTGTGCTGCGTTAGCCGGTCCCTATTCGTGGGGCGATATTTGGCACCAGCTTCCCGAACTGACCCGGCGTACCTTCACCTTCCGCGCGCACTGCAGTAGCCAGGATGAGGCGTTGGAATATGGCCGTTCTCTGACGTTGGAGGGGCGGACGGGGGACATCAACTGCCCACTGCTCATTATTTTCGGCGCTCAGGACCGGCTCATTCCCAAAGATGGCGCGGAGAGGCTCCAAGCGGAAACAGGCGGGACTCTTCTGATGTTGGAGGACGGCAACCACGGGTGCATGAATGTCGCCGCGAAACACCGCAACAAGACTGCTGATTGGATGGCGCGCCAACTGGGCGCACTCTAATCTCAGGTTCGGCGCGAAAGGAACACACGATGGCAGGCGTACTCTCACCCATTCCCGAGGACTTTATTCGGCGCAAGACCCTGACGGCACAATCGCCGGCGACCATGAAGACGGTCATCGACTACGGAGAGTTTGGAATTGGGGTGACCGACGAGCCCGCCGCCCACGGAGGTGAAAGCGCGGGTCCCTCGCCGCTACAGGCCGTCCTGGGTGCGCTGTGTGGGTGTGAGGCGGTGACGTTTCGTCGGACGTCGAAAGAGATGGAATTCGAATACGAGCGTCTTGAGTTTGAGGCGGCCTTCACCATCGATATTCGAGGTCGAATGGGTGACCGGTCGGTGCGCCCGCATTTTCAAACGGTCAAATTATTGATCTCGGTGGTGACCTCGCGCAGCGAAGAAGAGCTCGCCGCAGTCATTGAGGAAACGGAGGCGCGCTGTCCTGTCATGAACTTGCTCGTCGACGCGGGCGTTGCCGTCGATATCAAGTGGCAGCGCGTCGACGCGTAAGAACTACAGGCGCCTAACCGGGGAATGGTAGGCCGAGGTCTTTCATCATGACCATGGCCGCGTTTCGCCCGGGGAAGCCTGTGATGGAGCCGCCAGGGTGCGTGGTGCCCCCTGTTTGGTAGAGGCCCGGTATGGGCATTGCGTGTGACGCCCAACCGGGAACCGGTCGAAGGGGGCCTGCAAATGGCGCAGACTTGTCGCCTCCGTGGGCGCACCCATTGATCATGTGCTGGTTGGCCCGCTCGATGTCGAGGGGACTCTTGACCATCCGGGCCTCTACCGTGTCCTCGTTGATGTTGGGCACTGCGGTGCGCACGTAATCGACGATCCGATCGGCGTGCATTTCTTTCGCGTCATCCCAGCTGGCTTTTCCGTAGGGCGCAACGTGCGAAGCGGGCACAAGGATTTTCACCGTGTGCTTGCCCTCTGGTGCGCGCGACGCATCGACCAAACTTGGTGTCGCGACGAGCGTCCATGCGGAGCCTTCGACCGGTCGTCGGCTGCGAATGTCGTGGAGTTGCTGCGCCACTTGGTGGGGCCATAAGCCCAGTCCGCTACTCACCGCCGTGTCCTGCGGAGTTTTGCCCATAAAGGTGGGCACTTCATTCATCGCGAGGAACATGACGAGTAGGGGAATACCAATGTCGTAGGTATCGACCCCGTAGACAAAGTCTTCACCCCACGCCTCCCGGGGAGCCATGTCCACCAGGTGCTTGATGTGGATGGTCGAGAGCACCCCTTCGCGACCGAGGAAGGTGCTGCCATCCTCGGTGCGGAAGCCTTGGCAGCGACCGTTCTCGATGACGAGCGACTCCACCTGCTGGTTGCAGAAGATTTCTCCGCCGTTATCGCTGATGACGTTCACGAGAGCTTCGGTGAGTCGACCCGAGCCTCCTACCGGGATGGACCAGCTGCGAGCTTGACGCCCCGCCATGATTGAATAGGGCAGCACGCCGGTTCCCGGTAAATCGACTGATCCGAACGTTTGACACGCCTCCCACAGCAGGAACGCTTGAATGTGTTCGTTGTCGAACTCGTGCATCACGACATCGAGCGCGCTGAGGGCCCGACGCCGCCTCCAGGTTCCGCCATTAGGCAGCTTGTCGAGCGCTTGATCGATCGGCGTCGCCCAGCCGATGGGATTGTTATTGGATTGGGCGAAGGCGTCTTTAGCGCTGTCCCAATCCTCCAGCATCGCAAAGTAGCGGTCAGCGTCGGCTCGGTTGAAACGCGCGAATTCGTCATAGGTCTTGTTGCGGTCGAGGTACATCGCGACCTGTTCACCGTCGGGCATGGCCACGCGGGCAATCGGATCAGGGTCGACGTAACGGAGGCCTTCTTGAGCGACCAAGCCGAGGGTGTCCTGGGCAATTACCGGGTTGTCTTGGATGATGGTGTGTCCGGTGGAACAACTGTCCATGAAATAGCCCGGCAGGTATTCTTCGGTCGCGACTCCACCACCGGGAATGTGGCGGGCGTCGACAATCACCACCTTTTTTCCGGCTCGGGCGAGGTAGGCGGCGGCAATGAGGGCATTGTGCCCCGCGCCGGCGACGACAACATCGGCCGTGACATTTGTGCTCATAGCTTGAGTGTAGATGCAAACGAATGCAGTGCGGTTGCAGGAGAAGAGAATTACCACGGTCGAGCCACTCGGTTCGCAACCGAGAGGCTCGTCGGGCTTTTGAGGGGGCGGGCGGTAGACTAAAAAGTGGCGCAGCATCGGGGCTGTGTCTGCGGTGAAGCGTGAAAGCAAAGATCGTGAAACATCAAGTCACACTCGAAGATGTCGCCAAGGCTGCCGGCGTGCACAAGGCGACAGTCTCGCGAGCTCTGAACCCCGAGACACAATCGGTTGTAAATGAGCAGACCGTTCGGCGCATTACGCGAGTCGCCGAAAGCTTGGGTTATGTGCGAAACCTCACGGCGCGCAGTCTCAGAGTCCAATCGACGATGACCGTCGGGGTCGTCATTCCCGACCTCACCAACCCCATCTTTCCCCCGATGGTTCGTGGCATCGAAACGTACCTCGCCAAACACGGGTACACGGTGCTCCTGGCTGATACCGACGAGTCGCGGGAAGAAGAGAAAGAGGCCATTCGGTCGCTCTCTGAACGCCGCGTCGATGGCTTTATTGTGGCCACCGGTGCCGACGATCACGAGACTATTCCGCGAATGTTCGAGCAGGGCATCCCGGTCGTATTGGCCAACCGTGGCGCGGGAAACGTGCCCTATCCGCTGGTAACGGGAGACGACGAAGCGGGTATGCGCGAGGCGGCCCAGTACCTCTACCGCCTTGGCCACCGCGACATCATTCACTTGGCCGGACCGATGAATTTCTCGACGACGCGAAATCGTGCGCGAGAAATTGTGCGGGTGTGCGAAGAGTTGGGAATGACGTGTCGGGTCGTCGAGGTGGAGAACCTCCGTGTTGATGCAGGTACGAGTGCGGTAGATCGTCTGCTCGAGTCACCGCGCACCTTCACCGCGATACAAGCGAGTACCGACTTGTTGGCTCTGGGTGCGTTGCGGAGCCTGCGAGCTCATGACTTGCGATGCCCCGAGGACGTCTCAGTCATCGGGTTTAATGACATGCCTTTTGCGGCGGAGTTTTCGCCTGGCCTCACCTCGGTGAAAGTTCCGCTCGATGAGATTGGCGCCGAAGCAGCCCGTCTATTGGTGACGAGATTGCAGGAGGGAAAGAATTCTCAGCGGGTGGTCACGTTGCCCGTGAGCCTGGTGATCCGGCAATCATCAGGACCCGCCCACACACCCTGAGGTTCGTACCTTTTTCCAGGACACGCTCAGTCACAGAACTTGACGCGGGCACCGAGAGGTTCCTACAATGGTGCAATCGATTGCGCGAGCCGCATGCGCGAGAACTCCGCGCAGTCGCACAAAGACCTCAAATGTGAAAGGACCAGCCAGATGGCGAAGAACATGTTGACCGTGGGGTGGATCGGCGTTGGCCGTATGGGGGCGCAGCTCGTCACCCGTCTTCTGGCGGCAGGATACGACGTAGCAGTGTACAACCGCACGAAGGCGAAAGCAGAGCCGCTCGCCAAGTTGGGTGCCACCATCGTCGACCGTCCCATTGACCTCGCCGGCCGTGACCTGGTGTTCAGCATGGTGTCCGCGTCCAAAGATCTCGAGCAGGTGATGCTGGGCGAGGGCGGACTTCTCACGGGAGACGTCGTTCCCACTGTGATTGCTGACTCCTCCACGGTGTCGGTGGAAATGTCGGAGAAGGTTCGGGCGGCTGCATCAGAGCGGGGAACTGGATTCCTCGCTACTCCGGTGAGCGGAAACCCCTCGGTGATCGAGGCCGGCAAGCTGACGGTCGCCGTCTCTGGACCCCGCGAGACGTTTGATGCGGTAGAAGCTGTGCTGCAGCACTTCGGTCGTGGAGTGACCTACGTGGGAGACGGTGAGGCCGCTCGATTGGTCAAGATTGCCCACAACATTCTCTTGGGTGTCGTGACGCAGTGCCTGGCCGAAATCTTGGTGCTCACCGAGAAGGGCGGGG
>JBMSHQ010000047.1:0-7156 GCA_049416945.1 Pontimonas sp. | reverse complement strand
GAGCAACCGGCTGTTAACCGGTAGGTTCTTGGTTCGAGTCCAAGTCGGGGAGCCAGTAATTCGCGGTCTGATCTGACCGACCCAAGTTGAACGTTGACGTGAATGGATGGTCGAAGCAGTGGGACCTTCTCTTCTGCCTCAGTGGTCAGAAATACCCCTACTGGTTCTTGCCATCGCAGGAGTAGTGGGTTCGGTGGTGTTGGGCCTGTTGTGGTGGCGAGCCAGAAAAACTCTCCGAACGCGCGTCGATTCCCGGATCAAGAGCGAAAACCTGAGAATTGATGCCGAGCTACGGCTCGCCGAGATGGCCGATCGAATGCGGCTTATCACCGAGGTTCACGACTCAGCTGCCGTGTCCATCAATCAGGTAATTGCTCAAGCCGAGGGGGCCAAGTTCTCCGCTGATGCGAACCCTGAAGTGGTGACGCGTGCGGCAGCGCAAATCGCAGATACCGCGCGCACCGTGCTGAACGACCTGCGCAGAGTCGTGAACGCCGGGCGCGCCGGAGCGGTCGAAGTCCCTTCAGGGCCCACCATTTCGACGATGCAAGAGCTCTTCACTTCGATGGAAGAGTCCGGGGTGGTCGTCCGATACGAAGAGTCGGGGGAGTCCTTCAGTGTTGGCTCGAGCGCCGAAATCGCACTGTTTCGCATCGTTCAAGAGTCGCTCAACAACGTGAGGCGGCATGGCGGACCGGGAACCACCGTCAAAGTCTCGATGTCGTGGAGTGCCAATGGTCTCCAACTTCGCGTGGAAGACGACGGCACGCGGGTGAAAAACCAGTTGCGAGAACAGTTGGGTGAAGACACCGCCTATTCCATTGCCGATGATCACAAGGCCCTCACTGAGATTCTGAACGGACGGGGAATGCGGGACATGAAGTCTCGCGCGGAAACTTTTGGAGGCGTATTTTCTGCGCACCGCGTGCCGGGAATCGGATTCACCGTCTCCGCATCGTTCCCGACTCTGCGCTTCCACAACGGAATCCACGGGGTAGGCCTTTCGGACGCGGCGCAAGCCTCGTGAGCGGTGACGACGCTGAGCTGATTCGCGCTGCCCGCTCTCAGGGGTTGCAGGTTGCCCTTGCGGTATCGCTCTACGGTGTCTCATTTGGCGCTCTCGCCGTCATTTCGGGCTTCGGCGTCGCCCAGACCATGGTGTTGAGCTTGCTCATGTTCTCGGGGGCGTCCCAGTTTGCGCTGATCGGTGTGATTGCCTCGGGAGGAGCTTCAGCGGGGTTTGCTGCGGTCGCGAGCGCCGGATTGCTCGGGCTTCGCAACGGGCTCTATGCCCTCCGCATGTCACCCATCGTCGGCCCGGGAGTGGTGAAGCGCTTCGTCGCCGCGCAACTGACTGTGGATGAGTCCACCGCGGTGGGAACGGCTCAGCCGACACTTGCAGCGAATAAGGCGGGTTTTTGGACGACCGCGCTTTTGCTCTATGCGGGGTGGAATATCGCCACCTTGGCCGGGGCGCTTCTCGGTGATGTTCTCGGGGATGTGCGGACCTGGGGCCTCGACGCTGCCGCTGCGGCGGCGTTCTTGGGGTTGGTCTGGCCCCGCTTGCGCGCAGGTGAACCCATTGCTGTTGCCTTAGGGGCGGGGTTTGTTACGGCCTTGCTTCTACCCGCTCTGCCCGCCGGAGTGCCCATTCTCGTTGTTGCTGCACTCACCATCGTTCTCGCCCTCATCCGCCATCGACAATCACCCACTCTGCAGTCAGAAGGCGAGGTGGGCTAGTGGATCCGATTTGGGGATTTGTGATTGCGGGTTCGCTCGTGGTGCTGGCGCTGAAGCTGGCGGGCTATTTGGTTCCGCAGAAACTCGTTGAGGGACCGGCAATTTCGCGTGTGGCCGCCTTGGTGACCGTGGCCCTTCTCGCCTCGCTGGTGGTCTCTCAGACTCTTGGTGGTGTGGGGGGCATCGAGTTTGATGCGCGCGTGCCGGCCGTTGCTGCCGCTGGAGCCATGCTGTGGATGCGGGCGCCGTTTATCGTGGTGATTGTTGGCGCCGCCCTGATTGCCGCGCTATTGCGCTTCTTCCTCGGAATGCCCTAACTCCCCGGCGGCCCAGTCTTCTTCGTGGAACTCAGGTCCTGGCGTCCACTCCGATGCACTATTTCCCCAGCCTCGCTCTAATACGGCACTGTCGATCTCTCGCTTCCGGTCGCGTCGCAGGCGGTCGCGATAGAGAAGGCCGCTTAAGTGGTCGAATTCGTGTTGGAAAATTCGAGCGAGCCAGCCATCTGCCTCCACTCGGATGGGTTCCCCCATCCGGTTGAGACCGGTGAGAATTGCTCGGGGATAGCGGGCGAGAGGTGCGCGTTCACCGGGAATCGAGAGACATCCTTCCTCGGCGGGAGTTCCCCAGAGCAGGTTTTCGCGCCAGCCGGAGAGCTGGAGACTCGGGTTGATGACTTCGCCCTCGGAGAGGCTGATCCCGTCGTCGTAGTGCCACACGAAAATTCGAAGCCCCACGCCCACCTGGGGGGCTGCTAAGCCGACCCCAGGGGCGTTATGCATGGTGTCGATCATGTCGTCGATGAGCACGCGAATATCCCCGGTGATATCGGCAACCGGTGCGGCAGGAGAGTGAAGGACGGGTGTTCCGGTGATCTGGATGGCGCGAATGCTCACCGTGACAGGTTAGTGCTCAGTTGAACCTGGCAGGATGGGGGAGTACCTCACTCAAAAGGAGAACACTGTGAGCATTGCCCGTGGAATTGCTGCCCTGGAAGCTGGAGCGGACCTGGTCCCCTTCGAGTTTGAGCGGAGAGAAACGGGCCCGGGTGATGTGAAAATCGAGATTTCTCACGCCGGTGTGTGCCACTCCGACATTCACACCGTCCGCGGTGACTGGGGGGATCAGCACTACCCGATTGTTCCCGGACACGAAATCGTCGGTCGCGTCACCGAGGTGGGCTCCGATGTGAGCGGGTTTGCGGTGGGCGACTATGTCGGTGTCGGCGTGTACGTCGACTCCTGTCGAGAGTGCAGCAATTGCCTCAGTGGCAACTCTCACTTCTGTTTAAAAGGGATGACCGGAACGTATGCCAACGAGGAGCGCCACCACGAAGGGTGGACCCAAGGGGGATACTCGACCCACATTGTCGTGGACCAGGGCTATGTCGTCCACGTTCCCGACAGTCTCGACCCAGCAGGTGCTGCCCCTCTTCTGTGTGCGGGAATCACCCTCTACGCTCCACTCGCCCGTTTCAATGTGGGCAAGGGCACCAAGGTGGCTGTCGTGGGGCTTGGGGGACTGGGGCACATGGGCGTCAAGTTTGCTGTGGCGATGGGTGCCGAGGTCACTGTGATTTCTCACTCGGCGTCAAAAGAGGCCGATGCGAAGAAACTCGGAGCACACCACTTCCTACTTTCCTCTGACGATGAGCAAATGAAGTCACACCGTTTCGCCTTTGACGTGATTTTGAACACGGTATCGGTGCCCATTGATGTGGACGCCTACCTCGAGCTCTTGGGGTACCAGGGCACCTTCGTCCAAATTGGCCTGAGCGGCCAGCCCTACTGCTTCAGCGCCGGCACCATCTTGTATCAGGGCCGCTCCATCGTGGGCAGCATGATTGGCTCGGTGGGCCAGCTGCAAGAAATGCTGAATTTTGCGGGTGAGCACGGTATCCACTCGGACGTGGAAGTCATCACGGCCGACTACATCAACACCGCTTACGAGCGCGTGATTGCCAGTGACGTGCGCTACCGCTTCGTGATCGACGCGTCGACGATTTAACCCTGAGGGGCCAGTAACTCCGGCCCGTCGCCTCGAAGCGGCGCAACGGGGTAGGCCTCGACAGAGCTGAAGACCTGTGTTGAGAGCGCCACAGCCCGGTCGATAAAGTCCTGATCTCCCTTTTCCGAGGGGTCGAGCCACCACTGCCACTCATCCCGGGGGAGAGCCACGGGGCTACGGGGGTGAATCCACGACACCTCTGTGGGTGCGTCCATCGTGAGAATGGTGGCGGTCACCACTGGAGTTTCGTCCTTTGTCCACACGGAATAGAGTCCCGCGAACGCAAAGAGTGAATGGTCCTCAGGCCGAATGACGTGGGGCGTTTTTACCCCTGCCGCGGTGTGCCATTCGTAATACGCCGTCGCGGGAATCAGTGCCCGGTGGTGAGCCACCGCCTGGCGAAAGGTGGGTTTGGTGGCAGCGGTTTCGCTTCGGGCGTTGAAGGTCGGGTAGGGGGTTTCGAGAGTGTCAGACCACGAGGGGGTCAGTGACCAACGGGCGGGGCCCAGGGAGCGGCCCTCGGAGGAATCGATCACGACCGGAATGGTGGTTGTGGGAGCAATATTCCACCGCGGTGCCCACTCGGGAAAGCGATTGTGGTCGACGAGGAACTGAACAATGAGTTCATCGAGGCTCTGATCGAGTGCGAAACGACCACACATAGCTACAGTCTGCTCCCAATTAGGCTTATGCCGTGGAACCGTGGGATGTGATCATCGTTGGCGCCGGGGTGACGGGGTTGAGCCTGGCGCGTCTGCTTCACGACGACGGGTACCAGGTGTTGGTGCTCGATAAGTCCCCTCGCACAGGGGGACGGCTCTCGTCTAAGACGGTCGGCGGATTCACCCTCGATCCGGGACCGAAGCGAATGCTGAGTGAAGACCCGCAGGTTCAGGAACTTCTGACCAGGTGGTTGGGAACAAAGTGGATTCCCTCACAAAGCCACCCCGAGAGTGCTTTGTGGCACTTTGCCAACAACGCCCGGGATATCGCCGAACACTGGGGTTATGGACTTCGGGTGCAGCGCAACCACATCACCCACCTCGTGGAGGACGGGGCGGGACAACTCGGAGTGGTCCGACACGGCTTCGGTGAGCCGCTGTGGGGGCGCAATGTGGTCCTCACCGCACCCATCCCCCAATCCCAGGCAATGATTGCCTATAGCGACTTTGCTTTGGATTATGAGCTAGACGAAGTGAGTTACCACCGGCGTCAGGTTTTACTCGCCACGATGGAGGGGGACGGTATCGAACCTGACTCCAGCTGGTCCACCGACATCATCGAATCGGTGAGGCTTCGCCCGCACCACGAAGGACTCTTGGGGGTGGAAGCGATGGCGCGGGAGTCGTGGAGTGAAGCGACGTGGAATGACGATTCGACCATCTCGCACGGAAGGTTGTTGTTGGAGTTGGGGTTGCTCATCAACCGGGCGCGAATTATGGACACCCAAGTGATGCGCTGGCGATATTCCGTGACGGATAACCCGCACCCCCAACGGTTTTGGCGTCACGAAGCGCTAGGAAACATGTGGATGGCCGGGGATGGCTTTGGTGAGAACACCGATCGCGAGTACAGCCTGGAACGTGCGGTGCAATCAGCGGTCGCGGTCTATGAACAACTCTCCATTGCCCGCAACTAAAGGCTGAGCTGGCACACCGAATTGCTCACGCCGTCGCGACCTCACGAATCGATGAGGCCATATCAGCGGGTGGATATGAATTCTGCGCACCCGCTTTCTGAACGCTGAGGGAGGCCGCGTGGACGGCGCCCCTCATAGCCTGTTGCCAGCTCATACCTTCTTGGAGGAAGCTGCAAAAGTAGCCCACGAAACAGTCGCCCGCTCCCACGGTGTCGACCGCGGTGACCACTGGTGCCGCGCTGTGACTTACTTCACCTGCAACACAGCCGATGGCGCCCTCGCCACCCAGGGTGACGATGAGATTTACTCCGAGCGATTCAGCCCACGTGGCAATCGAGTCACGGACACTGCGTGAATCGAGCGCCGCACTATCGGCCCCCACTAACGCGGCAGCTTCGACTTCATTAGCAATGAGCCAGTCGGTGGCATCAAGGATGGCGGGGCTTAGGGGGGAGAAGGGTGCTGTGTTGAGAACCGTAGTGATTCCCCGCTTTTTTGCTTCAACCAGTCCCGCTTCCACCACATCGAGACCGACCTCCAATTGGCTCACCACCATCTCGACCCCGTCAAAGTGGTCGAGTGCATCGGTGACGGCAGTCGGAGTAAGGCGCTGTGAGGCTCCGAGGGCTACCACGATGCGGTTTCGCCCCCGCTCATCCACGGTGATGTTGGCCACACCCGTCGGCAGATCGTGTCGAGTGAGGCAGTCCAACGCAAGGCCGTCTGAAGAGAGGTGTGACCAGGCCATGTCGCCAAAATCATCGTTTCCAATCGCTCCGACAAAGGCGACCGTTCCTCCTGCCCGAGCTGCGGCGACAGCCTGATTGGAGCCCTTACCGCCCATGCCGATGGTGAAATCGGTGCCCAACACTGTTTCGCCCTCGGATGGCATCGACTTGACGTAAGAAGTGAGGTCGATATTGCAGTTACCAAACACCACAATCGGGACTGAGCTCATCGGTGAATTCTCCTTCAGCCCACAGACTACGGCGGTGGCCACCGGCTGAGAAGAGCACTGGGAAAACGTGCGCAGCCCTGATTGGGTGTCGCCTATCGCTTCACTATATTGCGCGCCAATTGAGGCTAGTCGGACCCTATGCTCAAGAGGTCGCTGGTGTTCATCACCGTCGCAAACTCGCCGTCGAGACTTGCCGCAGTAGCTCGACTCAGATTATTGGCTGCGATGACGCTCCCGTCGGGATGGGTCATGTCGAAGGTTCTGGTCGCGTCGATCACAAAAGTCACGTCGTATCCAAGGTTTCCTGCCATACGCGCTGTGGTCTCGCAGCAGTGGTTTGTTATCAGGCCGCAGATGACCAGCGAATTGTGGCCATGTTCTCGAAGCCACGTGTTGAGATCTGGTTCGCCATAGAAAGCGGAATTCACCGACTTGGTCACGAGCAGATCGTGCACCCCATCAATTCCTGGCTGTAGTGCGTTCCCTTGGGTACCGGGGGCGAGAGGCGAACCGGGCTCGGCTGAATCATGCCGGACCAACACAATGGGTCTCTGCAGCGCTCGCCAGTGGGTGAGGAGGGCGCGGATATTCTTCTCGGCCATGGGGTTATCGGTTGGCCCCCACCTCGAATCGAGAAAACCCTCTTGAACATCGATGACGATGAGAACGGGAGCGCTAGTGTCCATGGCCCTTCACACGTTATCGGACAGGCCGGCCTCGCCACCGTTGGTGACCCCTCTTGATAGCCTGTGTGCAGGGGGCGGTAGCTCAGCTGGTTAGAGCAGCGGACTCATAATCCGTCGGTCACGGGT
>JBMSHQ010000046.1:0-7541 GCA_049416945.1 Pontimonas sp. | reverse complement strand
CGGGCTGTGGCGCAGCTTGGTAGCGCACTTGACTGGGGGTCAAGGGGTCGCAGGTTCAAATCCTGTCAGCCCGACAAGGGAATCCGAGGCACTAGGTAGAAACATCTAGCTTTTTACCGCCGGAATTACCGCCAAAGTTCTAAAAACTGCCCATTTCCACCCAAATCCGCGGTTGACCGCGATTGTCTGTGTTCCTTGTAAATAAGCGGAAAAACGGACATTCACGGACCCACGTAAACGTCACTATTAGACCAAGCAGTTAGGCGCACAAACGGCTGTGTTGTTGCCGCCGACAGAGATGGCAATCAGGCCCCAATCTCAGCTAATCTTCAGCTAAGGCGTTGATGGCGTGCGACCCCGCAGCCCGCCGGTGTTGGGAGGAAAAATGAATAGGAGCCGAGCCACGAGGCTGGTTCCCGCACTGCTGGCAGGAAGCCTCATTCTTGCCGGGTGTGCCCAGCCCTATCAGTCCGAGGTCATCGCAGACACCGAGATTTCGGTGGCCTGGAATGACGTCATGGATGAGTTCAATGACCTGAGTGTGACGGGCAACTACGTGTCTAACGGACTCGTTGCCTACCTCACCCGGTCAAACTTCAGTTACTACAACGACGAGCCCGAGCTCGTTCAAGCTGAGCAGTTTGGAACCTACGAAAAGACCTCGGACGACCCGTTGACGGTGAACTACGAGATCAAAGAAGGTGTTGTGTGGTCAGACGGTGTGCCTATTGACGAGGCGGACCTGCTCCTTGCCTGGGTGACCATCTTCGGATTCGGCGCAACCGGTGAAGGTGCTGATACGGTCTATCCGTTCCAGCACGCGAACCCACGGGCGGACCTGTCGACCCAGTTGCCTGAACTTGGCGAGCGCTCTATCACCATCGTCTACGACAAGCCGTATGTCGACTGGGAGCTCCAATTTGGCCTGGGCCTCTCCGCTCACGGTACCGTGCAGCTTGCCTACCCGGACCTGTCCGTGGAGGACGCCAAAGCACAGTTCATTCAGGCCGTTCAGAACAACGACCAGGAGTGGCTTGCCCCGGTTGCCGAGGCGTGGAGCACTGGCTACCAGTACACCAACACCCCGGAAAACCCGTTGGTGATGCTCTCGAGCGGTCCGTACATTGTGGAGGAGCTGGTTGAAGACAGCTACGTCACCCTGGTGGCAAACCCCCTCTACAGCTGGGGCCCCTCGCCAAAGTACGAGCGAGTGACCATCCGCGAAATCGCTGACCCGACGGCTGCAGTGCAGGCCGTCGAAAACGGCGAGGTGCAGATTGCTTCTGGCCAACCCACTGCGGACGTTTTGCAACTCGTTGAAGGGTTGACCAACGCTGACTACGGGACCGGCGTCGGTGGGGCATGGGAGCACGTTGACCTCACCGTCAACAACGGAGGGCCATTCGACCCCGCTACCTACGGCGGAGACGCGGAGAAGGCTCTGAAGGTGCGTCAAGCGTTCCTCATGACGATTCCTCGTCAGCAGATCATTGACACCATCATCAAGCCGTTGAACCCGGACGCCGAGGTGCGCAACTCGTTCATGATCAGCCCCGGATTCCCCGGCTATGACGACATGGTGAGCGAGAACGGATCGGACTTCTATGCCGAGACCGACATCGAGGCAGCCAAGGCGCTGCTCGCTGAGGCGGGAGTCCAGACTCCGGTCGAAGTGGGCTTCTGGTACCCGGAGGGTAACGCTCGCCGGGCACAGCAGTTCGAGCTGATCTCTGCTTCGGCAGCGCTCGCCGGCTTCGACGTCGTCGACGAGTCTGAACCAGACTGGGCGTTTACCGGAATGGAGATGAACCCGCACGACGCGGTGATCTTCGCCTGGGCGGCGACCAGTCTCGCGGTGACCGGCTCCGACCAGTACTTCGCGGCCGGTATGCCGAGCAACTGGACCGGGTATGACAACCCGGAAGTCGCTCAGCTTCTCAAGGACCTCGAGGTCGAGCTCGATCCGGATGCCCAAGTGGATATCCAAATTGAGGTAGAGAAGCGCCTGTGGGCTGACGCCTACGGCACAACCATTTTCCAGCACCCAGAGTTGACTTGGTGGGATGACCAGGTCGAGGGCGTGAGCAGCAACCCGCTCGTTCCCTACTTCTTCTGGAACTTCTGGGATTGGAAGCCCGTAGCGGGCTAATAGTCTCTTTGTTGGGGGGTAGGGATTTCGTCTCTGCCCCCCAACACAGGGCTCACACCATGACGGGGAAGTCGGTGGCAGGCTAATGGCACTGTTTGTCCTGCGCCGCTCCCTCCAAACCTTAATCGTCTTGCTCGTGGCCTCTTTCGTGGTCTATATCTTGACCGCCTACTCCGGGGATCCCCTCGCGGAGCTGCGCACGAGAACAGATCCTGCGGCGCAACGAATGATGGCTGATCTCATACAGCGCCTGGACTTAGAAACCCCTCCCGTCCTCCGCTATTTCGGCTGGTTGGCAGGTGCCGCGGGCTGTTTGATTGGTCGCTGCGACCTAGGGGTGTCCATTACGAAAAACCAACAACCGGTGACCGAGGTTCTCCAAGGCGCCGTAGGCTCAACCCTGCAGTTGGTGACGCTTTCTGCGATTCTCGCTGTCGTTATAGGTGTGGCAATAGGCATGATTACTGCCCTTCGCCAAAAAAGTGGCTTCGACTACACCGTGACCTTCTTTGCTTTTGTTTTTTACTCTTTGCCGATTTTCTGGGTGGCCGTGCTCCTCAAGGAATATGGAGCGATTCGATTCAATGCCTTCTTGGGAGATCCCACTCTCGGTGTTCCGGCGATTATCGCCCTTAGCGTAGGAACGGGACTTATCGCTCAGGCTGTTACCGGGGGAGAGCTCGCCGCTCGTCTTCGCGTGGCGGTAGTTACTGCTTTATTGGCGGGGACTCTCTTGGGCGTGATTGAGGCCACTCAGTGGCTACGTTCGCCCTCCCTGGGTGTTCTCGGCGTCACCCTCCTCACGCTGTTTTCCGCCGTTGCCTTTGTCTATGTGTCGACTGGCCTTGATGATCGACGGGCCCAGCTTTCGGCGTTGATCATGGTGGTTGCGGTGGCCATTGCGTGGTCGCCGCTTCAGTATGTGTTTTATTACTGGAACAACTTGTGGTCGGTTCCCGTGGTCGCAATTGCTCTCGCGGGAATCGGTGCTCTGATCGGCTTTTTCGTCGGGGGGAATCGGCGCAGAGCAATCGCACGAGTTACGGCACTAATCGGCGCGAGCTCGATAATCGCGTTCGTCCTCGATCAAATGCTCCTTCGATGGGCTGAGTATCTCTCTCGCATTCCCCAGCGCCAGGGCATTGTCTCGACCATTGGCGCGAGCACTCCATCGCTCGCCGCTGAGACGGATGTCTGGTTGCGCCTGCTCGACAGCGCGAGCCACCTGATCTTGCCCACTATCGCCCTGATGGTGATTTCGGTCGCAGGCTATACCCGATACGCCCGAAGCAGTTTGCTTGAAGTGATGAATCAGGATTATGTGCGCACCGCTCGGGCAAAAGGTCTTTCGGAGCGGGCGGTCATCGTTCGCCACGCTTTGAGAAACGCGCTGATTCCGATCACCACGGTGGTGGCATTGGATTTTGGAGCCATTATCGGCGGTGCGATCATCACTGAGCGGATATTTGCCTGGCAGGGTATGGGTTCGCTCTTTAGTGAGGGGTTGTATCACGTGGACGTGAACCTCGTGATGGGCTTTTTCCTGATCACCGGACTCGTCGCGGTTGTCTTCAACGTCATTGCCGACGTTGCCTATTCGCTCCTTGACCCGAGAATCAGGGTGAGTTGAGATGGCCGAAGAATCTGCTGAGAACAAGGTGGTCCGCGGCGAGAGCCTCGGAGTACTCGCCTGGAGGCGATTTCTCGGACACAAAGCTGCTCTCGTCTCACTGGTGGTTTTGCTCGTCATTACCGCGCTCGCATTTAGCTCCGTCGGGGTGGTCATTGGAGGCTCGGGCCGGCTCATTGCCGACCCAGCGACCGGGGCCCTCGCCGTCGATGGCTTCCGTATTCCTGGCTGGTGGCCCTACAACTGGTATGAGAACTATGCGGTTGTGAACCCCGGCGGTGCACCGACTCTGAGCCTCTGGCCCTTCTCACTGGGTGATCATCCCTTCGGACAAGACACCGTCGGGAAAGATATTTTCGCCCGGGTAATGCGCGGGCTGCAGCAATCGCTATTGGTGATCATTCTTGTCGGGGTGATTTCCACTGCGATAGGGGTGTTGGTAGGTGCTCTCGCGGGCTACTACCGCGGATGGCTCGATTCCATGCTGATGCGACTTGCTGACGTCATCATCATCATCCCGCTCCTCGTCTTGGGGGCCGTTTTGGGCCGGATGGTGGGAGGCAATGCGGTTTCGCTCGGAATCCTGTTGGGCTTAGTCGCCTGGCCGGGGCTCGCGCGATTAGTTCGCGCAGAATTTCTTAGCCTGCGTGAGAGAGAGTTTGTCGACGCAGCGAGAGTTGCTGGGGCGAGTGACCTGCGAATTATGGTGCGACACATTCTTCCCAACACTGTGGGGGTCGTTGTCGTAAACGCCACTCTGCTGATGGCAGCGGCAATCCTGATTGAGACCTCGCTGAGCTATCTGGGCTTTGGCATTTTGAGCCCTGATATTTCTCTGGGTCAGATCATTAGTGAATATAACCAAGCCTTTAAGACCAGACCCTGGTTGTTCTGGTGGCCGGGACTCTTCATCGTGATCATTGCCTTATGCATCAACTTCGTGGGTGACGGGCTTCGCGACGCATTCGATCCCCGACAAAACTACTCACGGACGAAAGACACCGAGTCGGAGACGACGAAGTGACCAGGCTACGAAGGAGGGAGTGTGGCGAGGGCGATTCCCGCGAAAATGCCGAGGGCGCAGAGCGACGCGACAGCAATGGCCCGGTCGCTCCAGCGCTCCGTCAACCCGTCCAACGAGGACTCCGCATTGCGGGCGCTCTCCCACGCCCTTCGCACCACGGCCCCGATCTCGCCCGATTCGGTACCGATCAGGTCGGCTGGACGCAGCGTTCTCTCGCGGTAGCTCGAGGGGGGAAGATGGGTCGTTTGCTCACGGCCCGCCCAGAATCCAGCATGCCGACCCGGCGCGACCACGGCCCAGGCTCGGATTTCCCGGTCAGAACAGTGCAGGCCCAACGACCAGGTCGTCTCGATGGCAGTGATGGCCGGCCAGGAGATCACATAGTCCTTCAGCGGGTTGATCAGCTGAACTGCCAACTCGGACACAATGATGCGTGGTCGCCAGAGCAGAAGCCACGACAAACCCGTGACACCTCCACTCCACAGCGCCGCGGGAATGTCCTCCGATTGCAGACCAGAGACGCTGGCACTGCCCCAGGCAATTGCCAGCAGAAGCCAGATGGCGATCGCCCCTGCCCTGGCACTTCTCGAAGAAAACGACTGTGGACCCACGCTCTCCATGCTGTCATGCCCACAGGGAAGTGGGGTAAAGCCGATGGCTAGTCAGACACCGGTGGTAGAGATCTCCGGGTTGTCGGTCGATTTCTCCGTCGACGGCGAGTGGATTCCCGCGCTCCGAGGAGTGAGCTTCATCATCCAGTCCGGCGAGGTAGTCGCCTGTGTCGGTGAGTCTGGCTCTGGAAAATCTACCGCGGCGCTCGCGATGATGGGCCTTCTTCCCAACAACTCCCGGGCGAGTGGTTCGGTTCGGCTTCGGGGCCAAGAAATCCTGGGAGTGGCCGCCTCGGAGCTCCGCCACATTCGCGGAGCCCAGATCGGCATGGTCTTCCAGGAGCCGATGACGGCACTGAACCCCGTGTTGACGGCGGGCTTTCAAATCATGGAGGCTCTCCGAGCCCACGACGGCGAGGTGACGGCGGAGGCCGCCAAGAAACGCGCACTGGAGCTCTTGGGAATGGTCGAGTTGCCAGATCCCGAAAAGGCTTTCCACTCTTATCCGCACCAGCTCTCGGGGGGGCAACGCCAACGGGCAATGATCGCCCAGGCCCTCGCCTTGGAGCCGGCGCTGTTGATTGCCGACGAGCCCACCAGCGCGTTGGATGTGACGGTCCAGGCAGAAATTCTGGACCTGCTGCGCGATCTCGCCCAAAGACTTAACCAAGCCGTGTTGCTTATTACCCACGATATGGCTGTGGTGGCTGACCTCGCCGATCGGGTCGTGGTGATGAAACAGGGCGAGATCGTCGAACAGGGCACCACTGCGAAGCTGTTTTCCGCACCCCAACACCCCTATAGCAAGGCGCTGTTGGAGGCGGTGCCGTTTCTTGGTCGGCAGGGCAGAGCGGACCCCTTGCCCAGTACCGAGGTAGTGATTTCCCTCGAATCGGTATCGATTGATTACCCAAAACGCGGTCGAGTTCCGGCGTTCCGCGCCATTTCTGATCTCACGATGGACGTCGTCGCGGGCGAAGTTGTCGGTGTGGTCGGAGAAAGCGGCTCGGGGAAAACGACACTTGCCCGCGCAATTTTGGGCCTGCTTCCGGTGGTCTCTGGCAGGCTCATCGTCGAAGATGTCGAGCTATCGGGTGTTTCCCCTCGGGATTTGAGGGCGCTTCGCCGGAGGATGGGAATCGTGTTCCAGGATCCCGGGGCATCGCTGAACCCTCGGTGGCCCATCGGTCAGAGCATCGCTGAGCCTTTGGTGTTAGCAGATTGGGACAACGCCAAGGCGGATGCTCGAGTGGTCGAACTTCTGCGGCAAGTCGAGCTAGACCCCGAGTATCGAAACCGCTACCCGCACGAGCTCTCCGGTGGCCAGCGGCAGAGGGTGGGTGTGGCGAGGGCGCTTGCGCTGAATCCCTCCTTAGTCATTGCCGACGAGCCGACCAGTGCGCTGGACGTCTCGGTTCAAGCGAAGGTCCTGGCTCTTCTCGGCCGACTGCAGCGTGAGCTTGGCTTTGCCACCGTGTTCATCAGCCATGACCTCGCTATTGTGCAACAGCTGGCCCACCGGATCGCGGTCCTCCACAACGGTCGCCTAGTGGAGTGGGGTCTCACCGAGCAGGTTCTGAACCGTCCCGCTCACCCCTATACCAAGCAGCTCATTGAGGCGGTTCCGGTTCCCGACCCCGCCCTGCAGCGCGCTCGCCGCGAAGCCAGAGCACACTAGGCCGTAGCAGGCTCGGTCACACAGAGCACCTCGCCTTGCTCAGGCGGATTCGAGGTCGAGTCGGGGAAGATAAACGAAGCTGAAATTCGACGTCCTGTCCTATTCGGTGAGTTTGGGAAAGTAGACAAAGCCTTCGAAGCCGACGGATTCCATGCCGAATCGGGGACTGTGCTCGAAAAGGACATGCCTCAGAGAGGATGGACTGAAACGTTCGGGCCTGAAGGGCCTTCAAATGCTGAAGTTGTGAGCAAGTTGGAGGCTCTTGCCGCCGAGCTTTTTTAGTAGCGTTCGATACCGCCAAAAGTACCGCCAATGCTCCAAAAACTGCCCGTTTCCGCCCAAATCCGCGGTTGTCCGCGGTTGTAAGACTTCCCAGTAAATAAGCGGAAAAACGGACATTCACGGACCCACCTAAACGTCACTATTAGACCTGGGGGTCAAGGGGTCGC
>JBMSHQ010000045.1:0-8070 GCA_049416945.1 Pontimonas sp. | reverse complement strand
TGCTCTCCAGCCAGGGCTTCGACGGTGACAACGCTCCCGTGATCCGCGTTTCCGGCCTCAAGGCCCTCGAAGGTGACGCTGCATGGGGCGACAAGATCATGGAGCTCATGGACGCTGTCGACAACAGCATCCCCGACCCCGTGCGTGACAAGGACAAGCCGTTCCTCATGCCGATCGAGGACGTCTTCACCATCACCGGTCGTGGAACCGTTGTGACCGGCCGCGCCGAGCGTGGAACCCTGCAGATCAACTCTGACGTTGAGATCGTGGGTATCCGCCCGACCCAGAAGACCACCGTGACCGGTATCGAGATGTTCCACAAGCAGCTCGACGAGGCATGGGCTGGCGAGAACTGTGGTCTGCTTCTTCGCGGTACCAAGCGTGAAGACGTAGAGCGTGGACAGGTTGTCGTGGCACCGGGTTCGGTGACCCCGCACACCGAGTTCGAGGGCACCGCGTACATCCTCTCCAAGGACGAGGGTGGACGTCACAACCCCTTCTACACGAACTACCGTCCGCAGTTCTACTTCCGTACCACTGACGTGACCGGCGTCATCTCGCTGCCCGAGGGCACCGAGATGGTCATGCCCGGTGACACCACCGACATGAAGGTGGAGCTGATTCAGCCCATCGCCATGGAGGAGGGTCTGTCCTTCGCTATTCGTGAAGGTGGACGCACCGTCGGTGCTGGAACGGTGACCAAGATCATCAAGTAGTTTCGACTACACAGCAAAGGGCCCGGGGAAACCCGGGCCCTTTCTGTTTGCCGCACCACTAGGCTCGAGGCGTGGACATTAACTGGCTCGCCATCTTGGTGGCAACCATCATCGGCGCCATTGTCGGCAGCCTGTGGTTTGGCCCGAAAACCTTCTTCCCTCTGTGGTGGAAATACATGGGCAAGTCGCCGGAGGAACAACCCGGCGGCGCCAACATGGGTGTGGTTTTTGGCCTCACCTTCGCGGCCATTGCTGTTCAAGCGACGGTGTTGGAAGTGGTGTTGCAGGCGATTGGAAGCCCCACATGGTGGGTGGGACTTGCCACCGGAGCACTGCTGGGTCTAATCGGAGCGGCAGCGAGCCTCACCCACAAACTGTTTGGCAGTTTGAGCCTGCGCGCCTGGGTTCTCGAGGCCGGATCGGACATCGTCGGTCTCGCGCTAGTGGGTCTCGTTCTCGGCCTGTTTGGCTAGTAAAAACTGATCGCTTCTACGACACGCCCGGGTTGCAGGAAATGCACGGGTATGGCAGAGTTATCGAGGTTCAAAACGCGCCGCACTGTTGTGGCGCTCACTGCCAGGCAGTGCATAGAAGGCGCAATAGCGACCTGTCTAGGCCGCGGGTAGAGAACACACAGTCACTTCGAGCCCCCGCTTGAGTGTGGGTGGCAAATGAGGTGGTCCAGGCGCGTGCCTGGGCTCGTTGACAGGAAAACAGTGATGTCAATCGGGTTGCCCTAGGCAGCTCGGTGAACAACCGGGAATGAGAGTTCCTGGTGCGTAAAGGAAAGAGACAACTATGGCGGGACAGAAAATCCGCATTCGACTGAAGTCGTATGACCACGCAGGTCTCGACGTGTCAGCGCGCAAGATTGTCGACACGGTGACCCGCGCAGGTGCCACCGTGGTGGGACCCGTGCCACTGCCGACGGAAAAGAACGTCATTGCAGTGATTCGTTCCCCGCACAAGTACAAGGACTCTCGTGAGCACTTTGAGAAGCGCACCCACAAGCGTCTGATTGACATCATTGACCCCACTCCGAAGGCTGTTGATTCGCTGATGCGTCTCGACCTGCCCGCGGACGTCAACATCGAGATCAAGCTTTAAGGACGACCATGTCAACAATCACTGCCACGAAAGGTGTGCTGGGCAAGAAGCTCGGCATGACCCAGGTCTGGGATTCGAACAACCGCGTCGTCCCGGTCACGGTTATTGAGGTGAGCCCGAACGTGGTCACCCAGATTCGCACCCAGGAAATTGACGGCTACGACGCCGTTCAGATCGCCTCTGGCGCGATCGACCCCCGCAAGGTCACCAAGCCGCTCAAGGGTCACTTTGAGAAGGCTGGTGTGACCCCTCGCCGTCACCTCACCGAGGTGCGCACCCCCGACGCGTCCGAGTATGCAGTCGGTCAGGAGCTCACCGTGGAGGCATTTGAGCCCGGCCAGATGGTCGACGTCGTCGGAACCAGCAAGGGTAAGGGAACTGCCGGTGTCATGAAGTTGCACAACTTCAAGGGTGTGTCGGCGTCTCACGGTTCGCACCGTAACCACCGCAAGCCCGGTTCGATTGGTGCATCGGCTACCCCCTCGCGCGTGTTTAAGGGCATGCGCATGGCCGGCCGTATGGGCCACAACCGCGTCACCGTGATGAACCTCAAGGTGGAGAAAATCGACGCCGAGCGCAACCTCTTGCTAATCAAGGGTGCTGTTCCCGGTCCGAAGAACTCGCTGGTGTTTGTTCGTAACGCCCGGAAGGGAGCGTAACCGCCATGGCTACCGCTATTGACGTTGTCGACGCGAAGGGTAAGAAGGCCGGTTCGGTCACCCTTCCCGCGGAGATTTTCGACGTCCAGACCAACATTCCCCTGCTTCACCAGGTCGTAGTCGCCCAGCTCGCCGCTGGTCGCCAGGGAACCCACAAGGTGAAGCACCGCGGTGAGGTATCTGGTTCTGGTCGCAAGCCGTTCAAGCAAAAGGGAACCGGTCGTAGCCGTCAGGGTTCGATCCGCGCCCCCGAGCACCGCGGCGGTGGTGTGGTCCACGGACCGACCCCCCGCAGCTACGCCCAGCGCACTCCCAAGAAGATGATCCGTCAGGCTCTTCTGGGTGCCCTCTCTGACCGCGCACGCGGTGAGCGTTTGCACATCGTGTCCTCGCTGGGACTGGGTGACGTGCCCTCGACCAAGACCGCTGCGGCGTTTATCCAGCAGACGGCTCCGGGTCGCAACGTGCTCGTCGTGATCAGCCGTGCTGACGAGGTGGGCCAGAAGAGTGTGCGCAACATTCCTGGTGTGCACGCGATTCACCCCGACCAGCTCAACGCCTACGACGTGTTGAACTCCGACGACATCATCTTCACCCAGGGCGCCTACGACGAGTTCGTCGCTCAGGGTGACAACGGGAAGGACGCGAAGTAATGAGCGTTGACCAGCTGTCGCAGAACAAGGACCCTCGGGACGTCATCATTCGTCCCATCGTCAGTGAGAAGAGCTACAACCTCATCGACCAGGGCAAGTACACCTTTGAGGTGGATCCACGCGCGAACAAGACCGAGATCAAGCTCGCGATCGAGAAGATCTTCGGCGTCACCGTCTCGAACGTGAACACCATCAACCGCCAGGGCAAGACCCGCCGTACTCGTTTCGGCATGGGCAAGCGCAAGGACACCAAGCGCGCCATCGTCACGCTCTCCAGCGGTTCCATCGACATCTTCACGGCAGTCGGCTAAGGAGACTAAGAACAATGGCTATTCGTAAATACAAGCCGACGACCCCGGGTCGTCGTGGCTCCTCCGTTGCGGACTTCCAAGAAGTCACCCGCTCGACGCCCGAGAAGTCGCTGGTTCGCCCGCTGCCGAAGACCGGTGGTCGTAACAACCAGGGTCGCATCACCACCCGTCACATCGGTGGTGGCCACAAGCGTCAGTACCGCGTAATCGACTTCCGTCGCAACGACAAGGACGGCGTGAACGCCAAGGTCGCTCACATCGAGTACGACCCGAACCGTACCGCGCGTATCGCGCTGCTCCACTTCGTGGACGGCACCAAGCGCTATATCATTGCTCCGGACAAGCTCAAGCAGGGCGACATTGTCGAGTCGGGTCCTTCCGCCGACATCAAGCCCGGCAACAACTTGCCGCTGCGTAACATCCCTGTCGGTACCGTGATCCACGCGATCGAACTTCGCCCTGGTGGCGGCGCCAAAATGGCCCGCTCCGCCGGAGCCTCGGTGCGTTTGGTCGCTAAGGACGGCCCCTACGCGCAGCTTCGTCTGCCGTCGGGTGAAATCCGCAACGTCGACGTGCGCTGCCGCGCCACCGTCGGTGAAGTCGGAAACGCCGAACAGTCCAACATCAACTGGGGTAAGGCCGGCCGTAAGCGCTGGAAGGGTGTTCGCCCGACCGTGCGTGGTGTCGTGATGAACCCGGTTGACCACCCGCACGGTGGTGGTGAGGGTAAGACCTCGGGTGGTCGTCACCCGGTTAGCCCTTGGGGCCAGAAAGAGGGTCGCACCCGTAAGCCCAACCGCCCATCCGACAAACTCATTGTCCGTCGCCGCACGGCCGGCAAGAAGCGCTAGGAGTCAGGTTCCATGCCACGCAGTCTTAAGAAGGGCCCCTTCGTTGACGAGCACCTCATGTCGAAGGTGTCGCGCCAGAACGAGGCCAACACGAAGAACGTGATCAAGACCTGGTCGCGCCGTTCGATGATCGTTCCCGCCATGCTCGGGCACACCATCGCGGTGCACGACGGGCGCAAGCACATCCCGGTGTTCATCACCGAAACCATGGTGGGCCACAAGCTCGGCGAATTCGCGCCGACTCGGACCTTCCGCGGTCACGAAAAAGACGACAAGAAGGGCCGCCGCCGCTAGGCGCGCGAGCGAAGGAGAAGCGAGATGGTTGAATCTATCGCTCGGGTGAAGAACATCCGTGTGACGCCTCAGAAGGCGCGCCGTGTTGTCGACCTCATTCGTGGACGCCAGGCCACTGAAGTTGTCGCCATTTTGAAGCACCAGCCGCAGGCCGTCAGCGAGCCGTTGGGGAAGATCGTGTCGTCGGCTATTGCCAACGCGCAGGTCATCGCCGACCGCGACGGCATCGTGGTGAACGAGGACGATTTGGTAATCACGAAGGCGTATGTGGATGAGGGGCTCACCCTCAAGCGCTTCCGCCCTCGCGCCCAGGGTCGTGCGTTCCGCATCAACAAGCGCACCAGCCACATCACTGTCGTGGTGGCCACCCCTGAACAAGCTTCGGCAGCGGCTAAGGCCCCTGCGAAAGAGAAGGTGAGCAAGTAATGGGTCAGAAAGTCCACCCCTACGGGTTCCGTCTGGGAATCACCACCGACCACGTGTCGCGCTGGTTCTCTGACTCGACCGCCAAGGGTCAGCGTTACCGTGACTATGTCACCGAAGACGTCAAGATCCGCGAATTCCTCAAGAAGGAACTCGACCGTGCCGGTATCGCCCGAATCGAAATCGAGCGCACCCGCGACCGCGTCCGCGTCGACATCCACTCGGCCCGCCCCGGAATCGTGATTGGCCGCCGCGGTGCGGAAGCCGAACGTATTCGGGCCGACTTGGAGAAGCTCACCGGTAAGCAGATTCAGCTGAACATCCTCGAGGTGAAGAACCCCGAGGCCGAAGCACAGCTGGTTGCCCAGGGCATCGCCGAACAGCTCAGCGCCCGTGTGGCTTTCCGCCGCGCAATGCGTAAGGGCCTCCAGGGCGCACAGCGCGCTGGCGCCAAGGGTGTTCGTATCCAGGTGTCGGGTCGTCTCGGTGGCGCAGAAATGTCGCGTTCCGAGTTCTACCGCGAAGGCCGTGTGCCCCTGCACACTCTCCGCGCCAACATTGACTACGGGTTCTACGAGGCCCGGACCACCTTCGGCCGTATCGGCGTGAAGGTGTGGATCTACAAGGGTGACCTCACCAACAAGGAGCTCGCACGTGAGCAGGCGCAGCAGCGCTCGCAGCGTCCCGAGCGCGGTGGCGCCCGACGTGGTCCGGCCCGTCAGGCTGAGCCGGTCGCCGCTGCGGCCCCGGGGAGTGAGGGATAGACATGCTGATTCCACGCAAAGTTAAGTACCGCAAGCAGCACCACCCCAAGCGCAGTGGTCACGCCACTGGTGGCACCACGGTGACCTTCGGTGAGTTTGGTATCCAGGCGATTACCCCCGCCTACGTGACCAACCGCCAGATTGAGGCTGCTCGTATTGCGATGACTCGTCACATCAAGCGTGGTGGAAAGGTGTGGATCAACATCTACCCCGACCGCCCGTTGACCAAGAAGCCCGCCGAAGTGCGTATGGGTAGCGGTAAGGGATCCCCCGAATGGTGGGTCGCGAACGTCAAGCCCGGCCGTGTGCTCTTTGAGGTCGCCGGTGTTAACGAAGAGTTGGCTCGTGAAGCGCTCACCCGCGCTATCCACAAGCTTCCTCTGAAGGCTCGCATCATCACCCGGGAGGAGGGCGCCTAATGGCTGTTGGATCGAAAGAGCTCCGACCCGAAGAGCTCGACACATTTGAGGACCAGCGTCTGCTCGACGAGCTGAAGCGCCAGAAGGAAGAGCTGTTCAACCTTCGCTTCCAAGACGCGACTGGTCAGTTGGACAACCATGGCCGCCTTCGCGCCGTGCGCCGCGACATCGCTCGTATTTACACAGTGATTCGCGAGCGCGAGCTTGGCATCCGTGCCACCCCGGCACCGCTGGAGGCTCCGGCAAAGAAGAAGGCGGCGAAGAAAGCCACGGCCGAGGCTGAGGCCCCGGCCAGCGAGGAGACGAAGTAATGGCGACTGAAGCGAAGGCGAAGAAGGCCGCTGCCACCGAGGCAGTGACCCGCGGATACCGCAAGATTCGTCGCGGATACGTCACCAGCGACAAGATGGACAAGACCATCGTCGTTGAGGTCGTCGACCGCGTAAAGCACCCCCTCTACGGCAAGGTGCTCAGCCAATCCTCCAAGGTGAAAGCACACGATGAGACCAACCAGGCTGGTATCGGTGACCTCGTGGTCATCGCAGAAACCCGCCCGCTGTCAGCCACGAAGCGCTGGCGTTTGGTCGAAATCGTCGAGAAGGCCAAGTAGGGCCAGGAACAAAAGGGACTAGGACATGATTCAGCAGGAATCCCGACTCAAGGTGGCCGACAACACCGGCGCCAAAGAGTTGCTCACCATTCGCGTGGTCGGCGGCTCGGGTCGTCGTTACGCCGGTCTCGGCGACGTGATTGTGGCAACCGTGAAAGACGCGATCCCCGGCGGCAACGTCAAAAAGGGTGAGGTCGTCAAAGCTGTTGTCGTTCGTACGGTGAAGAAGACCCGTCGTGCTGATGGCTCGTACATCAAGTTCGACGAGAACGCTGCCGTGTTGATCAAGAACCAGGAGGGTGAGCCTCGTGGCACTCGTATCTTCGGCCCGGTGGGTCGTGAGTTGCGTGATAAGCGCTACATGAAGATCATCTCCCTCGCACCGGAGGTGTTGTAGTCATGGCAAAAATCAAGAAGGGCGACCTCGTTCAGGTCATCAGTGGCAAGAGCCAGGCCCGCGGTGGAGACCGCGGCAAGCAGGGCAAGGTCATTGAGGTGATCTCCGAGAAGGACCGTGTGATTGTCGAGGGAATCAACTTCGTCACCAAGCACATCCGCGTCGGTCAGAGCTCGCGTGGTGCCAAGACGGGTGGCATCGAAACCCACGAAGCCCCCATCCACATTTCCAATGTTGCCTTGGTGGACCCCAAGTCGAAGAAGCCGACCCGTGTGGGCTTCCGCGAGGAGGTCGCTGAAAAGGGTGGCGTGAAGAAGACCGTTCGAGTTCGCTACGCGAAGAAGTCAGGTGAAAAGCTCTAATGACTGCGACAACTGACGTCAAGTCGGTGGCCCCGCGGCTGAAGCTGCGCTACCGCAACGAAATCAAAAAGGCTCTGGCCGAGGAATTCGGTTACGCCAACCCTCACCAGGTTCCCGGCATCGTCAAGGTGGTTGTGAACACCGGGGTCGGTGAGGCAGCCCGTGACTCGAAGGTCATTGAGGGCGCTGTGCGCGACCTCACTGCTATTACCGGTCAGAAGCCCGTGGTGACCAAGGCCCGCAAGTCCATCGCACAGTTCAAACTGCGCGAAGGCATGCCAATTGGTGCCCACGTAACCCTGCGCGGTGACCGCGCTTGGGAATTCCTCGATCGCCTGATTAACCTGGCACTGCCTCGCATTAGAGACTTCCGGGGACTCTCCGACCGTCACTTTGATGGCAACGGAAACTACACCTTCGGTCTCAACGAGCAGACCATGTTCCACGAGATCAACCCGGACGAAATCGACCGAGTTCGTGGTTTCGACATCACTGTCGTGACCA
>JBMSHQ010000044.1:0-8956 GCA_049416945.1 Pontimonas sp. | reverse complement strand
CATCCCGACAGAAGTGTCGCCAGCCCCCAAAAACCCCATGGCTTTAGGCAGAATTTCCACAAACGAGACGTAGAGCATGACACCGGCGGAAAAACCGAGCGCCACTGCGAGAAAACGGTCGTTGGTGGCCTTCGCGAACAGTGCGAGACCAGAACCCACACCCGTCGACAGGCCCGCCCCAAGAGTCACCAGGAAGGCAACGAGCAGAGCGGAATCCATACCGGAAGCCTAACGACGAGTGAGACTAGGCGAGTCCGTAACGGTTCTTGAGAAGAGCCGCGAGCGCCCGGAAGGCTTGGCCACGGTGGCTAATGCGGTTCTTTTCCTCCGCACTCAGTTCTGCCGCAGTGACGCTATGTCCGTCGGGCACAAAAATCGGGTCGTAACCAAAACCCCCGGCACCGGCAGGCGCATTCGTCACAACCCCCGGCCAGCGGCATTCAACCGAGTCCTCTCCCTCGCCATCCACGACAGCGGCGGCACAGACAAACTCCGCCGCACGATCGGTTACACCGCTCAGGCGCTCGAGCACCAGCTCCAGGTTCTTGGTGTCGTCTCGTTCGCCGCTGTAGTGGGCTGAGTCGATGCCGGGTTCACCGCCCAGGGCGTCAACGCATATCCCCGAATCATCGGCGATGGCGGGTGGTCCTCCCTCTCGGTAGGCCGCACGGGCTTTGATGAGCGCGTTCTCCCGGAAGGTGGTGCCATCTTCGACGGGCGGTTCTCCACGTGGTTCAACAAGGTGAATTTCCGGCCAGACATCGCGCATAATCGCCTCAACCTCGGCGCGCTTGTGCGCGTTGTGGGTGGCGAAGATGACCTCCACTAACTACTCAGGCTCTCGCGCTGCAGTGTCACCAGTTGAGAAATGCCGCCCAGAGCGAGGTCCACTAGTTGGTCTAGCTCCTGCTTGGAAAATGGCTGGCCCTCTGCTGTTCCCTGCACTTCCACCAGAAGTCCCCGACCGGTGGCCACCACGTTCATGTCGGTTTCGGCGGAAGAGTCTTCGACGTAGTCGAGGTCGAGTCGTGGTTCGCCATCGACAATGCCGACGCTCACTGCGGCCACATGGTCGATGATCACATTGGCCGATTCGGGAACGTGACCTTTCGCCTTTGCCCAGGTAATTGCGTCGGAAAGTGCGACAAATGCCCCAGTAATGGCGGCGGTGCGGGTGCCACCGTCTGCTTGGAGCACATCACAGTCGAGAACGATGGTGTTTTCTCCGAGGTCGGGGTAGGACACCACAGCACGAAGAGAGCGGCCAATCAACCTCGAAATTTCGTGGGTGCGCCCACCCACTTTGCCTTTGACAGCTTCACGGTCCATTCGGTCATTGGTGGAGCGGGGCAGCATTCCGTATTCGGCAGTGACCCAACCCCGTCCTTGCCCTACGAGCCAGCGCGGCACACCCGGTTGAAACGAAGCGGTGGCGAGAACTTTGGTGTTACCAAAACTAATTAGGGCACTTCCCTCTGCTTGAGCGCTCCAACCGCGCTCAATGGTGACGGGTCGCAGCTCGTGGGCGGTGCGGTCAGTTCGTGCCATGGGGCGTCCTATTCGCTTTCTGACGCCGTGGCGTTCACGGCGTCGATAAATCTGTCTGCTCGATCCTGATAATCACGGTACTGGCCGAAACTGGGGGCGCCGGGCGAGAGGGTCACTACGTCACCGCGATTAGCAATCGACCGAGCAATGCGAACGGCTTCCACCATGCCGTCAACCGGCTTCATGACCGGCCAATTCGACCGCGGAATACCGGCCTCATCGAACCAGCCCTGGATGGTCATCAGCCATTGCGGGCCTGAGTCGGGCAAGCCAATCAGACCCGCGATTGGGTGGGAGAGAATTTCCTCTTTGAACGCCGCATCGTCCACGCCGCGATCGAACCCGCCAATCAGTGCCACCACCCGACGGCCTCGTAACGACCGCAGTGCCATTGCGAGAGCGGGCGGATTGGTGGCGAGCGAATCATTGAGGAACAGGATTCCCGAGGGGTCGGGCACTGGTTCCAAGCGATTGGCGAGTGGGGTGAAGGATTGCAGGGCAGCCGCCACGGTCGCATCGTCGAGGGGGATCACTGTTTCCGCTGCCAAGCACGCAAGGGCAGCGTTCCAGCCGTTGTGGACCCCAATGAGTGAGAGACTGCTCGACGAGACTACGGGCTTACCGTCACGAGTGAGCGCCCACTCCACGCCGTCGTCGCGGACGCTCCACCTACTGTTCTGATCAAGCATCGTCAGGTCGAGTGACGGGTAGCGCCTCGTGACTTCATCAACGAGTCGCTGCTGGGTTCCATTCACGATGACGTGGGAAGGGTGGTGACCCGCGATGTTTAACTTGTCCCCGGCATAGGTGTCGAAGTCGCCGTGCCAATCGAGGTGTTCTTCAAACAGGGCAGTGAGAACAACGGTGTAAGGGGACTGGGTCAGACTGTGACACTGGTAGCTAGATACCTCCGCCACGATCCACTCTGCCTGCTCAACGTCCCATAGCGGGATGCCGAGGTTTCCACCCAGCGCCGCATCAACACCGTGAGCGCGCAAAATGTGGTGTGTGAGGGCACTCGTTGTCGACTTACCCTTACTGCCGGTAATCCCAATGATCCGGTCATGATGGCGGGCAAAAAAGAGGTTTGTGCCAGAACTCAACGCAATTCCCCGCTCGGCAATACCTCTCACCAGTGCGTTGTGGCGCGACAGCCCCGGAGACACAATCGCCACCTCGGCGTCGTCCGGCAAACCAGAGCCATCAGCCGAAACCACCAGTGGAATGTCGTCACCCCACTGTTGCTTCCAGGCCAACGCCGCATCGCTCATGCGCTGGTCAACAGCGACGAGCCGGGCCGAGGGGACTTCTGCTCGAAGCATTTTTGCCACGGCAAGGCCTTCCCGAGCCACCCCGACAATCAGGACCGTCTTATCGGCTAAGTCCTCCACGCTGAGATGGGGGCGTTCAGCGGAGGGCACCCTGCGCTCCCTCATATGCCTTCGGGATGAGCGTGTCGACCTCGTGGAAGTCAAAGACGTCGCGCTCTATTTCGGGATGGGCGTCTGTCAGCCCCGTTATCGTCTCGAGGTAGTGGGCGACGACTTTATGGTGTTTCCAATCTGACCTTCGGGCCGTGTGGCTCAGCGCCACCATCGACTCCGCCTCGGTTCCCACACACTCGAATGGCTTGTGCTGATCAAGGCCCAAAAGCGCATCAAATCCAGGAATCTGTTCGGTCTCATTCAGTACGTCGCGACCAAAAATGTCCCGCAAAGCATGGGGGGAAAGATACGTGGAGAGCACGAGGAAGATAAAGCGGCACTTGTCGCACTCACCGCACCACCCGGTTTCTGCCCCGGAGAGCGTGAAGGCCCTGTTGCAGCTCGTTGCCACGCGGTGATAGCGGGGAACGGTGGCAAACATTCCCGCAATTTTCAACTCACTAAAGGGCCTGAGTAGCGAGAAATAGTGCTCTGGGCTGAGCCCTGCCTGTGGCCCAATTACCTGCTGCAGCGCTTTCTCTGCTTCCAACGATTTTGACCACTGGTGATTCACGGGCCAACCCCCGACGGTGACGGTGGGGTCGGATGCCGAGTGCTCATTCGACATCACCACCGGGCCAGAGTTGAAGATACGGGCCTGGGTGAGCGCAATGAGCGAATTCATCGCGGTAACGGGCACGTGGCCATTCAATGCGCCCTGCTCGTTGAGCTCCAACACTCTGGAATCAATCGTGCGCCGGGCGGTAATGAGAGGGTGTCCACTTGCTCGAGCAACCCGTTCGATGATGTCGTTGGGGTTCACCGCAAACTGCATCGGGTGGAGCCTCGCGCGCTGGAGCAATTCCACTGAGACGATGGAATCTTTGCCGCCACCCACCGGGACTAAGGGGTCACCCGCCACCTCGCGCCATGACTCCTGTGACCACGGCTGTGCCAATTGCGAGAGAACAACAATCTCGGGTGTCAAAGGCCCCTCGAACCCGTTTCGCAACGCAAACTCGGCCATCCCGTGTTGCACAACCAGCCGGAAGTACTCCACGCCCGCCTCAGTGAGGCCCTCCGCCGCAATCTCAATGCGCGAGGGTGCGGCGAGCTTGTAATAGCTCAAACCCAAGACCGCACCAAGTAACACCAGCAGTCGGGGCACGCGTGCTGAATCGACCTTTTCTGGATGGCAGGCGGTGAATTTCAAGTGCTCAACGAATTCCTCTGAGGGGGCTCCGTCGCCGTGCAACGAGTAGTGGAATGTCGCGGTCGAAGAGTCCTGATCCCACTCGACACGGTCGTAGCGGAAAACGCGATAGGCCGAGGGGTCAAACGCCATCGCTGTGCGGACACCCCCTCATTGACCCTCGCAGAGAGCCCACGAGGACACCCCAATCTTAGAGGAGCGAGTCTCTCGTCTTTGCTACCACGCGCGTCGGTTGTGCTCCTGGGTCACCAGTTCCTCAAGGTCTGTCAGACGCGACATTCCCGCCATCGGTTTTGACATTCGATGATTTCCTCTCAGCGCCTCTCGGTGGTCGTGAAGAAACGCCCAATAGCCCGCGGTGAACGGGCACGCGTCATCTCCCACACGCTTATCCGGGCGGAATGGACACGATTGGCAGTACTGCGTCATCTTTTTGAGGTAAGCGCCACCAGAGAGATAGGGCTTGGTCGCGACGACCCCGCCATCCGCGTGCTGGCTCATGCCCACCACATTCGCCGGCATCACCCAGGGGGTGCCATCGACGAAGGCGTCAATGAACCACTCGTTGAGCTGGGCAGGGTTGATTCTTCGCTGAAGGGCGTGGTTTCCCAGGACCATGAGTCGGTTGATGTGGTGGGTCCAGCCCCGGTCGCGCACTTCCGAAATGACCTGTTTGAGACACGCTGACGACACCAGATTGGGGTCAAGCGTTGCTAGCTCGGGGGGAAGGGGGACGTCATGGGCAAAGTAATTGGACTGCTTCACATAGTTCTCACCCATGTGCCAGTACAAATGCCACACCCAATCTCGCCAGCCAGCGATTTGCCGAACAAACCCTTCGACACTGTTGAGCGGCGCATCGCCACGGTGATAGCGCTCGAGCGCCGAGTTGATCACTTCGCGAGGGTCGAGCAAACCTAAGTTCATCGGCACACTCAGCAGCGAATGCGCCATGGGCCAGTCCCCCGGCATCGCCGCATCCTCGTAAGCGCCAAAATCGCTCAACCGATGGTCAAGAAAATCCTCCAGAGCAGCGAGCGCTTCCTGACGGGTTGCGGCAAAAACCCGCGGACCATCACGGCCGATGAACGTGGCCTCACCAGCGGATTCCATGCGGTCGAGTTCTTCCCGAACCCACTGGTCAATCTCATCCTCAACAGGCCACCGCGGCTCAGGCAACCCCAGCGTGGTTTGACCTTTAGGAGGCGGCTGACGATTGTCGTGATCGAAGTTGAACGCACCGCCCTCAGGCGCTACTCCAGAGGGGTGAGAGGTCTCTGGCACCATGAGGATTCCCTCACGGACTCTCACGTCTCGGTAAAAAGTTTCCATCAGCATCTGGCGCGGACCGCGGCCTTCAGCCCACCTCTGAAACTGTTCCTCCGTGGTCACAAACCCCCGGGATGGCAACACTTCGACCGTGGCCGATTGAGAAAGCTCCGCCACCATGTTTCGTAGGCCAAAAGACGTGGGGTTGATGACTTCGATATTTCGCCCGCGCAGCACCTCGCGGTAGCTCTGCGCCTGGTGCCACTCCACCCGCTCCCCCCACTCAGCGATGCGGTGATGGAGGGCACTGAGAATGAGGTGAGCTTTTTGTCGGTGGAATGGCCGCCTGCGAAATACTCCCCGATTGTCGACTACGAGGAGTGGCCCTCCATCGTCGAAATGGGGGCCCAGCTGATCGGGTGTGAGAAACCGCTGCAACTCCCCCGCTGACATAGGGGAAGTGTAGGCGTCTGGCAGGGCAAAAGACTGGGGCGCGGGTGTTTGTAGGCTGGGAGCATGTCGACCGCATTGCTCACCGACCACTACGAGCTCACCATGCTCGATGCCGCCCGGCGCAGTGGTCGTGCGTCGCGTCGAAGCGTATTCGAGGTGTTTTCTCGGCGCCTCCCCGGCGGTCGCCGATACGGGGTCGTGGCCGGCACTGGCCGGCTGATTGACGAAATCGAGCAGTTCCGATTTGGCGACGACGAACTCGCCTTCCTAGAACAACGCAGCATCGTCGGCCCAGACACCCTGGCCTGGCTGGCCGATTTCGAATTCGGCGGGACTATTCGCGGCTACCGCGAAGGCGAACTCTATTTTCCCTACTCGCCCATCCTTCAAGTGGAGGCAACGTTCGCTGAAGCGGTCGTGTTAGAAACTCTCATTCTCAGCGTGTTGAACCACGACTGCGCTGTAGCGACGGCAGCGAGCCGCATGGTGGCAGCGGCCGGCGATCGCCCACTGATCGAAATGGGTTCTCGTAGAACCAGCGAACACGGTGCGTGGGCGGCCGCGAGGGCGGCCGTTATTGCGGGTTTTGGGCACACCAGCAACTTAGAAGCGGGTAGGCGCTTTGGCCTTCCTACCTTGGGGACCGCGGCCCACGCTTTCACTCTGCTTCACGACTCTGAGTCAGAGGCTTTCTCAGCACAGTTGGACACACTGGGCGAAGACACCACGCTTCTGATCGACACCTACGACATCGAACGCGGGGTAGCCCGCGCGATTGAGGCGGCGGGGCCCAATTTGGGTGCGGTCCGCATCGATTCAGGTGACCTCACCGTGGTTGGGGGGGAGGTTCGAGCGCAGCTCGACGCTCTGGGCGCCACATCAACCCGAATCGTGGTCACCAATGAACTGGATGAATTCACCATTGCGGCACTCCGCGCCACCCCGGTGGACGCGTTTGGTGTGGGAACGGCCGTCGTCACGGGGTCGGGTCAGCCCTCTGCGGGACTGGTCTACAAACTTGTCGCCCGTGAAAATGACGCTGGAGAGATGATCTCGGTGCAGAAAACTAGCGAGGGTAAAGCGAACCCCGGTGGCGAAAAAGCGGCGTGGCGAGAAGTTACACACGGCAAGGCGGTATCGGAGCACGTGCACTCTGGGTCGATAACCCCACCCGAATCGGGCAGGAGCCTTCAGGTTCCCTATGTCACCGAAGGAGAGAGGATGGTGAGTACCGATCCAATCTCCGTCACCGAAGAGGCGCGTGCTCATCACGCATCGGTGATGAGCGAACTGCCCCCTGATGGCTTCCGTCTCACCCCGGGCGAACCCGTCATCCCCACGCTCCTCAGCGACGGGACTTAGGATTCCCTCATGAGTGATCCCCTCGAAGACGGTGGCGGCGTTGACGTATTAGACCGCGAGCTCGAAAAACTTCTCAACGAAGAACAAATCGAAGAGGGCGACCACGAGCGTTTTTCTCACTATGTGAAGAAGAACCAGATTCTCGAATCGGCGCTCACCGGTAAGCCAGTAAAGGCTCTGTGCGGGAAAATGTGGACTCCAGGACGCGACCCAGAGAAATTCCCGGTCTGCCCGACCTGTAAAGAAATTTACGAAAAGCTGAAACCCTAAAGCTCACCCAGGGTCACGCGAACGGTCACGCTTTGGCCACCGCGGACATAGGTCAGCGAGGTTTCGGTTCCCGCAGGCAGTGTTCTCACCTGGGCGGTGAGGTCGATTCTGTTCGTGATGGGGCGCCCGTTGAATTGGGTGACCACATCGCCCGCCCGCAATCCTGCAACATCAGCGGCGCCGCCCGGGGCAACAGAATCAATCAGCGCCCCCGACACCACTGCTTCTGGGTTGAATGCCGCGTCCGTCACGGTCGCACCGAGAAGACCGTGGCTCGCCGCGCCCGTGGCAATCAATTCGTTGGCAACTCTCATGGCGTAATTCGAGGGGATAGCGAAACCAAGTCCGATACTTCCCGCACCCTGTGCAGACGTCGAGTTCGACGCGATGGCGACGTTGATGCCAATCAACTCACCCTTGGCATTGAGAAGCGCGCCCCCTGAGTTACCCGGGTTGATGGATGCGTCGGTCTGGATCACCGGCAGCGACACCGAGGTGTTCGAGTTGGGTTGGCCGAACGGAAGGTCGAAGTCAAACTGGCCGGGGCCATCTTCGGTGTCGGACGACCCTACGGTGATGGAGCGGTTCAGCGCTGACACGATGCCGAGGGTCACCGTATTTGCCAGGCCCAATGGCGCTCCGATGGCGACCGTTTCGTCGCCGACATTGAGCGCCTCAGAGTCACCAATCGAGATGGCTGAAAGCGGGAAGCCCGTGTCAATTTTGATCACCGCAACGTCCGAGACCGGGTCAGTGCCAATGATTTCGGACGACCACAGTCGTCCATCGCTGGTCGATACCCGAATGGAGGGATCGGCTTCCTGGCCACCGACGGTGACAACGTGGGCATTAGTAATGATGTAGCCGTCTTCACTGATGATGACACCGGAGCCACTACCGCCGGCCTGAGAACCCGACACATCGAGCGTCACAATGGAGGGCATCGCCGCGGTCGCCACACCGGTGATGACGGTTGCATCGGTTGAGGTGTTGACTGTAACCGTTTGGGGCGCAGAGACACCTTCGGTGACGAGGCCCTGATCGGTCAGTGACCACACCGCAAAAATGGTTCCCGAAATTCCCCCGATGCCGCTTGCCGCGAGCACGAGACCTACGAGGGCAAGAACGGTAATGCGAGTCGACCGCCGGTTAGCCTTCTTCTTCTTTTCCTCACCCTGGGCGATGGCGTCGCGGATGCCGGAATAACGCGATTGGTGAAAAGGCGAGCCACTGTAGGCAGATGTCGCCGGTGCCGGCGCCGCCGAAGTTTCGGAGACGGCTGGTTCAACACTTGATACCGAGTCCGCGGGTGTTGGTGACACGGGAGCCTGCGCTGAATCTTCAGAGCCTGCATCCGGCGAGGTGGTCTTTTCCTCTGACACGTGGTGGTCCTTCCGACGAACCTCAGTGTGGCGCT
>JBMSHQ010000043.1:0-9163 GCA_049416945.1 Pontimonas sp. | reverse complement strand
GCCATCCTGGGTTTGAAAATTGGCGAGTCGACCACTTACACCGCGCCCAGTGGGGCAGAAATCGCCGTCGAAATCATCGACGTCGAAACTTTCCAGCCTTAGAACTCCGTGCGGGGTTCGTAGCCTTCCCGGCGAAGGGCTTCGAGCACTTCTTCGGCATGCTCAGGACCACGAGTTTCGATGTGAAGCTCGAGTTCGACCTGGCTAATTTGCAGACCGGTGCCGTGCCGTGTGTGCAACACCTCAACGACGTTCGCGTTGGCGTCGGCGACGATTTCTGAGGTCCTCGCCAACTGTCCCGGGCGGTCGGGAAGAGGGATACGCATCTTCAAATAACGACCCGAACTCGCAAGACCTCGGGAAATCACTCGCTCCATGATCATCGGATCGATGTTTCCACCACTCAGGACCACAACGGTCGGCCCCGTCGCTTTGACAAGCCCCGACATAATCGCCGCCACACCGACAGCTCCGGCCGGCTCCACCACCATTTTGGCGCGCTCCAACAACACGAGGATGGCGCGGGCTGTTTCGTCGTCATCGACGGTGACAACTTCGTCAACAACGTTCTTGATGATCTCGAAGTTGAGCTCTCCAGGCTTTGCCACGGCAATACCGTCCGCGATGGTGGGCTGAATTGCCACCTCCACAATTTTTCCGGCTTTGAGAGAACCCGGGTAGGGCGCAGCATTTTTTGCTTGAACACCAATCACGCGAATTGTGCGACCTTCAGCAGCTGCCCGCTGCTTCATGGCACTGGCCACACCAGAGATCAGTCCGCCACCGCCAATGGGAACAACCACGGTCTCAACGTCTGGCACCTGGTCCATGATTTCCAGACCCACCGTCCCCTGGCCGGCAACGACGTCGTGGTGATCAAACGGCGGGATGCGGATAGCACCGGTCTCTTCGGCAAATTCACTCGCCGCCCGGAGCGGCTCGGCCATCGTCTCGCCCGTGAGGATGACCTGTGCGCCGTAGGCCCGAGTTGCCTGAAGTTTGGGAAGAGCGACACCCGTGGGGGTGAAAATCGTCGCTTTGATGCCAAGCTCCCTCGCCGCAAATGCCACACCCTGAGCGTGGTTGCCGGCGCTTGCCGCCACCACGCCGCGTTGCTTTTCTTCGTCAGTCAGCGAAGACATGCGGTTGTAGGCACCACGAATTTTGTAGGAGCCGGTTCGCTGGAGGTTCTCACACTTCATGAATACCGGTTGTCCCAATAGCTCGCCGAGGTAACGCGACACCTCCATCGGAGTCACCTGAGCCACTTGGCTCACGACACCGCGCGCGCGTTCGAACTCTTCCAGGCTGGGTCCGGGGAGAGAAGACGTCTTCGGTGCAGGATCAGTCATCGTCACGAGCTATAACCCTACTTTCGGTTGAAGCCACGGCGTAATCGCAGGATCACTCAACCATTCGCGCCGAGACAGATAGCCGATAAAAACGTTCAGATACGCCACAATCGGCACGGCAAATAGGACACCCGGAATTCCCGCGAGGAAGCCTCCCGCTGCAACGGCCAACACGACAGCGAGGGGGTGCACCCGAACCGCAGCGCCCATCACGAGCGGCTGCAAAATCTGCCCCTCAATCTGCTGAACGGCCAACACAATGGCGATCATGATGAGTGCTGCAATCGGGCCCTCGTAAACCAGCGCGATGAACGCCGCAAGGCCCCCTGCCGCAAATGCTCCGATGATAGGGACAAACCCTCCCAAGAACACGGCGACAGCAATGGGAATCACCAGTGGCAAGCCGAGGAAAAACGCCCCCAGACCGATACCAATGGCATCGACGACAGCGACAAAGATTTGCACCGACACAAAACGAGTGAGGGTTTCCCAACCGCGTTGGCTCGCCCCGGCAACCGGTGCTCGGGCCCCCTGGGGCAAAAGCCCAATCAGCCATCGCAGAATCCGCTCACCATCGTGGACAAAAAACACCAACGCAAAAAGTGCCAGACCCGCTCCCACCAGGACTGAGCCGACCGACGAACTGATGGAGAGTGCGCCCGAGAGAATCCACGCCGAATTGAGGTTCAACTGCTCTGCGAGCTGCTCCAACCAGTCATTGAGTTGGGTTTCCGTCACGTGAAGCGGGGACTCCAAGAGATAGACGATGAAGTCCTCATAGGCGAGAACACTTCGCTCCTGTAGCGACATCCACTCTTGACGAATTTGCTCGACCACGAGCCAAATAAGGGCGGTGACCGCGCTCAGAAACCCCACGATGGTGAGCAGGGTCGCCAACCAGCCCGGAACCCGGTATCTCCTGAGCCACTGGGCAACCGGGGCGGCCAAGACAGCGAGAAGCACCGCAATCAGGAGGGGTACGACGATGAAGCTCAGTTGAATGATGAGCAACACGGCGACAGCGAGAGCCGCAACAATCGCAATAAAACGCCACGACCATGCGGCGGCAAGGTGGATTCCCACCGGCACGCTAGAAGTCTTGGCTCCTTCGCGGAACCATCGTGGCGTTCTCATGGGCACCAGTCTAGGTTGTCGCCCCGTTCTGGCTTAGAACTTGGTCTGGTTCTCGAGAAGTCGACGAATCCGGTCAGGAATCGGCGGATGGGTTTGGAACATTCGGTCAATGACCCCCGGTTGCATGGGATCGGCCATCCACAAATGGGCCATCGAGGCCTGCTGGCGCTTTAACGGTCGCCCATATTCACCCAGTTTGTGAAGTGCACGAGCCAAACCCTCGGGGTGTCTCGTGGTGAGAGCTCCCGTTGCATCGGCAAGGTACTCGCGCTGTCGAGAAATCGCAGCCTGGATGAGGGCAGCAAGAAGGGGCGCCAAAATCATCGCCAGCAGTCCCACCACCAAGACAACCGGGTTTCCTCCGCCGTTGTTGCGCCTGAGCCCTCCGAAGAAGGCCATTCGGGCCAGAAAGTCTGCAATGAATCCCACAACGACCACAAGGCCAAACACGATGGTGGAAACCCGAATATCAAGGTTCTTCACATGGGCCATTTCGTGGGCCATGACGCCCTCGAGCTCTTGATCATCCATCAATTCCAGAAGCCCGGTTGTCGCTGCGACTGCGGCGTGCTCTGGATCGCGGCCGGTCGCAAATGCGTTGGGAGCGGGATCATCCACGATGTATACCTTGGGGGTGGGTAGGCCCGTCGTAATCGCAAGGTTCTCGACGATTCGATACAGCCGCGGGTTGTCCTTCTTCTGAATCTCGCGGGCACCTGCCATGGCCAACGCTTGAGAACCCGCTTGGTAGTACTGAATCACGACATACACGAGGGCACCAATGATCGTGGCACCAAGGATGACCCCGGACCCATCACCGAGCAAGGCCTGCGCAACAAGTCCGATGCCGACCACCAACGCGACAAAGACCGCCATGATCAACACGGTGTTGCGCTTATTAGCGGCAACGGCACGATACATGGGGACTACCGATCTATGAGAGAAGCAACGTTAACGACGAGCGGATCTAGAACTTCACCCGAGGGGCTTCAGCGATAGCCTCCGGGTTCTCCACCTCGAAGAAGTCTCGCTCTCCAAATCCCAAGTTGGAGGAAAAGACGTTGTTGGGAAACACCTTGATTTTGGTGTTCAACTCTCGAACCCCTCCGTTATAGAAACGTCGGGCACTCTGAATTTTGTCTTCGGTGTCGACCAGTTCGCCCTGCAACTGAAGGAAGTTCTGGCTGGCTTGGAGCTGGGGGTACGCTTCCGCCACAGCAAAAATACTTTTTAGTGCTTCCTGCATCAGGTTCTCAGCCGCCCCAGCTTCGGCCGGACCTTGGGCCGAAAGAGTCGCAGCGCGGGCCTTGGTCACATTCTCAAAGACTTTGGACTCATGGGTGGCATACCCCTTGACCGAGTCGACCAGGTTGGGGATGAGGTCGGCACGGCGCTTGAGTTGCACAGTGATGTCACTCCACGCCTCGTCAACACGGACGTTAAGGGTGACCAGGCTGTTGTAGGTAGCCCAGAGGTAAATACCAACGATGGCCACGAGGCCGACAACGACTCCAAGAACGATAAGGGTTTCCATGGTGTTGAGTGTAAACCGCTTGTATTAGTGGCGCTCTAGGCCAACTATCAGGCTGGTGCCCCGGCGGGGACTCGAACCCCGACTGTGACGATTTTAAGTCGCCTGCCTCTGCCGATTGGGCTACCGGGGCCCGCTGGCAGTCTAACCGGCGCGAACCGGCGTCTTTTTGGCCTTGCTCGCAGCCTTCTTCGCTTGCGCAGGAGCGGGGCGGGCAGCAAATTCTTCGAAGAAAGCTCGCGGTCGTGCGACGGCACGCACGCTGGCGACATCTCTGCCCCAGAACAGTTGCATCATCCAGTCGGACAGCACACGTGCTTTACGCTCCCACATGGGCATCGCCAGACCGTGGTAACCGCGGTGCGCTAGCCAGGCGAGGAAACCTTTGAGAGCAAAGGGACCCACCTGCATGACTCCCACACCAATTCCGAGACCTGCGACGGCACCGAGGTTCTTGTGGAAATAGTCTTTTGGCTCTTCCCCACGCAACACAGCCGTGATGTTCTTCGCCAACTGCTTCGCCTGACGAACCGCGTGTTGAGCGTTCGGCACACAGTAGCCGCCCACTCCACCACCGGAAAGGTCCGGCACCGCCGCCACATCGCCCGCAGTCCACATTCCCTCTATGGGGCCGTTGTCATCGGTCACACGAAGGTCTGCTTGGGCTCGAATCCGGCCACGGTCATCCAACGGGATACCTGAGCCACCGAGCATGGACTTCGCTTTGACACCAGCGGTCCACACCACAATGTCGGTTTCCAGGATCTGGCCGGTCGAGAGTTCGAGACGGCCACCCACTGCGCTCACTAGCTGGGTGTTGAGGTGGACGTACGCTTCACGCTCTTCCAAATTCTTGAGAACCCACTTGCTCGTTTCAAGCGATACTTCCGGCATGATCCGGTCCATCGCTTCAATGAGGTGGAAGTGGGTATCTTTCACAGTCAGGCCATTGCACTTGCGCAACATGTCAGAAACCAGACTCCGCAGTTCAGCAAATGCCTCGATACCGGCGAAGCCGCCCCCGACAACTACAAGAGTGAGCAGTCGGTCGCGCTCGGGACCGGGAGGCATGTGGTTGGCCACGTGAATGTTGTCAATCAAACGGTCACGGACCGACACGGCCTCTTCAATAGTTTTCAGGCCAATCGCTACATCAGCAACACCCGGAATCGGGAACGTGCGGGTTACGGCGCCTGCCGTCACCACCACGTGGTCATAGTCGACCGTGAACTCATCACCGACATCAGGAGTCACCGTGACGACCCTCTTGTTGTGGTCGATAGCGGTCACTCGAGCGGTAATGACGTTTGTCTTTTTCAGGTGTTGGCGATGGGGAACGATGGCGTGTCGCGCCTCAATTGAGCCCGCCGCCACTTCTGGCAGGAAGGGCTGATAGGTCATGTAGGGAAGCGGGTCAATCAGAGTGATGGACGCTTCATTGCGGCGCAGAAGTCTCTCGAGCTTAAACGCGGTGTAGAAACCGGCATAACCGCCGCCGACGATAACAATCTTGTGCACAGCAAAAACTTTCCGATGGGGAGATGAGCACCCCTAATCTACCGATTTTCTCAGGGCCCTTCGAACGCTCACGGTGCCAAGAGTGCCAATGGCGAGTAACGCCATCACGAGTGCCCCCGCCATTGACCAGGCGATGACATCCGCGCCCGATCTCTCCGCGCCGACCCCCGAGCTCTCGACGATTCGGGGTGTGGGTAATTCGGGCGGCGCAATAGGTCCGAGTGGGTAAACCACCTGCTCATCGTCACCCCGCCGATAAATCGTGACCCATTCATCAATAGAACCCAGTGGGTTGGCGCTCACGGCGGGGACGTCGGCGACTACAGCTTGGTAAGCGTCGACGAGACCGTATCCGTAAAGCGGATCCGGTCTGGTGGATGTGACGGGAGTGGCTGTCGTCAATACCCGATTGATGACATTTGCGGCATCAAGTGACGGGTGAGCGGCGCGCACCAGCGCCACAATCCCCGCCACAATCGGCGTGGCCCCGCTGGTGCCAGCCCACTCGGCATAGCGATCACCCGGATAAGCACCCACTAAATCCTCGCTCGGAGCCATTACCCCAATGGTGATTCCTTGGCTCGAGGCGGTTGCACTCGCGAATCCCGCACGATCGACACCGCCCACGGTGAGCACTCCGGGCATGGTTGCCGGGGCGCCGACCACCTCGGTACCGGCGGAGCGATTGCCCGCCGCCGCGACCACTACCACGTCGTTTCGCTCGGCGTAGCCGAAGGCTTTGTCCCAACTGACCGGCCATTCGCGAGTGTTTCGGGTGAGCGAGAGAGAAATGACATCTGCCCCCCGATCAACAGCCCACCTCACCGCCTCGGCAATTTGTTCATCTGCCGGAATCGCCGTTCCTTGAAAACTCATGGACACACTGAGGATGTTTGCTTCAGGGGCGCTTCCTATGACTCCCTCGTCGCGACCGTGTCCGCGGCCGGCAGCGAGGGAAGCCACCATCGTTCCGTGTTCGCTAGAGAGCCCCACTGGGGTGAGGCCGTCGGGAGAGCCAATACCCGATACATCGGTTCCGCCAGCGATGGCGCCTTGTAAATCGGGGTGAGAGGAATCGACACCGGTGTCGATGATGGCGATCGTCACACCCGCTCCCCGCGTGATGCTCCACGCCTGAGAAATGCCATATTCCTGGAGCCAGTACTGCCGTTCTCTCACCTCGTCGGCATAAGCAGCAGGACCGGAGACCACAACAATTGCTGTCGCCACGACCGAGGCGACAGATAGTCTCCGTGCTACTCGGGGAAGGAACACTGACACTCCTTGATCGACCACGACGAATCGGCGAGAGCCCAATCTCCCACCGGATTCACCCCCGGGCCCACGGCCAGGGAATGCGCCATCAGCGCGTGAAGACACTTCACACGAGTGGGCATTCCTCCGGCACTAATCCCTGAAATCTCGTCAACAACACCCAGTTGTTCGCGAGTGTGGAGAAAACTCTGGTGTGCCGAGGCATACAGCTCTCGCGCATTATCGTCCGCATCGAGCCGCGACTGATACTCGGCCATCTTCCCCGCGGCCTCCAATCGGGATGCTTCCTTTGTGGCCTCGGGAAGCGACAGGTAATAGAGCGTAGGAAAAGGAGTTCCATCGGGAAGTCGCGGTTCGGTGACAACCACAGCCGGCGCCCCACACGCACACCTCGCGGCAATACCCACAAGGCCCCTCATCGGGCGACCGAGCTGGGCTTCGAGTAATTCTCGGTCGCTCTCGCGGGGAGGTTCAACGCTCACTGCTCTGGTCTTTCCTCACTACCTTCACTGGGCGACGGAAGAAGTGACGTGTCTTGCTCCGGAGCATCTGAAGCAGACACCATCGTCGAAGTCGTCGCGGCCACCAGGTAGCTCGCGAGGAGAGATTCACGCCAGTTGGGTTGAGCCAATTGGATGTCTTCAGAAACGATGGCGTCGCCGTCTGAGTCGTCTTCGGGCAGATCGTCAAGCACTAGGTAGGTGATATCTCCGGGGTAGACAAACATCAGTCGCGAGCGCGCCTGAGTTTCCACGAATACCCTGTCGTTCCAGCGCTCGAGCTGGTCTTCCAACCGCAACACTTCGGCGTCAGTTTCAGCCAACTGGGCTTCCAATTGGGCGATTTGCTGGCGCTGTTCAGCCAAGACTTGAAGAGAGGGCGAGAGCACGACTACCCCGGTCACAATGAGTGCGAGAACCGTCGCGGTGAAGCCGGAGGCCTGCAGAGAGACCGTGAGCGAGCGATTCGGCTTTTTTGCCGACCGCTTTTTCTTTTTCTCGCTCGCTACCACCTCGCCAGTGTAAGTCGGGTGGTCTTGAGAACGCCGACCGCCTCGCGGGGTAAGCGCTATGCGCTGAAGCGTGGGTAGGCGCTCGCGCCCGCGTAGCGAGCCTGTGGGCCTAGCTCTTCCTCGATACGAAGCAGCTGGTTGTATTTCGCCACGCGTTCGCTCCTCGCAGGAGCACCGGTCTTGATTTGCCCGCAGTTGGTTGCGACCGCGATGTCCGCAATGGTGGTGTCTTCGGTTTCACCCGAGCGGTGGGAGAGCACAGCTGTGTAGCCACTGCGCTGAGCCAAGCTCACGGCGTCGAGGGTTTCTGACAGCGAGCCAATTTGGTTCACCTTCACCAACAGTGAATTCGCTGCACCCCGCGCAATGCCATCGGCAAGGCGGGCAGGGTTAGTGACGAACAAGTCGTCTCCGACGAGTTGGACAGCACCGCCGAGGGCAGCAGTCAGGGCAATCCAGCCATCCCAGTCGTTCTCGTCGAGCGGGTCTTCAATGGTGACCAGTGGATAGTCCGCCACCAACTGCTGATAGTAAGAAACCATTTCATCAGACGACTTCTTGCCGCCTTCAAAGCTGTAGCTTCCCGCGTCAAACATTTCCGTGGCGGCAACATCAAGACCCAAGGCAATTTCTTTACCAGGAGCGAAGCCCGCCCGCTCGATTCCGCGCAAGAGGAAATCCAACGCATCGCGGTTACTCGGAAGCTCCGGGGCGAAACCACCCTCATCACCCAAGCCCGTTGCCAAACCGGCTGCCTTCAATTCCGACTTGAGCGCGTGGTAGCACTCAGCTCCCATTCGAATCGCCTCAGACATCGAATCAGCGCCAATCGGCAAAATCATGAACTCTTGGATGTCCACACCGGTGTCAGCGTGAGCACCCCCATTAATGACGTTCATCATCGGAACGGGGAGCACGTGGGCGTTCGGACCACCCAAGTATTGGAAGAGCGGCAGATCCGCGGAATCAGCCGATGCCTTCGCCACCGCGAGAGACACACCAAGGATGGCGTTTGCCCCCAGGTTGCTCTTGTTCTCGGTGCCATCAGTATTCAGCAGTACTTCATCTACTGCCCGCTGCTCGCTTGCCTCCATGCCTTCGATGGCGGGACCTAAGACATCAATTACCGAGGTGACCGCGCGCTGAACACCTTTACCGAGGTAGCGCTTGGCGTCACCATCGCGCAATTCATATGCCTCGTATTGTCCCGTCGACGCCCCGGAGGGCACGGCGGCGCGGCCAATCGTGCCGTCTTCGAGTAAAACCTCCACCTCGACGGTGGGATTTCCTCGGGAGTCAAGAATTTCTCGAGCGGTCAACGCTTCAATTAGGGCCACGAAA
>JBMSHQ010000042.1:0-9275 GCA_049416945.1 Pontimonas sp. | reverse complement strand
AGTTCGTTCAAGCGCTCGTGGTCCGCTGCACTCAGTGAGACGACGTAGTGACTGGGAACGAGGATGCGCTCTCGCGAGACCACCGTGGCTCGAGCATCCATTTCGCGCTTGATGGCAGCGACAATTTCGAGCGGGTGAATACCGCTTCGAAACGTTTTCGCAAACGCTCCACCCACTGCCCTCTCGAGCGAGCGTTCAAAGTTGTCGAGGAAGCCCACGCACTCTCCCCTAATCGATGGTCTGACACTGATGGTACTGGGGTGAGGCGTGCCCTAGCTGGCGAGAAGCGGCCTCGGTAGGGGTGCGAACGCTGTGCTAATCTCGCCTCTGTTACACGCAGTGTGTGTGACCACTGCGCGAGTGGCGGAATTGGCAGACGCGCTGGCTTCAGGTGCCAGTGCCCGCAAGGGCGTGGGGGTTCAAGTCCCCCCTCGCGCACAACAGTGGTCGTTAGCGGCGAATGAACCGCATCATCTTGAGCCCCGCCGTCATCACCCGAGTGAACCTCTCTTGACTCATGCCCTTCGGGGCGTCGACGTTGGCGAGTCGCTGACGAGCGAGGGTTTGAGTTTCACAATATTTGCGGATTCCCTCAGGTCCGTGGCGTCGCCCGATTCCCGATTTTTTCATTCCCCCCATCGGGGCGTCGGTTGACGCCCACGACGCGGTGAAACCCTCGTTGACGTTGACGCTTCCCGCCTGAATCTGAGTGGCGAGGGCGGTGGCGCGTGCCGGAGAGCCCCACACGCTGGCGTTGAGCCCATAGTCGCTGTCATTCGCTCGCGCGATGGCCTCCTCATCAGAGGAGATCTTCGTCACTGCCACGACGGGCCCAAAGGTTTCGCCGCGACACAGAATCATCTCTTCGGTGACCCCCTCCAGCACGGTGGGCTCATAGACGAAGGGGCCTAAGTCGGGTCGTGGCCGACCGCCGGTGAGAATCGTCGCGCCCTTCTTCTTCGCGTCCTGCACGTGGGCATTCACTTTGCGCAGCTGGTCGCGCGAAATGAGGGAGCCGACATCTGCGGTGTAGTCCATGGCAATACCCAGACTGAGCGATGACACGCGCTCAACCAACGCGGGGACAAATGTGTCGTAAATTGCCTCGTGAACATAGAGCCGCTCAATACTCATACACAGTTGGCCGGCGTTGGAAAACGCCGCCGTGATGATTCCCTCGATGGCCCGATCTTGATCGGCATCGTCTAAGACCACCATCGCGTTTTTTCCACCGAGCTCGGCTGAGAAGTCGATGAGGTGGCGGGCTGCTTGCTGTGCCACCTTCGCGCCGGTTGCGGTGGAGCCCGTGAACATGACGTAGTCACCTTCCGCAATGAGCGCCGGTCCCACGACTTCTGCCTTTCCCGTAATCGTGAGAAAAAGGTCGCGGGGCAAGCCGGCTTCTTCCATCAGAGAAATTCCATAGAGCGCCGACAGGGTTGTCTTGGGGTCGGGTTTGAGGAGAACGCCGTTTCCTGCAATCAGAGCGGGAATCGCGTCACTCATCGGAAGGGTGAAGGGATAGTTCCACGGACTGATCATCGACACGAGTCCCCGAGGGTGATAGTTCACTCGCGCGGTGGTGAGCAGGGGTAGCGCTCCGCGTCGGCGCTCTGACGCCAACTGCCTGGGGCCATTCGAGGCGTAGTAGAGGGCAGTCATTGACACGTCGGCGACTTCATCGAAGGCGCTGCGGCGAGACTTGCCTGTCTCCCATTGGATGATGTCGAGGATGTCTTCCTGTCTCTCGAGCACCAGGGTGTGAAGCCTTTTGGCAAATGCTGTTCGCTCTTTAACAGTCCTTTTGGCCCATTCACGCTGTGCTTCACGCACCCGAGCAGCGGCAGCTGCCACGTCGTCTCCACGCGCCTGGGGAATCGCCACCGACTCCTCCGGCCGGATCGGTGAGGCGATGCGAGCGGTGCGGCGACTGGCTGGAACCGCGAGAAAGCGCTCAGTGCGCTGGAACACGCCCGCCGGATTCATAGTCATACTGCCTATGCTGGTGGCAGCAGCTGGCAAATTCCAGCATGGAAACGGGACCTGGTGTTACGGGAGACGATCGAGATGAAAACCGTTGTCGAAGTATCAGGAATGACGTGCAACCACTGTGTGCAGACGGTCACCACAAAAACCAAAGACATTCCCGGAGTGAGTGACGTGTCGGTGGAGCTCGTGAACGGCGGAAAATCCAAGATCACGGTTGAACACGGCAGCGATGACATTATTGGCCCTCTTGCGGGTGCCATCGCGGACGCGGGGTACACCCTTGAGGCGGTCGTCTCACAATCGTGAGCGAGAACGCTGGCTCCGGCCACACCCTTCAGCTCGATATCGAAGGGATGACCTGCGCTGCCTGTGCCCAGCGCGTCGAAAAAGGCCTCAATCAGGTAGAGGGAGTTACCGCATCGGTGAACTATGCCACCGATACAGCAACTATCTGGGGTGAGGCACTCAATCTTGAGCAGTTACTTGAACAAGTAAAGAAAACGGGTTATTCCGCGTCTGTTCATGGCGCCTCTGCCGCGCCAAAAATCGACAAGATGACGATGCTGCGGCGCCGTCTCATTGGATCCGCACTTTTCACGGTGCCCGTTGTGGTGCTGAGCATGATTCCGCCGACACAATTTCCCGGCTGGCAATGGGTGGTTCTGGCATTCGCTCTTCCGGTCGCAATCTGGGGGGCGTGGCCGTTTCACCGCGCCGCGTGGGTGAATGCCATCCACCGCTCCGCAACGATGGACACACTCGTCTCTATTGGTGTCATTGCGGCGAGCCTCTGGTCGCTCTACGCCCTCATCTGGGGTGGAGCGGGGCAATGGGGCATGACGATGACTATGCACTTTTTTGCCCCGCCCGAGCAGGTGGGAAATGAAATCTACTTTGAAGTGGCCGCCGCCGTCACGACCTTCATTCTTCTGGGCCGATACCTCGAAACCCGAGCGAAGCGAGAGGCGGGAGAAGCCCTAAGGGCGCTGCTGGCCGCCGGAGTAAACGAGGCGCGGGTCCTCCGAGAGATACCGGGGCCAAACGGGCCTATCGAAGTGGAAGTCCTCGTGCCGATTGATCAGGTAGCGGTGGGAATGAAGGTAGTGGTGCGCCCTGGTGACCGGGTAGCGACGGATGGGGTCATTCTCGAAGGTGAGTCTGCAATTGATCGGTCGCTTGTGACCGGCGAATCGGCTCCGGTTGATGTGTCAGCGGGAGACGATGTGATTGGGGGCACCATCAATACACACGGTCGGCTTGTGATCGAAGCCACACGCGTGGGAGGTGACACCCATCTGGCTCGCATGGCTGCGATTGTTGAGCGGGCTCAAAGCGGCAAAGCACACGCACAGCGGCTCGCCGATCGTATTTCGGGCGTCTTTGTTCCGATTGTGCTGATTCTGTCCCTTCTTACTCTGATGGGGTGGTTGCTGTGGGGCCCCACTCCGGAGTGGGCATTTCGTGCGGCGGTCGCGACGCTGATCATTGCCTGCCCCTGCGCCTTGGGGTTAGCGACACCGACTGCACTCTTGGCGGGAACGGGTCGCGGGGCAGAGCTCGGTATTTTGCTGTCTGGTCCGGAGGCATTGGAATCAAGTCAGCACGTGGACACGGTGGTGATGGATAAGACCGGCACTCTCACGACCGGGACCATGTCGGTGGTATCAGAATCGCTCGCCGAGGGTATCGACTCGGATGAAATGTGGTCGCTGCTCACCGCGGTCGAATCGAGCTCGAGCCACCCCATAGCGAAAGCACTAGTCGCTCACTATCCCGCGAACGAGAAACTGTCGGTCAGTGACGAGAAAACTCACGCGGGATTCGGTGTAAGCGCGAGGGTCTCTGGTCGAGAAGTGAAAGCGGGCCGCGCGACCTGGCTTGCCGGGGAGGAAGTAGTCGTTCCCGAGAGTCTCGCGAGCGAGTTCGCCCACTCCGGGGAACACACGGCAGTGTGGATGGCAGTCGATGGGACTCTGTGGGGTGCGGTGTATTTGGCGGACCAACCCAAGCCTCAATCTGCCGCGACCGTCGCCCTTCTCCAGTCCCGCGGGTATCAGGTGGTGTTGCTCACTGGCGACGCTGATGGCCCTGCTCAGGCAGTAGCGAAACAGCTCGGAATCGACACCGTAATTTCTGGGGTGACGCCGGAAGGGAAAGTCGCGGCCATCGACGAGTTGCACCGTCAAGGACGTCGGGTGGCGATGGTGGGCGATGGAATGAATGACGCCCCTGCTTTGGCGAATGCCGATGTGGGAATCGCACTCGGTAGTGGCACCGACCAGGCCATGTCGGCGGGGGACATCACCATCACCCGAGGTGACATTGAGCAAGTTCCGGTGGCGTTGCGCCTCGCGCGCAAAACTCTGGGCACCATCCGAGGAAACCTTTTTTGGGCTTTTGCCTATAACGTCATCGCATTGCCGCTGGCAGTGGCGGGAGTGTTGAACCCCCTGATTGCGGGTGCGGCGATGGCGTTCTCATCAATATTCGTGGTGACTAATTCGCTGAGGTTGCGGGCATTTCGCGCCACCACCACTGCTGCATAGAGGTTTCGAACTCGGCGAAGCTGGGCTCACCCTCACTACGACGCCGATGCTTCTCATAGAGCCGGGGTAACTCCTCGGCTCGCCTTGCTTCCGCCCATGCCCTCACCCGATCCAGGGGATCTCCATGGAGCCAATTGGATTGTTTGCGCAGAGTGCGCACCACACCCCTCACTCCGAAGAAGAGCGCCAGCAAGGCGATTCCACCGGGAATGAAGGCGCTGGGAAAGCCCAGAGCGAAAGGCGAAACCATCACCGTGAAGAGACCGGCGGCGCCAAGGGCAAACCATCCCCCAAGTGAACGGGTGGGCGGTGGGCTGTGAAAGCGAAAAAAGGTATACCAGGCCGCACCATTTTCTTCCCACCAGGGCCAGTTGGGTGGCGCCGCGGGACACCCCGAATAAGGCCTCCAACCAGGAGGGGGTTGAAAACCTTGGTAGAGAGACACCCACTGTGAATCGGGAGTCCGCCAACCATCGGGAGGATTGAACCGAAGCGGTAAGTCCTCGGGGTTGTCCCAATCTGGCTGCATGCCGGAAGAGTACCCGCCTAGTTCTGGTCTCCGCCACGGGGAGCCTTCAGCCCCAAGAGTTCTCGAAGCTGCCGGGGGGTATCGACCTGGTGGTCGGCGTGAACCCACTCCTCGGATGTGCCGTACCCCCAGCGAACCACCGCGCAGGGAATGTTGTGCTGCTTGGCTCCCTCGATGTCGTGGATGCGGTCACCCACCATAAGGACCCGGGAGGGGTCGATGCCGATATCGGCGAGACCTTCCAGGGCATCGTCGATGATGAGGTGTTTTTCTCCCCTGCTCTCATCATCGGCGGCGGCGGCAATGACGCTGAAGTACGGGACGAGGGTGAAGTGCTCCAGCATCAACGTTGCCGGTGTGGTCGGCTTTGACGTAGCGATGGCAAGGTGGCGTCCTTCTGAGCGCAGGTCGCGCAGAATAGACCCCATCCCGTCAAACAGCTTGGAATCGTAGGCACCGTAGTTGAGGTAGTGGTCGCGGTAAATTCTCACCGCTTCGTCCAGAAGAGACGCTTCGATGCCCCCTCGCTTTTCAAACGACTGGGGTAGTGGTGGGCCGACCCAATGCAGGAGGTCCTTCATGGGTGGCACGGGGCGGTCGAGTTCCCGAAGGGTGTAGGCAATGGATTCGACGATGCCCGGTGCACTGTCAACAATTGTGCCGTCGAGGTCAAAGAGAATGGTGTCGAAGTGAGGCACCCACAAAGCCTAGTGAGGCTGACCGTCAGTCATCTCTAGAACAAGCGGTTGTCGTCGCGGTCGCCGTCTCGAAGCGCTTCATAGTCCAACACCACACAGTCAATGTCTCGATCGGACGCCAAAGTCTTCGCCTGGGGGCTGATTTCTTGAGCCGCAAACACGGCACGAACCGGGCGTAGGTGTGGATCGCGTTGGAGAAGTTCCCGATAGCGCGTGAGTTGCTCCACCCCGTCGATTTCCCCACGACGTTTGATTTCAATCGCGACGGTGCCACCGTCGCGGTGGGTCGCGAGAACATCTACCGGCCCGATTGCTGTCGGGTATTCACGACGCACCAGCGTGAGGCCCTCTCCAATGCAGTTCAGGTCATCGGCCACAAGCCGTTGCAATTCTGCTTCGACGCCTTCTTTGATGAGGCCGGGATCTTCGCCTAGCTCGTAGTGAACGTCTTCGTGCACCTCGTGAATGCTGAGCACCAGCAAATCGGCCGTCTTCTGGTGGGTGACCTGCCACACCATGGTCACTCCCGCGTTGAGCTGGACGTCGTCGGGCTCGATTTCACTGAGCGTGCACGGAGGAGACATCCAATTCAGGGGCTTGTAGGAACCCCCGTCTGAATGAATGAGGATGCTTCCGTCTTGTTTGGCAATGAGCAACCTCTTCGCGAGAGGGAGATGGGCGTTGAGCCGCCCCGAATAGTCGACGCTACACGTCGCAATCATCACCCTCATGGCAGGGAAGTCTAGGCGTCTCGTTTTTTCGTCGCAGGGATGGCCAGATACCCGGCAGCCACTAGTGCCGCCACCACCCACAGCGAATTCAACACTCCAAAGACTTCTGCCAATCCTCCGATGATGGGCGGGCCTATGAGAAAAGCGCCGTAGGCAAGAGTGGCAACAGCGCTCACCCGAGCGGGACCACGCTTGGGATCATCGGCGGCGGCGGACATGGCGACAGGGAATCCGAGAGCGCTTCCCAAACCCCAGAGGATGACGGCGATGACAGACACCACGGTGTTTTCGATCAGTATCAGCAGGGCGAGGCCGGCAAATGCCGAGAGAGCACTCAGGCGCAACGCGACCACTCTGCCCACTCGGTCAATGAGCGGAACTCCCACTATTCGACCGGCCGTCATTGCCGAGACAAAGAGCACGAACCACAGGGCACCCGTGGCATTGCTGAATCCTCGGTCATCCACCATTCCCAGGGCCAGCCAATCGTTTGCCGATCCTTCGGCCAGAGCCATCGACAGGCCCACGAGCCCGATCAAGATTGTTCGACCTTCTTTCCACACCCCGAGGCGCTCACCCACGGTGCTGCGCTCCTCTGGGTTGTCGTGGCTCCCACGAGAGGCGGGGCCTCCCATGAGGTGGACGCTATAAATCGTGAGTGGCACGAGTGCGAGGGCAACCACACCGAGGTGCCAGTCCACTCCGATGCCGAGTGCGCTCGCAGCAGCTGCAATTCCTCCGCCAAAGGCGGTGCCCAAGGAAAACAACGCGTGGAACCACGGCATGATGGTGCGCCCTAGCTCGCGTTCCACTTCGGCGCCCTCGATATTCATTGCCACGTCTGTCGTACTGGCTCCGATTCCAAAAAACACCATGACGCTCACCGCAACAATGATGGACGGCAGGTAGACGCTGACGAATCCCACTGTGCCGACAGCGGTGAGTGCGGTGAGCATGAAAATCAGCATTGTTCGTCGCTCACCTAAATAGGCGATGACGTGGGCGGCAAACGCGAGTCCCAATATCGCTCCAGCTGCTCCGCCAAAAAGGAACAGGCCGACCTCGGCGGGGGAAATGTCGAGGTTGTCGCGAATTCCAGGAAGCCGTGCGGCCCAGTTGGCGAAGACGAAACCACTGATTCCAAATAGCAGGAAGACTCCATTGCGCCGACGACGCAGTTCACGACTCACCGTTAGTGACACCCAGCACCATCCATCTATCTGTTCGCGCTCGCAGGCCCAACGTGATTGCTCGAGCCCCGAGATATCCGAATCCGACGCTCGCCTGAAGCGCCGCCACACCTGCCCACTCCAGCGTAGTTGTGTCAGCGATAAACATCGTGAGCGCAAATAACGGTAGGAGCACGGCCACGTTGATTAGGCCGGTCACGGCCAGGTATTTGCCGTCTCCCGCGCCCATGAGGACACCGTCGAGCACGAACACGAACCCTCCCAAGGGCATGGCGAGCCCCAGAAGGATGAGAGTGGGAATTAGAAAGCTTCGAACCGTGGGGTCTGAGGTAACGGCGAGAGGGAGAAGGGGAGAGAGGGCAATTAAGGCCACTCCCAATGCAGCACCACTCAGCCAACCCCAGCTGACAAGACGGTTCACCACGCTTCGTGTTTCGTCACGATCACCTTTACCAAGCCGGTGTCCCACCAGGCTTTGACCCGCAATCGCCAAAGAGTCCAGGGCGAGAGCAATCAGGGTAAACACCGTAAACGCGACGTGCCAGGTGGCGAGCTCTGCCGTTCCCAAAGAAGTCGCGACCACGGTGGCTCCCACGAACGCGATTCGCAAGCTGATGGTTCGGATAAACAACCATCCGCCGAGCTTCATCGCCCCGAGCACTCCGGCCTTACCGGGCAGCAGAGGTACTGCTTCGGCACGCGCGTGGCGAACCACCACTGCCACGAGCCACAGCGCCATCGCCCACTGGGCGATGACGGTACCCACGGCTGAGCCAATCAGACCCCAGCCCAGACCATAGATGAAGAGCGCGTTCAGGGCGATGTTGGCAGAAAACCCAGCTACCGCGACGACAAAGGGCGTGACCGTATCTTGCAATCCCCGCAACACTCCCGTCGCGGCGAGAACGAGAAGCATTCCCGGTAAACCCCACCAGGAGGTGTCGAGATAGCTGTGGGCGAGGTCGGAGACGTCAGAACCTGCTCCGAACCAGCTAATGATTGTTCGGCCGGAGAGTAGTCCGACGAGTGCCATCACCACGCCCAGTGCAATCGCGAGCCACACCCCATCGACTCCGGCGGACATCGCGCCTGGTCGGTCTCCGGCCCCCAAACGTCGCGCCACAAACGGGGTGGTCGCATAGGCAAGAAAAATGAGTAGGCCGACAATGGTTTGAAGGATGGTGCCAGCCAACCCCAATGCAGCGAGGGGGTCTTGGCCGAGATGCCCCACCATTGCCGTGTCAGTGAGTAGGAAGAGGGGCTCGGCAATCAGAGCACCGAGGGCCGGGAGGGCGAGGCGGAGGACGTCGCGATCAACTCCAGCCCGCTTCACGGCTACACGCTATCGGCCTGCGCCTGACCCACCCGCCATTCAGTCACGCGTCGTAGGGTGTGGTGATGCCTCGTTCTTCTCAGCCGACCGACGTCATCTCGCCAGCAAGCGGCTTAGAACTCGGTGACGTCGACCACTCCATTTCGCCGGCTGACGATTTGTATCGACACGTCAACGAAAAATGGCTTGCTCGCCACCCGATTCCTGACGACAAGTCAATGTTTGGGGCTTTTAGCGTGCTTGCCGAACAGGCCGAAAA
>JBMSHQ010000041.1:0-9615 GCA_049416945.1 Pontimonas sp. | reverse complement strand
GGCCGGGAATGCGCGAGATGCTCGCGATTACCGCCGCCATCAAGGGTGCGGGGCTCGGTAAGGATGTATTACTCTTGACGGACGGTCGATTCTCAGGCGGCACAACCGGCCTGTGCATTGGCCACATCGCTCCAGAAGCAGTGGACGCAGGTCCTATTGCCTTTGTGAGAGATGGTGATCTGATACGGGTCGACATCCCCGCTCGTAGCATCGAATTACTAGTCGATGAGGACGAGCTGAAAAAGCGCCACGACGGATGGGCGCCTCTGCCGCCACGGTATACCCGCGGAGTTCTCGCGAAGTACACCCAACTGGTGAAGTCTGCTGCGTTGGGTGCCGTCACCGGCTAAACCACAGACCACGACAACTGACGAGATAGAACCATGACTGACATCGCAATCGACGACGACACCACCGAGGCTGAGGCCGCGGTGGACCCGAAGCTTGCCAACGCGCCGGTCCTCACAGGTTCCGGGGCGATTCTGCGCTCGCTCGAAATTCTTGGCATCACGGATGTTTTCGGCCTGCCCGGTGGGGCCATCATGCCCTTTTACGACGAGCTGATGTCGGCAGAGAAAATTCGCCACATCTTGGTGCGCCACGAACAAGGCGCCGGCCACGCTGCCGAAGGCTACGCAGCCTCCTCCGGAAAGCTCGGAGTCTGCATCGCCACGTCGGGCCCCGGTGCCACCAACTTGGTGACCGCTATTGCTGACGCCCACATGGACTCGGTGCCGCTTCTCGCCATCACCGGGCAGGTGTTTTCCACCTCGATGGGAACAGACGCCTTCCAAGAGGTCGACATCTCGGGTGTCACCATGCCGATCACGAAGCACTCGTTTTTGGTGACCAAGCCAGAAGACGTTCCCGGTGTGCTCAAAGCTGCTGTGGAGATTGCCACCACCGGTCGCCCCGGCCCGGTGCTCGTGGACATCACTAAGGATGCCCAGCAGAAGTCAGCGCCCTTTATCTGGCCAGACGAAGTCGACCTTCCCGGATACCACCCGGTCACCAAGGCCAACCAGAAGCAGGTTCAGTCCGCCGCTCAGATGCTCGTGCGCGCCAAGCGCCCTGTGCTGTACGTCGGTGGCGGTGCAATCCGCGCAGGAGCGAAAGATGAACTTTTCGCTTTCGCAAACGCCGTCGGCGCCCCCGTCATCACCACGCTGATGGCCCGCGGTGTCTTTCCCGATTCCTCACCACTGAATTTGGGCATGCCCGGAATGCACGGAACCGTTCCGGCGGTGTTGTCCTTCCAAGAGTGCGACCTCATCGTCGCTATCGGTGCACGTTTTGACGACCGCGTAACCGGCAAAGTCAGCGAGTTCGCCCCCCACGCCAAAGTGGTTCACATTGACATTGACCCGGCTGAAATCGGCAAGATTCGCTTTGCCGACGTGCCGATCGTGGGAGATGCCAAAGAGGTACTCCAAGACTTCCTGCCCGCATTTGAGGTGGCAAAGAAGGAACACGCCCCCGACTATTCGGAATGGTGGAAGCGTCTCGATGCCCTCCGTGAGGAGTACCCCCTCGGTTTTGACGAACCAGAGGACGGTTTGCTCTCACCCCAGTGGATTATCCAGAAAATTGGCGAAATGTCGGGCCCCGAAGCGGTGTATGCCGCGGGCGTGGGCCAGCACCAGATGTGGGCGGCACAGTTCATCAAATACGAGCGCCCGCACGCCTGGTTGAACTCCGGCGGTGCTGGCACCATGGGGTACGCCATCCCGGCGGCAATGGGCGCCAAAGTGGCCGAACCGGAGCGTCTGGTGTGGGCGATTGATGGTGATGGGTGCTTCCAAATGACCAACCAAGAGTTGGCCACCTGCACGATCAACAACATTCCGATCAAGGTGGCGATTATTAACAACTCGTCGCTCGGTATGGTGCGCCAGTGGCAGACGCTGTTTTATGACGGTCGCCACTCCCACACCGACTTGAACACGGGTCACGACACCGCGATGGTGCCCGACTTTGTCAAGCTCGCTGACGCCTATGGCGCACTCGGCATTCGGGTGCGCACCAAGGAAGAAGTGGAGCCCGCGATTCGGCTCGCCATGGAAACCAACGACCGCCCGGTGGTCATCGACTTTGTCGTGTCGCGCGACTCGATGGTGTGGCCGATGGTGCCTCAGGGTGTGGGCAACTCCCAAGTTCAATACGCCCGCGACAAAGCCCCCACCTGGGACGAGGAGTAAGCCATGCAGCACGTACTCTCCCTCCTGGTGGAGGACAAGCCGGGTCTGCTCACCCGCGTGGCAGGCCTGTTTGCCCGTCGCGGGTTCAACATTGAATCCCTCGCAGTAGGAAAGACCGAAGTCGAGGGCCTCTCCCGCATCACTGTCGTGGTCGAGGTTGAAGGTCTTCCGCTCGAGCAGGTGACAAAGCAGCTGAACAAGCTCGTGAACGTGTTGAAGATTGTGGAATTGGATTCCGACCAGTCGGTGCAGCGCGAGCACATGCTCGTGAAGGTCCGGGTGGACAATTCCACGCGCTCCCAGATTCTCGAGGCGGCAAACCTGTTCCGTGCTCGTGTTGTCGACGTTGTTACCGATGCCCTCGTGATTGAGGTCACCGGAGACACGGCAAAAATCAACGCACTATTGAAAGTGCTGGAGCCCTACGGCATCAAAGAAATCGCTCAATCGGGCCTTTTGGCTATCGGGCGAGGCTCGAAGTCGATTACCGAACGCCTCGGCAAGAACTAACCCACGTCACACCCACCACTAAGGAGATTCACGCGTGACTGACATCAAGTACGACAAGGACGCTGACCTCAGCATCAACAAGGGCAAGACGGTAGCTGTTGTCGGCTCCGGCTCACAGGCCCACGCTCACGCGCAGAACCTGCGCGACTCCGGTGTTGAAGTTGTTGTGGCACTCAAGCCCGGCTCGAAGTCCACCCAGAAGGCCGAAGACGCCGGCTTCCAGGTGATGACCACGCCAGAAGCCACGGCCTGGGCGGACGTCATCGTCATCCTGGCTCCTGATCAGCACCAGCGTGGTCTCTACGCCGAGGACATCGCACCGAACCTTGCCGATGGCAAAGCCTTGGTGTTCGGCCACGGCTTCAACATTCGCTTTGGATACATCAAGCCGCCGGCCGGCGTGGATGTCATCTTGGTTGCCCCCAAGGGCCCCGGCCACACTGTGCGCCGCGAATACGTCGCCGGTCGCGGTGTTCCCGTGATTGTTGCTGTTGAGAACGACGCCACCGGCACGGCATGGGATCTTGCTTGGTCCTACTCCAAGGGCCTGGGTGGCCTCCGCGCTGGTGGAATTGTCACTACCTTCACCGAGGAAACTGAAACCGACCTCTTTGGAGAGCAGGCGGTGCTCTGTGGTGGAACTTCGCAGCTGATCCAGTACGGATTCGAAGTTCTCACCGAAGCGGGCTACCAGCCCGAAATTGCCTACTTCGAGGTTCTCCACGAACTCAAACTCATCGTGGACCTCATCCACGAAGGTGGAATTGCTAAGCAGCGCTGGTCGGTCAGTGACACCGCCGAATACGGCGACTACGTCTCCGGCCCGCGCGTGATCTCACCCGAGGTCAAGGAGCACATGAAAGACGTGCTCTCCGACATTCAGTCCGGAGCATTCGCTGAGCGCTTTATCGCTGACCAGGACGCGGGAGCACCCGAGTTCATGGCGCTTCGCGCGAAGGGCGAACAGCACCCGATTGAGGCGACCGGTCAGAAACTGCGCGCTCTCTTTGCCTGGAAGCAGACTGACGAAGACTACGTCGAAGGTCACGCTGCTCGCTAAGTGAGCGCCACCGACGACGACGCTCTCCGTTGGGGGCCAGACGACGAGTTCGAGCAGGACTCGGAACCTGAGCCCCCGCGGCAGCGTGAGCCCGGCACCCTACTCACCGCTCTCTTGGGTGGGTTCTATGTGATGTGGGGCTTGGCGTGGGTGATTGGAATTGCCAATCAGCCCATCCAGCCAATGTTTGGGGTGCTCGACCAAGTCATGATTCGTTTTGGCGAGTTTCTCGCCTACATTGCCACCCCGCTGTGGTTTGTGGTGGTGTTGTGGTTAGGAACGAGTTGGAGTCTTCGAGCACGTGCCGGAGCGCTGCTGCTGGGACTCATTGTCCTCCTGCCGTGGCCTTTTATTTTGCCGGTGGTGCTCTGATGGGTCTCACACGCTGGCTAGTGCTCATCGTGTTCTTGTTTCTTGCCTCCTGGGATATCTGGGAGGCGGTCGGAAACCTGATTGGCTTGCCCCCCTATTACGAAGCAGTCGGCTTCGCGGACTTTGTCCCCTGGTGGCTTCTTATCGGCGGGCTCGTCGTCGCGCTGATTCCGCCCATACTGGGTGTGTGGTGGGTGCGCCGACGGGAGAGTGTTGCGAACACTGTCGTGGTTCTGGCCCTGTTCCTCGCTGCCCACGCTGCGCTGTCGCTCAGCCTGCTCTCCTGGGAGCAGGCATGGCGCGCCCAAGCCATGCTCGGTCTTTTCAGCTGAGTCTTAGCCTCCCCTAAACTGGAGGCACCCTTCGCGGGTCTGGGCATCGACGGTCAGGCCCCTCCTTCCCTTTTCCGTCCGTTGAGAGAGGCCCCTCTGGTGGCAAAACCCGTTGTACTTATTGCCGAGGAGCTGTCGCCTGCCACGAGAGACGCGCTGGGGCCCGACTTCGATATTCGCGATGTCGATGGCACAGACCGACCGGCATTGCTCGCGGCGCTCGCCGACGCCCACGCAGTGCTAATTCGCTCCGCGACACAGATTGACCAGGAAGCCATCGCTCACGCGCCACAACTCAAAGTGGTCGCGCGTGCCGGTGTGGGACTGGATAACGTCGACATCAAGGCCGCAACCGAGGCCGGTGTGATGGTGGTCAATGCGCCCACGTCGAACATTGTGAGCGCTGCTGAACTCGCGATTACCCATTTACTCTCGCTTGCTCGCCACGTGCCCGCAGCACACCAATCGCTCTCTGGTGGGCAGTGGAAGCGCTCGGCCTTCACCGGGGTGGAATTGTTTGAAAAGACCATCGGCATCATTGGGCTGGGACGCATCGGCGCCCTGGTTGCCGAGCGTCTCGCCGGTTTCGGCGCCCAGCTCATTGGATATGACCCCTACGTTCAGCCCGCTCGAGCAGCTCAATTGGGTGTGGAGCTCGTTGATGTGGATGAACTATTCCGTCGCAGTGACTTCATCACCATTCACATCCCGAAGACACCGGAAACCGAAGGCATGGTGTCCGACGAGCAGTTTGCCCTCGCCAAGCCCTCGCTACGCATTGTCAACGCCAGTCGCGGGGGAATCATCGATGAGGACGCGCTGCTGCGCGCATTGACCTCCGGAAAAATTGCCGGGGCAGGCCTCGATGTGTTCGTTACCGAACCCCCGCTCGATTCGCCACTTCTCAATGCGCCCAACATCCTGCTCACCCCCCACTTGGGCGCCTCGACCGATGAGGCCCAAGAAAAAGCGGGTGTGTCGGTAGCGCGTTCGGTGAAACTCGCACTCGAAGGCGAACTGGTTCCCGACGCCGTCAACGTGGCGGGAGGCGTGATTCACGAATCGGTGCGGCCCGGTATTGGTCTGATGGAAAAACTCGGCCAAATCTTTATTGGACTCGCGGATAGCTCACTGTCTTCAGTCGCTATTGAGGTGCGCGGTGAGATTGTCGAACACGATGTGAGCGTGTTGAAACTCGCTGCTCTCAAGGGAATCTTCCAGCGCATCGTGAGTGAAAAGGTGAGCTACGTCAACGCGCCGCTTCTCGCCGAATCACGCGGGGTGGATGTCACGATGCACTCTGACGGAGTATCGCCCGCCTACCGCAACCTCCTCACGATCAAGGGGGTGTTGGGAGACGGACGCACCATGTCGGTCTCGGGCACCTTGATGGGGCCCAAGCAGGTGCAGAAGATCGTGGAAATCAACGGCTATGAGGTGGAAGTCCCCATCGCGGAGCACCACATCGTCATGATTTATCGCGACCGTCCCGGAATTGTCGCGATCTATGGAAAAGAATTTGGCGAACACTCGATCAACATTGCTGGGATGCAGATTGCCCGAGAAAGCGCGGGTGGTGAGGCTCTGAGCGTGTTGACGGTGGATAGTCGAGTAGACGACGAGATTCTTGAGCGAGTCGCTCACGCAATTGACGCTCGAGTGATGAAAGCTATCGAAATAGTCGAGTTGTAGGGGGAAAAGTGGCCACGCTGAACCTCGGTGTGATTGCCGGTGACGGTATCGGTCCGGAAGTGACTGCCGAAGCAATAGAGACTCTGTCAGTTGCGCTCGCGGGCACCCTCGATATTGAACAGACCCCCTACCCACTGGGTGCTGGACACTTTCTCGAAACGGGCAAAGTCCTGCCCGATGAGACCCTCACAAAACTCGCCGACCACGACGCGCTGGTGTTGGGTGCGGTCGGCGGAGACCCGAGAGACCCCCGCCTCGCCGGTGGCGTGGTCGAACGCGGCCTGCTCTTGAAGCTCCGATTTGAGTTTGACCACTATGTGAATCTTCGTCCGACCCGGCTGTCAGAAGGGGTGGCGTCGCCTTTGGCTGAACCGGGCGAGGTCGACTTTGTCGTGGTCCGCGAAGGTACCGAAGGTCCCTACGTGGGAAATGGCGGAGTCATCCGACGAGACACCGAACAGGAAGTGGCGACCGAAGTGTCGGTCAACACGGCCTTTGGGGTAGAGCGGGTTGTGCGCTACGCCTTCCACACGGCGATGATTCGGCGCAAGAAACTGACACTCGTGCACAAGACGAATGTTTTAGGGTTTGCCGGTTCCCTGTGGCAGCGCACTGTCGATCGGGTGAGTGAAGAGTTTCCCGAAGTGATTGTCGACTACCTCCACGTCGACGCAGCAACTATTTTCATGGTCACTAACCCTTCCCGATTCGATGTGATCGTCACCGACAATCTTTTCGGCGACATCATCACCGATTTGGCTGCCGCTATCGGGGGTGGAATTGGCTTGTCTGCCTCGGGCAATATCAACCCCGAAGGAAACTTCCCCAGCATGTTTGAACCCGTCCATGGTTCTGCCCCCGACATTGCGGGCAAGGGTATCGCGGACCCCACCGCTGCCATCCTTTCGATGGTGATTATGTTGGAGCATTTGGGTCACCGCGAGCAGGGGCTGAACCTTCAGCGGGCAATCGATAAAGACTTGGCAACTCGCGGTGGCGCGACCCGTTCCACCAAAGAAATAGGCGCGGCGATTCGCTCTGCTCTCGCCTAATTACTGGGCGCATCGAGCCAGTCGGGGGCGCTAGGCTACCCACAACCCACGTGTGTTTTTCAGGATGGACCCCATGACAATCCCCCTTCAAATGGCCCCGAAAGATCTGGTGTTTCAGGTCACCCCGAACGAATCACCTCGGAGCGCGGAGGAACGTCAGGCCATTTTGGACAAGCCAGCGTTTGGCACCGTCTTCACCGACCACATGGTCGACATTTGCTGGTCCGAGATGGGTGGCTGGCACCGTCCTCGGGTGCAGCCCTACGGGCCGATTCCTCTCGACCCCGCCGCATCGGTGTTGCACTATGGCCAGGAAATCTTTGAGGGTCTCAAGGCCTATCGTCATGCCGACGGATCGGTGTGGTCGTTTCGGCCCGACCAAAACGCCAAGCGAATGCAGCGCTCTGCGGTTCGTATGGCCCTGCCGGAATTGCCCGAAGAGTATTTCTTGGAGTCACTGCGGCAACTGATTGCCGTCGATGGCGACTGGGTGCCTTCTGCGCCGGAAACCAGCCTGTATTTGCGGCCCTTTATGTTTGCCAAAGAAGCATTCCTGGGCGTGCGGGCGGCGAAGAAGGTCGCCTACTACGTCATCGCCAGCCCCGCCGGCGCCTATTTCTCAGGCGGTGTCAGCCCGGTCTCCATCTGGCTCTCCACCCACTATTCCCGCGCAGGGCGCGGCGGAACGGGTGCTGCCAAGACCGGTGGCAACTATGCCTCAAGCCTTGTCGCCCAAGCCGAGGCCACTGACAATGGCTGCCAGCAAGTGCTCTTCCTCGACTCGGTGGAAGGCAAATACCTCGAAGAGCTCGGTGGCATGAACATTGTGCTGGTCACCAAAGACGGCACTTTGATCACGCCGAAGTCCGACTCGATCCTTCCGGGGATTACCCGTGACTCGATATTGCAACTGGCCGAAGACGCTGGCCACAGCGTCGAGCGTCGGGCAGTCAGCTTGGATGAGTGGCGCTCAGGCGTCGAATCGGGCGAGATTGTTGAAGCGTTTGCTTGTGGAACGGCGGCTGTGGTCACTCCGATTGGCCAGCTGAAGGGTCCGGACTTTGTGATTGGAAGCCCCGATCAACCCGCCGGTGAACTCACGATGGGTCTTCGCCAGAAACTCACTGACATCCAATACGGCCGTGCCGAAGACCCCTACGGCTGGATGGTTCGGCTGGATAGCTAGGTGCCGGGTACACGCTGGTGGGTGAAAGCCAGCTATGCCACAGCTCTCGCTCTCGCCGGAGTGTTCGTTGGGTTCGCGGTAGGGGTCCAGCATCGACTTTTCGCACCGTGGGGGTTGATTGTGGGCGGAATCGTGTTGGTGGTCTTTGCGACCGCACTGAGGCTGCTGATTCGCGGCCGGCTCGGAGCTGCCATCGGATTGGGGGGAGCGTTCGTTTCGGTCACCGCGCTCTCTACTGAAATGGGCCGAGGCTACGTCATCTTGTCTGACCCGCTGGGCTGGGGGCTCTTGGGCGTGACAGTTCTCGTGTTTCTCGTGGCACTGGGCTGGCCGGACCTTCGAGGTGTCCCCGCTACGATGGAGCAAGCTGAGCCTAAGAATTCGGAGTAGACCTGTGACCTACATCATCGCCCTTCCCTGTGTGGATGTGAAAGACCGCGCCTGTATCGACGAGTGCCCGGTTGACTGCATTTATGAGGGTGAGCGGATGCTCTACATCCACCCCGACGAATGTGTCGACTGTGGCGCCTGTGAGCCGGTTTGCCCGGTCGAGGCCATTTACTACGAAGACGATGTCCCCCAGCAGTGGGCCGAGTACTACACCGCCAACGTGGAGTTCTTCCGTGAGATTGGATCACCCGGTGGTGCCGCCAAGTTGGGTGTGATTAACGACGATCACGAGATCGTGAAGGCACTACCGCCTCAGGCGTAGTCAGCCCATGCCCCTCCACCTTCCCGACTTTCCCTGGGATGAACTTGGGCCCGCTAAGGCGACCGCCCAACGCCACCCCGAAGGTCTAATCGACCTGTCGGTGGGCTCACCCGTTGACCACAGCCCTGCCATAGCCCAAGAGGCACTCCGTGAAGCGGCTGATTCTCCGGGCTATCCCACAGCGTGGGGTTCCCTGGATACCCGCGCGGCGCTGGCGCGGTGGTGGAACCAACAACGCGGGGCTAACGCGGTAGGGCCGGAAGGCGTGATGCCCACGGTGGGGTCCAAAGAGATGGTGGGGCTTCTGCCCCTTCTCATGGGACTGGGCCCATCAGATACAGTCGTCATTCCAGAAATCGCCTACCCCACCTATGCGGTAGGTGCCCAGCTGGTGGGTGCGCACGTGGTGGCGCAGGATGACCCCGCGCAGTGGCCCGATCAGGCCTCACTTGTGTGGGTGAACAGCCCCTCCAACCCCACAGGTGAAGTGAAGGGTGTCGA
>JBMSHQ010000040.1:0-9653 GCA_049416945.1 Pontimonas sp. | reverse complement strand
CAAGAAGTACGACCCCGTTGTGCGTCAGCACGTTGAATTCCGCGAGGAGCGATAAATGGCTAAGAAATCAAAGATTGCTCGTAACGAGCAGCGACGGGTAATCGTCGAGCGCTACGCCGAGAAGCGTCGCGAGTTGAAGAAGGCTCTGGTTGACCCCAAGGGCACCGACGAGTCGCGTGAAGCAGCCCGCAAGGCGCTGCAGAAGCTGCCCCGCAACGCGAGCCCTGTTCGCCTGCGTAGCCGCGACGCGATCGACGGTCGTCCCCGCGGTGTGCTCAGCAAATACGGCATTTCTCGTGTCCGTTTCCGCGACATGGCACACCGTGGCGAATTGCCGGGCATTACGAAGTCCAGCTGGTAACTTGCTAATGGCTCGATGACATCGGGCTTTGTTAGCAAAAACACAGTCCGAGGAGGACCAGACCAGATGAACCGCTCAGAGCTCGTTGCAGCTGTTGCAGCAAAGACCGGCCACAGCCAGGCCGCCGTTAACGGTGTCGTTGACGCCATCTTCGACGTTGTTTCCAGCCAGGTTGCGCAGGGAACCAAGGTCACCATTCCCGGTTGGGTTGCCTTTGAGCGCACGAATCGTGCTGCTCGCATGGGCCGTAACCCGCAGACCGGTGCAACCATTCAGATTCCTGCATCCAAGGGTGTCAAGGTTTCTGCTGGTTCCAAGCTGAAGGCTTCTGTCAAGTAGTCATCCAGCACACCACTTTGGAGGGGGTTCGGTCCGAATGGACCGGCCCCCTCTAACATTTTCGCGGTAATCCGCTAGTTGCCGGGGCACTACGCTGGTCTGGTGTCTGCACGCGGCCTGTTCTTATTCTTGGCAGTAGGAATCATCTGGGGAACCCCCTACTTCTTTATCGCACTCGCTCTGGAAGGTTTCTCCACCCCCAGCATCGTCTGGATTCGCGTCACCCTAGGAGCGCTGGTTCTCCTTCCCATCGCCATCGCGCGAGGTGCACTCAAGCCGGCGTTGAAGGCGTGGCCCTGGGTGCTGGGCTTTGCCGTATTCGAAATGGTGTTTCCCTGGTGGTTTATTACCGAGGCCGAGAAGTCGATTTCCTCGAGCCTTGCCGGACTCCTCGTCACCACAGTTCCCTTTATTGCTGCCTTAATTCTTGGATTGATGGGAGAGAGGGCCGCCTGGCATCCGATGGTGATTCTGGGCCTCGTGCTGGGCTTCTCCGGCGTGCTGGCGCTGGTGGGAATCGATGCCTTTGCCGGTCACATCGAATTGCTACCGGTGCTGATGATGCTGGGCGCGGCGGTGGGATATGCCGTGGCGCCGATTATGGCTGATCGAAACCTCAAAGAGGTCCCCACACTGGGCGCCATTACAGTGTCGATGGCCATCGTCTCGGTCGTCTACGCCATACCCGCACTGAGTGTTCTGCCCGCCGAACTTCAGGCATCACCCCCCACCTCATCGGTGATTGCCGTGGTCTATCTCGGTTTGATCGCATCAGCACTCGCCTTCATGGTGTTCTTCGCACTCATCAAAGAGGTGGGCCCGGGTCGTGCGGCCCTGATTACCTACGTGAACGTGGTGGTTGCCTTCCTTCTGGGTGTGGTGTTTCTCAATGAACCACTCACCGTCGGCTTCTTAGTGGGCTTCCCGCTAATCGTGTTGGGAAGCTTCCTCGCAGCCAGAAGTCGGGGCGAATACATTCCCAAGAAGAAGCGCCTGGTCACCGAAGCCACCGGAGAAATCGGGATTCCCGAACACCTCTAGGGCATTAGCTCAGGCTGTGCCCAGTGAACCCGCAGGGTGGGGGGCCAGACTGCTCCGCATGGTTCGCTCCTTGACCCCTTTTGCGATTGCCGGAATGGTGTTCGCCCTTGCGGGGTGTGTGACGCAGGTGGAAGAGGAGCCAGCCCCTGAACAAATTGCCCCCGTGGAACCCGAGGTGTCAGAACCTGCCGAGGACAGTGCAGATGACGATGCAGAGGCGGGCAATCCACTGGAGGGGGTGAATTTGGTGGAGTGCAATGACATGGAGCGAGATGCGGTGTCGCTTCCCATTACCCAGCAAACCGAGGCGTTCGGAGCCGGCGACTTTGACACGGCCTATTCGATGGCCTCGCCCTCATTTCGCGCCGCTGTGCCCCAGGGAGTTTTTGAGCAACTTATTGCCAGCAGTTACGGACCACTCCTGCGCTCAGCCGACCTGATTTTCGACTCGTGCTTAATTGAGCGAGAACTGAACTTTGCCACCATTGACGCCCGATTCAACCAGGGTGGCCTCGACGTGTTTGGCCTTCGCTACGTGGTCTCAGAGACCGACGAAGGGTGGCGCGTTGATGGAGCGAGTGATCTCGAAGTGGTCGGAGCGGGAACCTAAGTACTAGGCGTCGTCGTCGGCATCGACCCACAGGTCGTCGTCCGCCCGGAGCGTGCTCCACACGGCGTAACTGATCACGGCAACCGCTGCCGCCCCAATAGCCATCAGCACCATCGACCCAAAACCAAGGTTGCTCTCAGGCTTAGCCGGTGCTTTCCCCCACTTGCGAACGGCTGGTGGCATGTGGGATTCCACGGAGGCTCGCGCGCGGGGGTAAAGGTCCTCTCGCCCAATGTCGCCAGCCTGGCGTCCAGCTTCACGCAACAGGTCACCCGCGCGTCCCAGCACGTCGCGTTGGCGGTGCCACAGCGACTGAGCCTCTTCACCGAGACGGGCTAATTCACGTTCACGTCGGCGAGAAAGATCCACGGGGTCCTCCTGTTTTTGGGTCGCTACAGTCTCCCAGAAAAATATGAGAGCTTCCCCCACACCCCGTTCAGGGGGTGAGACACGAGATGGCAGGATGGTCTTCATGACTCTTCACACGCATGTAGCGACCATTCACACCAACCACGGCGACATCAAGGTGGGCCTTTTTGAGAACCACGCCCCCAAGACGGTCAAAAACTTCATCGGCCTCGCCACAGGTGAAATCTCGTGGACTCACCCCGAAACGGGCGCTGAAATGAACACCCCGCTCTATACCGATGTGGTGTTTCACCGCGTGATTCCCGGCTTCATGATTCAGGGTGGCGACCCCATTGGCACGGGAACCGGTGGGCCCGGTTACCAGTTCGATGACGAAATTCACCCCGAGCTCGCCTTCAACGAGCCCTTCCTCCTGGCGATGGCAAATGCGGGAAAGCGCGGAGGTCAGGGCACGAACGGGTCACAGTTCTTCATCACCGTGGCGCCGACCCCGTGGCTTCAGGGAAACCACACCATTTTTGGAGCGGTTCTCGATGACGAGTCGAAAAAGGTGGTCCAGGCCATTGAGGCTACCCCCACGGGAGCGATGGACCGACCCGTCTCCGACGCCATCATTCACAAGGTGACTATTACCGAGGCGTAGTGACTGACAGTCAGTCGCCTGACGACTATTGCTACCGCCACCCCAAGCGGGTGAGCTACGTGCTGTGCCAGCGCTGTGCTCGCACGATTTGTGGTGACTGCCAAATTACAGCCCCTGTTGGGGTGCACTGCCCAGAATGTGACCGAGAAGCAAAGAAGAATAGGCCGAAGGTGAGAACGAGGCGGGGTGGCGATCGCACACCGGTCACTGCGGGGCTTTTGGCCACGATGGCGGTGGTGTACCTGGGCCAGTTAATCACTGGCGGCGTCATTACCGACCTGCTTCTCTACTGGCCCCCTCTCACTCTGACCGAACCGTGGCGAATGGTGACGAGTTTGTTCGTCCACTCAGAGAGCTCGTTCTTTCACATTTTGTTCAACGGCTACTCCCTGTGGGTGTTGGGCACCCTATTGGAGCGGTTGCTGGGCCGCACCCGCTTCTTTCTGCTCTTCCTTATTTCTGGCATCGGTGGCTCGCTCGCCGTGTTGTGGCTGGCACCGGGTTCGGCGGTGGTCGGAGCATCGGGTGCCATTTTTGGCTTGTTTGGAGCGCTACTGGTGGTTCAGCGTAGTTTCGGGGTGACCAATCCTCAGCTCGTGATCGTGCTGGTCATTAACTTGGTGATGGGCTTCATCGTTCCGGGAATTTCGTGGCAGGCCCATATCGGGGGACTGCTCACTGGATTAGCTATCGCCTGGGGCCTTGTGAAGGCGCGCGAATCGGCCAAGACCCTGGGAAGTATTGGAATATTCCTTGCGGTATTTGGGGTGATTGCCGTACTCACCCTGACGCGGTTCATCCTCGCCTGAAGCGTTATCCACACCCGATTCCCCAGTGGGGACAAGTTACAGCGCTGTAATTACTTCCAGCGGGTGGTCATCAAGAAACCGGCGAACATGATGCCGAAGCCCACCGCGATGTTCCACGGACCCAGCGGCGGCACGGGCCAGCCGGTTCCTGAGATGTAGTAGGTAAGAATCCACACCAAACCCACCAGCATGAGCCCAAACATGATGGGCTTGAACCACACGGGGTTCTTGTCTTCACCGTCGAAGTCAACCTGCTTGGTTTGTCCACGTCCGCTTTGAGCCATGCCCGCCATTCTAGGGCAGGCAGTCGTGAGGTGAACTCGATATCGTGGTCCTTGCTGATTCTGCCCCGAGCACTAGCGGAGACCATGACCCACATCCTTGTTGTCGATAACTACGACAGCTTCGTCTACACCCTGAACGGGTATCTTCACCAACTCGGTGCAACGACCGATGTGGTGCGAAACGACGATGTGACCGAGGCTGACTTGCCCGAGCTACTCTCCCGCTACGACGGTGTTCTTCTCTCACCCGGACCGGGAACGCCTGCGGATGCGGGTGTCTCGATTCCCGTGGTGAGGGAGGCGCTTGCTCAAAACAAACCTCTGTTAGGGGTGTGCCTAGGCCATCAGGCCATCGCCGAAGCGTTTGGCGCCACCGTGTCCCACGCGGAAGAGCTCATGCACGGCAAAACCTCCCAGGTTAACCACGACCAGAGCACGTTGTTCCAGGGGGTTCCGGAGAACTTCCGGGCCACGAGGTATCACAGCCTCGCGGTCGTGGATGGGACGGTGCCCGAGGATCTCACCGTGACGGCTCGCACGGAGGGTGGTGTCATTATGGGGCTGTGTCACCGGGAAGCCCCCGTCTATGGTGTGCAATTCCACCCCGAATCGGTCGTGACCGAGGGGGGCTATCAAATGCTTGCCAACTGGTTAGAGCTCACCGGTTTGACTGGTGCCGCGGAGGTCGCCCGGGGGCTCAGCCCACGGGTGTCGTCCTAGCCTCTTATTGGGGCACTTCCAGCGGTTGAGCCGGATCAATGGCCGCGCAGTAGCGCAAAACGATTTCCGATCGTTGCGGGTTTTCTCCAGGCGCCAGAGACTGCGCTTGAACAGTCTGACCAATACAGGTCACGTCAGGTTGCAATCGCACAGTCAGCTGAAGTTCTGGCCCGCTCAGAAGCGGGTTGGCTTCACCAATGGTCAGGCCGGTCACGTCGGGAACAATCACCAGCCCGTTAGAGATGGTGGGAATCACCACGTCACCGGGCGAAAGTCGCTCCCCGGCCGTGGGAATGGTGGAAAGAACGGTTCCTTCGGGAAGGTTGGGTGAATAGTCGTCCCGCGCCTCACCCACGGTGAATCCGGCCTCTTCGAGGGCTGCGGTCGCTTCCTCGAGTGTTTGGTTCAACACGTCGGGAACAATGAGTTGGTCGGCTCCCGCCGACACGTACACACGGACCCGTTCACCCAATGCCACACGAATACCCGGGGTGGGTTCGGTGCGGATGACGTAGCCTTCCTCGAACTCACTACTGACTTCTTCGATGACGAAGGGTTCCAAACCGAGCGCGGTAATTGTGTTTTTCGCAACTTCTTCGCTCTGCCCGGCCAAATCCGGAACCATGGGGGCACTGGAGGTGGTGACCGTAGTCGGGTTCAGCGTAAACAGCCACACCACAATCGCTACCAGCATCGAAACCGCCAATACTGAGCCCAACGCAATGGCCAAGCGGGGCACACTCTGTTGCTGCACACCCGCTCCCACGAGCGGCAGCGAATAGTCCACGGAAGGCTCTTCGTTGCTTTGCCAGGTGGGTTGCGGAATATTGGCCGTGATCACCGGGGGTTCAGCGGGTGGCCGCTCCGCTCGCAGTGTCGCACGAGGGCGCTCAATCGGTTCTTCCTCCACCGTTCCCGGCGCTGGCAAAGCGAGGAACGCATCGCGCACCTCCGTGGCCGAGCCAAAGCGGGCGGCGGGGTCTTTTTCCATCAAACGGTGGACAATGCGCGCGGTTCCAGAACTGATCGCTGAATTTTGCAGACGCAACGGCGGGACTTCGTCGTTGATGTGTTGGAAGGCGACGGCCACCGGAGTATCTGCCTGGAACGGGGGCCGACCCGCCAACATTTCATACATCATCACCCCGAGCGAATAGAGGTCACTGCGGGCGTCTGCTTCTTTACCCTGAGCCTGTTCGGGCGAGATATAGAGGGCCGTTCCCAAGATAGAGGTCGCGTCCTGCGAATTGGCGATGGAGTCGGCAATCGCCCGGGCGATGCCAAAGTCCATCACCTTTACCCCGCCCTGCTTGGTCAACATCACATTTGCCGGTTTGATATCGCGGTGGATGATTCCTGCCTGGTGCGAGACTTCTAAGGCGTTGAGGACGCCGTCAGCAATTCCGAGCGCAGCCGCTTCGTCCAAAATGCCCCGGTGAATGATGTCGCTCAACAGCCGACCATCGACGTGTTCCATCACGATGTAAGGGGTGGTGGAGCCGGGCTGAACTTCGACGCCTTCGGCGTCCAACTCATCGCCGGCGTCGAAGACTCTCACAATCGTGGGGTGTGCCATCTTCGAAGCAGCCATTGCCTCGTTGCGAAAGCGCGTGCGGGAAGACTCGTCGCTAGAAAGAGTCGATTTGAGCACTTTGATGGCCACATCCCGACCGAGTCGACCATCCAGCCCTCGATACACATCCGCCATGCCGCCGCGGCCGATGAGTTCTTGGACTTCATAGCGACCATTGAGCAGACGACCGGTCCACGGACCGCGCTGCGGGTTGCTCACGTCGACTAACTCCTCGCTTGACCCACCGCGTGGGCGCGGTGAAGCATCTTGGTCATTCTACTTAGGTGGCCGGGGCCTCTTCATCGGCCGGATCGGTGATGGTGATGCTGAGCTCAGCCGATTTCGGCGTGTTAATAGATGTACAGGTCACCACGTAGCTCGCGCGGAACGTGCCTGCGGCGCCCAAGGTGATTGAGGCCGAGGTGCTCTCCGCCGGTAGCGCGGCGTCGTCTTCGTCGTTCAGGGTTCCGCCGACGATTTCCAACAGATAGTTCGTGACCGGGAAGCCACTCGGACACTGCGCATACGATGGCCAACTAATCGTGATGTCATCGCCCGGAGCGTAAGGCCCGGCTGACGGTGTCACTGCAAGAGCGGACGGCGCGGGCGGGCTGGGGATAGGCGCATAGAAATACACCGCAATCAAGGTATTGGCGGCGACAGTCCCCGTGGGATTCACCCGATAGGCCGTACCGACCTTGTCTTTTGAGGGGGCAATGTTTCCTGTAATCGCGTCGAGGCGAAGGCCTTTGCTATCGAGGATGTCGGTCACTTGCGCTTCCGTTTTTCCCACCACATCGGCTTCAGCAATCGATACCGTTTCAATTTGTGGCTCTTCCGGCTCGGTCACCACGGGGGCCTCCGGTTCGACGGTAGGCGTCTCGTCAGTCGTAGCCGAGTCAGTCGGAGTCTCCGGTTCTACGACCGGTTGCTCCACAACGGTTTCCTCAGGCGTGGCATCCAAGTTCGCGTTAATGAGCGCAATTGATCCGATGACGAGAGCAATCAGCGCCACACCGCCCGAAATCGCGATAGCCCACACTTTGCGCGGGATGCCCTCGTCCACCACAGGAATTGGCTGAGTGCCGCGGGGGCCTGGTTTATCCGGCGCACCGGTGTCTACTTTGGCGGCCTGTCCCGGTTCGGGAATGTACGCCATGGCCTCATCGACCTGGCCCAGCTCGAGAGCTCGAGCCGCCTTCGCCAATGTTTCTGCCGTTGCCGGCCGACCCTCGGGCTTCTTGGCAATGCACGACATCACGAGCTTGCGCACCGGTTCGGGAATCGTTCCCGGAAGCTCGGGGGGTGCCTCTTTGATGTGTGCCATGGCAATCGATACCTGCGACTCCCCTCGGAAGGGGCGACGGCCCGAAAGGGCTTCATACGCCACGATGCCGAGCGAGTAAATGTCGGTTGCCGGTGATGCCGGCTTACCACTCGCCTGTTCGGGAGCCAAATACTGCACGGTGCCCATCACTTGGCCCGTTGCGGTAAGCGGAACTTGATCGGTGACGCGGGAAATGCCGAAGTCGGTGATTTTCACCTGACCTTCGGGGGTAATCAGCAGGTTGCCCGGTTTGATGTCGCGGTGAACGAGCCCTGCTTCATGGGCTTGGTGAAGGGCTTGAGCCGTTTGCCAAATGATGCTCAGGACCCGCTCGGGGGGTAACACCTTTTCCCGCTCCAAAATGGTGGAGAGTGCCTCGCCCGGCACCATTTCCATCACCAAATAGGCTTTACCTTCTTCTTCGCCGTAGTCAAAGACGTTGGCAATTCCTTCGTGGTTGACCAGTGCCGCGTGACGGGCTTCGGCGCGGAAGCGCTCACGGAAACCCGGGTCGCCGAAATACTCTTCCTTCAAAATTTTGATGGCAACCGTGCGGCCGATGGTCTTGTCGGTGGCTTTCCACACTTCACCCATGCCGCCAATGGCAATACGCGAGACCAATTCGTAGCGGTTTCCGTATTCCTGTCCCGTGCTGGGCCTCATTGAGCCACCCCCTTCTCCAATACTGCCCGGGCAATCGGCCCAGCCACGCTATTTCCGGTTCCATCGGCGCTGTCACCTTCAACGACCACAGCGACTGCGATTTGAGGGTCTGTCGCCGGCGCGAAGCCGGTGAACCAAAACGACCGCCCCTCATCAATTCCGGTCTCGGCGGTTCCCGTCTTCCCGGCAACGGGAACGCCCGGAATCTGGGCGGCACTGGCGACCCCCTGAGCGACTCCGGCCACCATCATTCGACTCAGTTCGTTAGCGGTCGACTCGGACATCGGGGTCGAGTACACCGCCGGTTCAAATTCACTGAGCAGCCGCAAGTCATTAGCGAGAACCTCTTGCACCAGCTGTGGCGTCATCAGCTGCCCGCCGTTCGCTACCGCTGCGCTCATCATCGCGACCTGAAGAGGAGTGACCCGAACGTCGTATTGGCCAAAGGAGGAGAGCATCAGTTGTGCTTGGTCCATTCCGCGGGGGTAGCGAGAGGGGGTGACAGCAAGGGGGATTTCGAGGCGGGCCTCGAAACCAAAGCGGTCTGCCATCTCACCAATGGCTCCCTCACCCAACTCGCGCCCGAGTTCGGCAAAGGGGACGTTGCAACTGAGCACCAGGGCTGTTTCAATACTCACGGTCTCACCGGTTCCGCAGAGTCGGCCGCCGGAGTTCGTCACAATCGAGCTCGAGAGGGGTAGTCGAAGCTCTGGCACATTGTCGAACTCGCTCGATGCTTGATACCGACCAGATTCCAAAGCGGCCGCCGTGACGAGGACCTTGAAGACACTTCCGGGGAAGTATTGATCTCCGGCGATCGCACGGTTCGAAAGCGGCTGTGTGTCATCCCCCTCGACCGATTGGTAATACTCCAACACCTTCGCAGTCGAGTGTCCTGCCAGCTGGTTGGGGTC
>JBMSHQ010000039.1:0-9837 GCA_049416945.1 Pontimonas sp. | reverse complement strand
GCCCCCATAGCTCAGGGGATAGAGCGTCTGCCTCCGGAGCAGAAGGCCGTAGGTTCGAATCCTACTGGGGGCACTTTTTTAGGTCTGAGCCCCATCCGAATCGGGTTGTTCGTGCCGCTCCAAGAATTCAAAGAGCTCCACATCCCCTACCCCGGGGAACGTTCCTCCCTGGAGGGGTGAGAGGGCGTGTGCGTGCAATCGCGCCGACGCCCACGCTTTGCCTTGCCACTTACTGCGCAGGTCTGCCGATGGCTGACGGCAGCACTCTTTGTCTGGGCAGGTTGAATGGTGGCGGGTGTCGGTGTCTCGGCCGCGGAACCACTTCGCGTCATCAAAAGCCACACCCACGGTGATCGAAAACTCATCTGAGGTGCCGGTCCCAATTTGAGTGGACTCCCAGAAGGTGCCCTCTGGGGTGTCGGTGTATTGGTAGTACTCGGTCGTGCGGTTGGTGCGGATGAAAGCCTGACGCGCACTCCATTTACGGCAGACGATCTGCCCTTCGGTGGCACCCGTCACATCGGTGGGGAGGGCAAGACCGTCATTCTCGTAGGCCTTTAACACGGCTCCATCGTCGTCAACTCGCAAGAAGTGCAATCGAATGTCGAGAAACTCCGTGGCGAGGTTGGTAAACCGAAGCGACGCCGCTTCGTGGGTGACACCAAATGCGTCACGGAAGTCTTCCACCGCGATGTTGCGTTCCTTCTTTGCCCCCTGAAGGAATGAGACAGCCTTCGACTGGGGCATCAGGCAGGCGGCCGCGAAATAGTTGATTTCGAGACGCTGCTGCAAAAAGTCTTCGTAGGTCGTGGGCACCGGGTGCTTGAGAATTTGGTGGGCGAGGGCTTGTAAGGCCATAGAGCGCAGACCGTGTCCTCCCGGAATCGATGCCGGGGGAAGGTAGATGCGACCGTTTTCCATATCCGTCACGGATCGCGCGGTCTTCGGCAAATCCCCCACGTGCACAATTTCAAAACCCAGGCTCTTTGCCATGAGCGCTACTTCGCGGTGGGTGATCGCGCCAGAGTGGTGTCCGCTCGTTGCCACGAGATCTTCCGCGAGCGATTCGAGCTCTCCGAGGTAGTTGTTTTTTGCCCGCATTCGATGACGCAGTTCCGTGTTGGCCCGCCTCGCTTCCTCCGGGGTGGCGAGAGCCATTTCCTCGCGTCGCCAAATCTCCTCATACAGACCTGTCATCGTTTCCAGAAGGTCGTCACTCATCGTCTTTGACACCCGGGGTTCGGGAAGCCCAAGCGAGTGGTAGAGCGGCTGCTGGGTCACTCGCTTCCACCGCTGTTCAAGAGCCGCCCGCTTACTCGGCGGCGTTTCATCCAGCAACTGGGCGATGTTGATTCCGAGCTCATCGGCAATGGTGGTCACCACAGAGAGCTTCGCTTCCCGCTTGCCGGTTTCCAGCAGCGACACCTGGCTGGCTGTGACGCCGAGGCGCTGGCCGAGTTGCTCGAGGGTGAGGCCCTTCTGGGTGCGGAAATGTCTGATGCGTTGTCCGAGGACGTCTGAGGAAGGCATTTAATGACAATAGCGCAAGTTTCGACTTTTTTGACACTCAATTTGGCGACAAAGTGGCCATCTCGTTGACAAATACTGGGTTACGGCCAGATTTTTACGAAAGGCGCCATGATGACCCTCCTCGTCGACTCCCCCAGCCACACCGAGCAGATTCGCCCGGAGAGCGTCAGTCAGTGGGTGAGTACCTGGGCCGAAGTGCTGAGGCCCTCACAGATCGTCTGGTGCGATGGATCCACTCGGGAACGACACGAACTCATCGAGTTGATGCGCCAACAGGGCACCATAGAAGCGCTCAACCCGGACCTCCGCCCCTACAGCTTCATCGCTCGCAGTAACCCCGACGATGTTGCCCGCGTCGAGTCGCGCACGTTCGTGTGCTCGGAAAAAAAGAGCGACGCAGGCCCCACCAACAACTGGGTCGACCCTGTCGAGATGCGCACCACTCTCTTGGAACTGATGGATGGGGCCATGGCCGGCCGCACCCTCTACGTCGTGCCCTTCTCGATGGGACCCATCGACTCCCCCATGGCGCGTTTCGGAGTTCAACTCACCGACTCGCCCTACGTCGTCACCAGCTTGCATTTGATGGTTCGTGTGAGCAACGAGGTGCTCTCCCGAATCGACGACGGAGCCGCATGGGTCAAGTGCGCGCACACCGTGGGCGCACCGCTTCAGCCGGGCGAAAAAGATGTGGCATGGCCATGTAACGACACCAAATACATCTCTCACTTCCCGCAAGCCCGGGAAATCTGGTCATTTGGTTCTGCTTACGGCGGCAACGCACTTCTGCCCAAAAAAGCGTTCGCGTTGCGAATTGCGTCGGCGATGGCGAAGGACGAAGGCTGGCTGGCAGAGCACATGTTGTTGGTGCGGGTCACCAGCCCCCAAGGAAAGCGCTACCACTTCGCCGCTGCGTTCCCCAGCGCATGTGGAAAAACCAATTTTGCGATGATGCAACCCACCCTCGATGGCTGGCGGATTGAAACACTGGGCGACGACATCGCCTGGCTCGCGATCGGATCCGACGGGCGTCTGAGGGCAATCAACCCCGAAGCGGGATTCTTCGGGGTCGCCCCCGGCACCTCCTACAAAACCAACCCGGTGGCGATGGACACGCTGTGGGGAAACACCATCTTCACCAATGTGGCCGTGACCGACGATGGCGACGTCTGGTGGGAGGGAATGTCCAAAGAGGTTCCCGCTGGGCTCACGAACTGGAAGGGTGAGCGTCACGAGCCCCACTCGGGTGAACCCGCTGCGCACCCCAACGCCCGATTCACCGTCGCCATCGACCAGTGCGGCATTTTGGCCGAAGACTGGGACGAGCCCGACGGTGTTCCGATTGACGGCATTATCTTCGGCGGTCGCCGTGCCAGCACGGTCCCCCTCGTGGTCGAGGCAAGAGATTGGAACCACGGAGTGTTTATCGGTTCGACCATTGCTTCCGAGCAGACCGCTGCCGCCGAAGGTGAGGTGGGTGTGGTTCGCCGTGACCCCTTCGCGATGTTGCCGTTCCTTGGTTACCACTTGGGCGACTACATCAACCACTGGCTCACGATGGGGGAAAGGCTCCGCGCCGGAGGGCGAACCCCCCGCATTTTCCAGGTCAACTGGTTCCAAAAAGATGACCAGGGCCGTTTCATTTGGCCCGGATTCGGCGACAACATTCGCGTGGTCAAGTGGATGGTGGAACGCATCGAAGGCTCGGTGGCTGCCAAGGACACAGCGATTGGTCTTCTGCCGCACACCTCCGACATTGACCACGAAGGATTGGCAATCAGCTCCGACGACCTCGCCGGCTTGCTCAAGGTGGATCCCGAGCTGATTTCGTCAGATCTCGACGATGCCGCAGAGTACCTCGGAGCGTTGGGCAAGAAATTGCCGGCAGCGATCAGCCGCGAGTTCGAAGCGGTTCGCGAGCGCCTCAATTCATAATCTGCATCTTTCCCACCACTCTCGGATACGACAGACTGGGATGGTGCGGCGAGTAGCAGTAGTCACGGGCGCGAGCTCGGGCATCGGAGCCGAGACCGCACGGGAGCTTGCTCGGCGAGGCTGGCAGGTAGCGGTGGCCGGTCGGAACCCGGAGAGAACCCACGAAGTCGCCTCACGAATCGGTGGCGAGGCATTCGTCGCCGATTTCGATCAACTCGAACAGGTGCGCACCCTCGCAACCGACATTCTGAACACCATGGGCCAAGTGGATGTCCTGGTGAACAATGCCGGGGGGATCCTCACCAGTCGAACGATGAGCGCCGATGGCTACGAACTGACACTGCAACGAAACGTGCTCGGCTCGGTCGTTCTCACCGAAGCACTTCTGCCCGAATTACACGAGCGATCAGGCCGGATTGTTCACACCTCTTCTCTGATGCACCGCGTCGCCCGGCTGGACACGTCCGATATGAACTACGAACGACGGCCTTTCCGCGGAGGCTGGCCCGCCTATGCCGAAGCCAAACTGGGGGTGCTGCTGTATGCAAAGCACCTAGCGCAACGCACCGGACTCGAGAGCTACCCCGTCCACCCCGGATACGTAGCCAGCAACTTCGGCCCCGATACGCCGTTTTCGAGAAAGCTTCTGAAACTCTCGCGCCCTCTCCAAATCAGTGTTCCCGCGGGGGCTGCTCCGCTCGTGCACTTAGTCGACACCCCGGAGTTGGGAGTCGACAACGGCAATTACTTCGATGGGTTGAACCCCCACGCCAGCATTCACCCGGCAGGAAAGAATCCGGCACTCGTGGAGCGCTACTGGGATGAAGTGGCTTCTCGCGTAGGCTGAGAAGTAGAACGCTTCTGCTCCAGAAAGGCCAGGTTGATGTCGCTCTCCCTCATCACTCGTGGTGTCGTGATTGGTGCTCTCGCTCTGTCACTGAGCGCCTGCCAAGCTCTGGATAGCCTCGTCGGCGGTCTGGGTGACCAGGAAGCAGAAACAGTTGATCAAACGGCGGAGACTACGGACAGCACAGTCGAGGACGCTCCGGCCGAGACCACCGAGGCCGAGACCGCAGAAGTGACGCCCGAGCGAGGACCCGTTCCCAGTTGCGACGCGATGTATTCCGACGCCCAGGTGGTCGCCTTTACCGAAGAGGGTCGGGTTTCCGAGGGAGACATTTCCGCCGATGGCTACGGCTATGGCACCACCAATCCCGACCTAGTGGCTGTCCTCGCGGGCGTGAGAAACGACTTGCGCATCTCGTGCACCTGGTATCTCCCACCGGAGTTCAGCTCCACCACCTCGATGGCCATTCTCTCCACCGAAGCCATGGCCGCGGTGGAGGGGTTACTGGGTGAGGTGGCCGACTCGCAGACAGCGCTCGGTGGTGGGCAGCTGTGGAAGTTGGAATCGTCGAGCTCGAACATCTCCGGCGAATACATCGCCAATGAGTCGCACTACATCGTGGATACCCCCTGCCCCAGCTCACTTGCCGAAACGAGCTGCAAGCTGTGGGTGGGTTCGACTAACTCTGCGGGAAGCTCTGAAGAGCTCACCCGCGACGCCGCGACGGTATTCGGCGCGCTCGACTAAGCCCCACTAGTCGGATGGGCGCAGGGTGCGCTCGAGCGAGTGCGCGAGCTCTATCAACCCGCGATCAGCTCCCGGCCGTCCAATGAGTTGGACTCCCATCGGGATGCCTTCAGCGTTTTTCCACACTGGTAGCACCACCGCCGGTAAGCCCGAGACGTTGACAAAGCTCGTCCACGGAGTGAACTCAATCTGTTGTCGAAAATTTACTTCGGGGTCAGAGTCGAAGAAACCCACTTTCGGCGGAGCAGTGGCGAGGCCGGGGGTAAGCACGGCGTCAACTGCCGAGAATGCTCGAATCGTCGCACGTTCGAATTCCCTTAGCCTCACTAGGGCGCGGGAAAAATCCACCCCAGAGATGTTTTCCGCCTTCTTGCGCAAATAGAAAGTAAGTGGCTCGAGCAAATGCTCCTGATCGGGCTCCACGTCAATCGCCGCAGCGGTGACCGCCCATACGGTGAGGAAATGCTCGTGGTAGGACTCGTCTGGCTCCCACTCGATTTCCACGACGTCCAGACCCAGAGACTCGAATGCTTCCCGCGCCCGACGAAATGCCGCGCGGGAATCCTCGTCTGGGGCGATTCCCCACGAGCTAGGCCAAGGTGAACGAGTAGTCACCCCCACCCGGGTAGGTGGTGAATCATCACCGGGGGTTGCGCGGGTCGCCCATTCCCACTCACCACGGAGCAATTCGGGTGCGGCGAGGGACAGATCAGACACCGACCGAGTCAGTAACCCGGGGACGGCCAGCCCCCCAGGTGATTCCAGGCCGGAACCCGCCGGAATGAGTCCACGGGATGGTTTCCACCCCACAATTCCGCAGGCGAGAGCAGGAATGCGAATCGAACCCCCACCATCCGAGCCCGGGGCGAAGGCGAAAAAGCCCGCCGCCACCGCCGCGGCTGCACCGCCGCTCGAGCCCCCCACTTGCCGCGTGGGATGCAGCGGGTGACTAACCGGTCCGCCCAACAAAGGTTCGGTATATCCCGCCATGCCAAACTCGCTGGTTGCTGTCTTCCCGACGCTGACAGCCCCCACCGAATCAACCCACAGCGCCATGTCGTCAGATTCACCCTCTGGCTCTCGGTTGAGCCGTGTTCGTGAGCCATAGCGGGTGGGCATTCCTACGCGTCGAACAAGGTCCTTATCGGCTGTGGGGATGCCCCGCAGAACAGAAACATCCTCGGAATACCCGCCCCGATCAATGGCTTCAGCACGCGCCAGCGCATAGTCCGGATCAACGTGCACCAGGGCTCCGATGTGGGGGTTTCTGGAGGAGATATCGTCGAGAACAGAGCGGGTCAGTTCAACAGAGGAGACATCCCCTGATACCAAGGCCTGATGCAGTTGCGCAAGCGAGCGACCTGACCATTCCTCCACGCCCCCAGGCTAGTTGGCCTATCGGCGTGTCGTCAGCATGGGCCAATATACTTTGGGCCCAGAGAGGAAAAACGCCCATGAGCCCGCACTATCGAGCCCGGCGGACACTCTCCCTTGTCGCAATCACCTCACTGTCGCTCGCGGGTTGTGCGATGAGTGGTCAAAACGATCAGGCCGTCGAAGAGGACGTGGTCGAAGAAGTCGATACCACCCCCGCCGAACCTGAAGAGTTGGTGTTCTCTCTCCCTTCGTCGTGCCTGAACATCCTGCCGACTGAAGCGCTGGACAAGTTGACTTCGGGCGAGGTCGATCTACTCCGTGGACCCGGCTCGGGTTCAGCCGATTCGGTCTACCCCGAGGGAATGTCACCGCAAGAGGAGCGGGGTGGCATTAGTTGTTTGTTTGGAAACCTCGATGAGACCATCACCTACACCGTCAGCGTCGCTCCGATGACTCAGGCCACCCGCGCGGAAGTTATCGATGGCCTGCTGGCGCAGCAGCTCAACCCCGGTCAAACTCTCGACGGGGCGTTGACCTACTGGATCCAAGGCGACGAGGCGACGGTTCCTGCGATCTATAACGCCCTCTACGACGACGCGTGGTACGAGGTGCTGATTTTCCCCGGCGGTCGACTCGCCTATGAGGAGAGCGAAACGCTGGTCAGCATGATGCGCTCCCACACGACGAACTAGTGCCCTCATCACGCTCACACTGGGGTGACTACCTGGTGTCGACGATTCCCTCGCCCTGGGCAGGGCTACTCGGTGAAGACACTCTGGAAACAATTCGAGAGATTGGAGCGCGGCTAGAGGCCCGAGTCGGGTCAGAACGAATCGTGCCATCGCCAGAGCATGTGTTTCGCGCACTAGAGGTTTCCCCCTCGGAGGTTCGGGTTCTCCTCATCGGCCAAGACCCCTACCCCAACCCCGAGCACGCCATGGGCTGGTCGTTCTCTGTCCCCCGATCGGTGAGCAGTTTGCCGCCGAGCGCACGCAACATCCTCACCGAGCTGCGCGAGGACATGGGAATAGCCGTGCCTGACCATTTCGAACTCGGCCACTGGGTGAAGCAAGGTGTGCTGCTTCTCAACCGCCACCTCACCACGGCGGCGGGTGCGCCGGGGGCTCATCACTCGGTGGGCTGGGAGGCCCTGACCAATCGCATAGTGGAGGTTCTGGTCGACACAAACCCCCACTTTGTGGCCATCGTGTGGGGTCGCCAAGCGGCCCAGTTGATTCCCCGATTGGGTGACGCACCGCGGATTGAATCCGCTCACCCCTCGCCACTCTCAGCGCATCGCGGATTTTTTGGGTCCCGGCCATTCAGTTCGACCAACGCGCTACTTGAAAAGCTGGGGCGCGAACCGATTGACTGGTCGCTCGAGAGTTAGGGGGCGAGAATGCTGGAACACGAATACCAACAGCGACGCAAAAAACCTCGCCACCTCTCCCCTGCCCCCGCGCCCCTGCCGCAATTTGAATACTCGATCCGCCCTGCCGTTGCCTCAGACCTCGCAGAGGTCCTCGCCCTCTACCGCCACTACGTGCGCAACTCTGTTGTCACCTTCGATGAAAAGCCACCCACATTGCGGGCATTCCGCTCGAAGTTTGAGCACACCGAGAAGCTGGGGTACCCCTTCCTTGTCGCCGTCTCACCCGGCGGAGGAATCTTGGGCTACGCGCGGGTGCAGCCGTTTCGAGATAAGTCGGCATTTCGGCACACTGTCGAATCGACCATCTATTTGGGTCCGGCGTCGACCGGCCGGGGCTTAGGTCGGGCACTTCTCACCGAACTAATCGACAGATGTCGGCAAGCCGGACTCAAGGAAGTCATCGCTGTCATCGCCGACTCGGGCGCCGACGCCTCCATCGCCTTGCACCGGTCGTTGGGCTTTGAAGAAACCGGACGGATGGGCAAAGTGGGCTACAAATTTGAGCGCTGGATTGGCATCGTGATGATGCAGCTCTCGCTGCGATAACCCAACTGTTACGTCCGGTTACGCCGCCAAGTGACATTGGGCTGACCGTTTCCTACTCTGTAGTGGCTATCGTTCCCGCACGCTTGAGAGGCACCCATGTCCGACAACTGGAAGTTTGAAACCCAGCAAATCCACGCTGGCGCTGCGCCCGACCCGACCACGTCGTCACGGGCTACCCCGATTTACCGCACTACGGCCTACGTCTTTGACAGTGCCGACCACGCAAAGGCCCTTTTCGCCCTGGCTGAGTTCGGAAACATCTACACCCGCATCATGAACCCCACCCAGGATGTGGCAGAAAAGCGCATCGCCGCGCTCGAGGGCGGCACCGCCGCGCTGTTGCTGGCTTCTGGTCAGGCCGCCGCCACCACGGCTGTTCTGAACATTGCCGGAGCGGGTGACCACATTGTGAGCTCGAGCTCGATTTATGGCGGTACCTACAACCTCTTCAAATACACGATGGCGAAACTCGGCATCGAGACAACTTTTGTCGAAAACCAGGACGACCCCGCCGAATGGGAGGCCGCCGTGCGGCCCAACACCAAGCTGTTCTTCGGTGAGTCCATCGCCAACCCGAAGATCAACATTCTCGACATTGAAAAAGTGTCTGATGTGGCTCACCGCCACGGCCTACCCCTCATTGTCGACAACACGGTGGCAAGCCCTTTCCTGGTGCGTCCCCTCGAACACGGCGCGGACATCGTCATTCACTCGGCAACGAAGTTCCTCGCGGGACACGGCACCGTTGTCGCGGGTGCCATCGTCGATGGCGGAAAGTTCGAATGGTCAAAGAACGTCGAGAAGTTCCCCGGCCTGACCGAACCCGACCCGAGCTACCACGGTGCGAGCTACACCGGTGTGCTCGGCGACGGAATCGCCTACATCATCAAGGCCCGCGTGCAGTTGCTTCGCGACATGGGTGCCGCGGTCTCCCCGGACAACGCTTTCGCCTTGCTGCAGGGAATTGAGACCCTCAGTCTGCGCATGGAGCGCCACTGTCAGAACGCACAGAAGGTGGCCGAGTGGCTCGCCAACCACCCACAGGTTGCGGATGTCAACTACGCCGGTCTGCCCAGCAGCCCGTGGTCGGGCGCCGCTAAGAAATACGCACCGTTGGGAGTTGGCGCCGTGCTCTCCTTTGAAATCAAGGGTGGTGTCGACGCCGGTCGCGCGCTCGTCGACAACGTGTCGCTGTTTAGCCACGTGGCGAACATCGGTGACGTGCGAAGCCTGATTATTCACCCGGCGTCAACAACCCACTCGCAGCTCACCCCAGAACAGCAGCTCACCACCGGTGTCACCCCCGGATTGGTGCGTCTGTCGGTCGGACTCGAGCACGTCGACGACATCATCGCCGACCTCGAAGCGGGATTCGCCGCAGCCAAAGCGCTCTAGGTGATTCGGTGGCCGGCTTGCGCCGGCC
>JBMSHQ010000038.1:0-10189 GCA_049416945.1 Pontimonas sp. | reverse complement strand
GTCGTCATCGTGGTCGTCGTCATCGTGGTCGTCGTCATAATCGTCATCTGAATAAGACGAGCCAGAAGAAGTTGCATCCACCGTTGCAGACGATCCCGAGGGAGCGGCCACGGCGGTGGCCGAGGTACCAGTGGCGGAAGTTGCTGAGCGGGTCGGCGCGGGCGCGGGTTCTGAATAGGTTGAGCCAGAGGTTGCCGCATCGACAGAGGCGGTGGACGTTGCCTGGGTAGTGCTCGAGCCAGTTCCGGTGGAAGGGGTTTCCGAGTAAACCGATGCGCCAGAGGTGCCATCTATTGAAGCGCCAGGAGTGGCAGATGAAGTAGCCGAGGTTGTCATCGGTAAACCCGTGACCGGATCTGTAACTACTTGTCCATCGGTGAGGACTGCGCTGGAGTCAGCAATTGATCCGGTGCCACCAGTGGATGAGCTATCCCCACCGCCAAAAACCTGAAGTACTTCTTGCATCAAGATCTCACCGAGTGATACCTCGGCCGGAGCAGCTAGCTGATCAGTGGAGGTCGTCGCGGCAGCGTTCTGTTCTTTGATGCCATTAGTTGCCGAAAAGGAGAGCGACTCAACGTTGGTAACCATCGCCGTAGTTCCGGCTCCAAGGACGCCTGCAATACCGGCTCCGATAAGAAGATTGCTGTTCATGTCTTCGACGCTACCTAGCCGGCATCTAGGGGAGAGAAAGAGAAAAGTAAAGAAACGTCAAAGATTTCCCTTTGCCGTCTTTGACGTTGGAAGGCGCTATCTGCTCAGTGTGCCCATGACCTAATCGTCATCATCGCTGTGGTCGTCATCGTCGTCGTCGTCGTCATCGTCATCGTCGTCATCGTTCGAATCGTACGAGGGGCTCGGGGCGGGGGTGGGCGCGGGGGTGGGAACGGGTTCAGGGGCCTGAGGTGCAGGAGGAGTGGGCTCGGGTTGTGGTGTCGACTCGTCCGGCGTCCCAACCAGGGGCGGCGGGACGGGAACTGGCTTGGGAGCAGGCTCGACTATGGGGTTTGGATCCAGCGTGTTGTTTTCAGTAATGAGAACCTCGCTGGCTCGCTCAATGGTGGTGGTGCTGGGAGCTGAGAGTAGCTCCACGTTGGTCGCCACCGCCGCAGCTCCCGTGCCCACGACGGCAGCAATCAGCACGCCCACCACCATTTGACTATTCACCCTTAAAAAATAGAACTCTTTGGAGCAAGCCGTTGGGGAATTCGTCAAAGATTTGTCCAAACTTGGCTGTTCGAGACCCATTTTGTGAGCGAAGTCGAAACAATAGGGTTTGTGCGGATTCTCGTAGTCGAAGATGATCAGGGCATCGCGAGCTCTGTTGTCGAGGCGATTGAAGCTCTAGGGTGGACGGCAATTCATGCCGACACGGGAAACTCGGCAATTCAAACCTTGGACAGCGAGGATATTGACTGCGTTGTTCTCGATTTGGGCCTGCCCGATATGGACGGCGGCGAAGTGGTCCGTCGTACCCGAGAACACTCAATGGTGCCAATCATTGTTGCCAGCGCTCGACCCGACGAGTCGGACAGAATTCTTGCTCTTGAGCTAGGAGCAGACGATTATCTCGTTAAGCCTTTTGGCATCCGCGAGCTCATTGCCCGAATCAGAGCCATTCAACGCCGCCAAGGCAATAGCGACCCCGACGCTTCGGACAAAGTAGATCTCACGATTGGGCCTGTAATCATAGGACTGAAGTCCAGGCGCGTCACGGTCAGTGGCAATGAGATTGGCTTGACTCCGAAAGAATTCGATGTGCTGGCCTATTTAGCTCAAGAGCCAGGAACAGTTTTTCGACGTGAAGCCATCTTGAGCGATGTCTGGGATATCAATTGGTACGGCAGCACCAAGACTCTCGATGCCCATGTTGCGTCGTTGCGCAAGAAACTCGGCAATCCCGATTGGATTGAATCGGTCCGGGGTGTCGGCTTCCGATTGAATATCTCCGCATGAGACGTATTTTTCTCTTCTCGCTCTTGGGGGTAAGCCTCGTCGCGCTTCTACTGTCTGACCTCCCGTTCGGCCTCTACCTCTATCAAGTCGAACGTGACCGACTCCTCACCCAGCTGCAGCGTGACGCCTTCATTCTCGGTGGGCGGGCTGAAGAGGTATTAGAAAAATCTGAACCCGGTGAAATCGACATCGTGAGAGACCTCGCCATCGCCTATCGAGAGGGCGGCGGGGCCCGAGTGATTATCACCGACGAAGCGGGAATCGCCGTTATTACCAACGACCCCAATGATTCTCGGGAGGGTCTCGACTACAGCACACGACCTGAAATTGCTGAAGCCCTCACCGGCAGGGTTAGCACTGGACAGCGCTTTTCAGAGACTCTCCAAATGGAGTTGGTCTTTGTCGCTGTTCCCGTCTACAGCGGCCAACACGTCGTCGGTGCTGTGCGCCTCACCTTCGACGAAGCTGCCATTGATGAAGCCGTCAATCGACAACTTGTCGGGGTGTATCTCGTGGCACTGGTTACTTTGCTCTTCGCGATTGCCCTGGCACTGGTGTTATCGCGCATTCTCTCGCGAAACCTTCGCAACTTAGGCGACACAGCAGAGGCACTCTCCCGAGGTGATTTGACGGTAAGAGCACCCGAACCACGTGGTCCCCGGGAAGTGCGAGAACTTGCTCAAGCGTTCAACTTAATGGCGAGAAGGCTGCAGCTGCTCGTTGACGAACAAAAGGCTTTTGCCGCCGACGCCTCGCATCAACTACGAACACCTCTCACCGCCTTGCAATTGCGAATTGACCGCCTCCGAGAAAGTCTTGGCACAAAGTCGGCCTCATCGAAGAAATTCGATGACATCGAACGTGAGATTTATCGAATGCGTCGGCTCATTGAGGGCCTTCTCGCTCTTGGCCGGGCAAGCTCGGAAGACCTCGCCAGAGAGAAAGTAGATGTGGCAGTGGTAATCCGTGAGCGAGTTGATGAATGGACCGGGCTCGCTGAAGAGAACGGGGCAACAATTACTCTCACCAGCCCCGAATCGGTTCGAGTCTTGGCCGTACCGACGGCCGTCGAACAGATTATTGATAATTACATCGACAATGCGCTTTCCGCATTGGGCGATGGAACATCCATAGAAGTAAGTGTCGTCGTCAGCGGAAATCGCGTGACAGTCGACGTCGCCGACGATGGCAAGGGAATTTCGCCGGACGATGCGAAGAGAGCGTTTGACCGATTCTGGCGAGGTAACGCCACGCATCAAGGAACGGGACTTGGTCTCGCCATCGTGCGCCAGCTAGCCGAAGCGAGCGGTGCTGACGTGAAGCTGATCCCCCGCGAGAATCGCGGAACCATCGCTCGGGTGACTTTCGAATCTGCTTAAAGCACAAGTGGGGCCGGTCTTTTCGGAGCCGGCCCCACTTGGTAAGTGGATTTAGAAGTCCATACCGCCTGAGGGGTCAGCCGGCATCGGAGCGGCAGGCTCCGGCTTCTCGGCAACCACTGCTTCAGTGGTGAGGAACAATCCAGCAATCGATGCGGCGTTGAGCAGAGCCGAACGGGTCACCTTGACCGGGTCAGCAATACCCTGCGCGAGCATGTCGCCGTACTCGCCGGTGGCGGCGTTGAGGCCGTGTCCGACGGGAAGTCCGCGCACGTGCTCGACGACAACACCGGGTTCGTGTCCGGCGTTGAGCGAGATTTGCTTCAGGGGAGCTTCGATAGCGAGCTTCACGATGTTGACACCGGTCACCTCGTCACCGTCCACCTTGAGCTTCTCCAACGCCTTCGCACCAGCCTGGATCAGGGCCACGCCACCACCGGCGACGATTCCCTCTTCCACAGCAGCCTTGGCGTTACGCACGGCGTCCTCGATGCGGTGCTTGCGCTCCTTGAGCTCTACCTCGGTGGCAGCACCGGCCTTGATGACCGCAACACCACCGGCGAGCTTGGCAAGACGCTCCTGCAGTTTCTCACGGTCGTAGTCGCTATCGGTGTTTTCGATTTCCTGACGGATTTGCTTGACGCGACCCGCGATAGCCTCCGACTCACCAGCACCTTCCACAATGGTGGTCTCGTCCTTGGTGACAACCACCTTGCGAGCGCGACCCAGAAGGTCGAGGGTGGCGTTCTCGAGCTTGAGACCCACCTCTTCGCTGATGACCTGGCCACCGGTGAGGATGGCGATGTCCTGGAGCATGGCCTTACGGCGGTCACCGAAGCCCGGAGCCTTGACGGCGACAGACTTGAAGATTCCGCGAATCTTGTTGACAACCAACGTGGCGAGAGCTTCACCCTCGACGTCTTCAGCAATGATCAACAGCTGCTTACCCGACTGGATGACCTGGTCAACCACCGGAAGCAAGTCTTTGATTGCCGAGATCTTCGAGTTCACGATCAGGATGTAGGGGTCTTCAAAGACCGCTTCCTGGCGCTCGGGGTCCGTCACCATGTAGGCGGAGAGGTAACCCTTGTCAAAGCGCATACCTTCGGTCAGCTCAAGGGTGGTCCCAAAGGTGTTGGACTCCTCAACGGTGACCACACCTTCCTTACCAACCTTGTCGATTGCTTCGGCAATCAGCTCACCGATCGCGGGGTCAGCGGCAGAAATCGATGCGGTGGCAGCGATTTCTTCCTTGGTCTCGACCTCTTTCGCGTTCGCGAGCAACTGGTCAGAGACGGCGTTGACAGCCTTCTCGATGCCGCGCTTGAGGCTGATGGGGTCAGCGCCCGCTGCAACGTTGCGAAGACCTTCGCGAACCATCGCCTGGGCCAACACCACAGAGGTGGTGGTTCCGTCACCGGCAACATCGTCCGTCTTCTTTGCGACCTCTTTGACGAGTTCCGCGCCAATCTTTTCGAACGGGTCGGAAAGGTCAATTTCCTTAGCGATGGACACACCATCGTTAGTGATGGTGGGGGCGCCCCACTTCTTCTCGAGCACCACGTTGCGACCGCGGGGTCCGAGCGTCACCTTTACGGCATCCGCCAGGGTGTTGAGTCCGCGTTCGAGACCGCGACGGGCCTCTTCATCAAAAGCAATTAGTTTTGCCATGTCAGTTTCTCGTCCCTCCTGGACGTCTAGCGTGAGTCAGCAATTTGCACTCACACATTGTGAGTGCTAATCGATTTTGGCACTCTCACGGCCAGAGTGCAAGTGCGCTCGCCGCGCAGCTACTGAATCGTGATAACGCCGGTGGGCACGCCCGACCCCTCAGCGGGAATCAACTCAATCCAGGTTTGTCCAGGAGCCAAGAGAACTCGGGCTCCCGAAGCGTCCGAGAGTTCAATCGGGGACTCTGCGGATTCTTTCGACCAACGAATGTCGTGAATCTTGCCGCCGGTGGCGACAAAACCCTCACCGGAATCAATCAAATTGGTGGTCGGGATGTCTTGGATGACTTGAATGTCTACTTCCAAAACAATCACATTGTCCGCCGCTATTTGGTCGCCAGAAATGGCGAGGTCGGCGGCACCGTTGGTTTGATTGCGATAGAACACCCCGTCGTCAGCAGACCACTCCCAACTGGGAGACGAGAACGAACTAAATGTGACTCGAATACTAGAGAGATCATCGCCAAAGAGAGCAGCCGTCGAATCGGCGACGCTGGTCGCGTAATTGAATTGAGGCGACGGAGCACTTCGGTCAGCAAAGTTTGCAATCAGTTCAGGCGCCCTCACAATGACGTTGTGGGGGGCAACCGCGTTACTAGAGCGGTAGAAGAAATCATCAACGTCGCTCTGCCCATGAATAGCGCTCGCTACGGGAGCATCCAACATCGCCTCGATAAATCGTTGCTGTCCACCCGAATACGCCAGGATTCCGCCAAACGGGGACACAATTTCCGGGTCCATTGGTCTCACTGAACGAACCGGTCCGATTTCGGCGGGCACATCCGAATGCCAGATGGCCACGTAGCGTGTGATGCCACCCTCTACTAGCTCTTCAAACACGATGTCTGCACGATCCAGACCCACCTGTGGTCGCGCCAAGGGGTGATTATCAATCTTGGCGGCAAGCGACGGCGCAGAGGGGTCACCACCATCAAGAGCGGTCCCGGTCAGGGGCCATAAGTTCGCGTCAATAGTGACGTCGCCCCCCGTGTCGGTAGTGGACTCGCCGGCAACTTCTGACTCGCCGACGTCCAGTGCTTCCTCGGAGCTCGCTCCACAACCCGCAAGAGCAAAGCTCAGCGCAACAGCTCCAGCCACAAAAACCTTGGCGGTGTTCATCGCACCTCCTCGTCTACGACCCTCACACTATCGGCGGGGGCTTAGTTTCCGGTGAAATCGGCTCCCAGTAGCACCGTGATTCGCGCGCCCGGATAGTTATCGGTTTGGACAACTTCCTCAATTCCTAGAATCTGAGCGACTCCACGGGCGAGACCCTCGTCGTCTTCCGACTCGTAGGCCACAAGACTGCTCTCGACACCCTGCTCATCGGCATTCGTGCGAGTCTGCTCCGGCCATCCTTCACGGTCGAGAAGATTGCCCGCCCGAGCCGCCAAACCGGTGGTATCGGTGCCGTTAAGAATAGTGATGGTGAGGCCGTCCGCTTCTTCATCAGACGGGTTCGTAATTGCCTCCACGGGCTCCGGCTCGGGTTCTGCCTCCGGCTCGGCAGGCGCCACCTCTTCGGGCGGTGGCTCGGTAATCGCGATTTCTTCGGGCGAGAGCTCAAGACGCTGGTCTGCCCGAGAGACCATGAACATGCCAATGGCGGTCAAGACCACGCTCACGCCCAACACAATTCCTATTGGGACAAGCCAGAAGGTTTTCTCGCGCTGCTGGCGACGCAATCCGATGTAGCCAGGCTCTCGTTCGACATCATCAAAGCGGTCTGGAAGAAACCGCGACGCCTTAGCCATGTGCCTCACCGCGATTCAGGCGCCTGCTCGTCACATCATCCGCCACTTCACGAATGTGTCGAACTAGCACGGGGTCGTAACGCCAGGCCGCGTCGCTCTCGCAGATTCGATACAGACGTTGGTAAAAGACCGGAAGACTGACCCCGAATAGATCAAACACAGTCTTCTCTTTCTGTCCGGCAGGGCCCCAGTTCTCTCGCTCGCATTCGAGATACGCGATTTCCACCTCGGTGAGAGTGGATGCGGAAGAAGACGAAGCGTGTTGAGCCATCTCCCCCATGATAGGTGGCACGACCCTCAATCTCAGGTGGCGCGCGTAGGCTTGAGCCACTGTGCTCACACACATTTCTCGCGCTCTTCGAGGCGTGTCAATTGCCCTGACCCTTGGCCTGGTCGCCACTGTGGCTGCCTGCCAACCGGGTTCATATCGCACCACGAATGAACCAACACCCGCCGCGACTGATCTCGCTCCACTCAGTGAGATTGAGTGGCTTGATAACCCCCGGGACTGGCAGGGTCCGAGCACTGCGGTCTTGGGAGACAACGTGTTGAAGCCACTCGATGCAAGTGGCACTGCCCCGTCTTTGCCGGTCACGGTCACCTCAGACGACCTAGCCGGAGCCCGCGAGGTCACAGTAGAGAGCGCGGAGAGAATCATTGCCGTTGACATGTCCGGTTCTCTCGCACAGACGCTGTGGGGATTAGGTTTGGGTGATCGCCTGGTCGGGAGAGATATTTCCACCACATTCCCTGGCACGGAGGATCTCCCGGTGGTCACTGGAACCGGCCACTCCATCTCGGTGGAATCGGTGTTGGAGCTTCGACCCGACCTGGTGCTGACAGATGGCACAGTGGGTCCCATAGACGTCATGCTTCAGCTTCGTCAGGCAGGAATCACCCTGGTCTTTATTCGTGAACCGGCGGGTCTCTCTCAACCGGCAGCTCAAGCACGTCGCGTCGCCGAGGTGGTGGGACTCCCATTACTCGGGGAGCAAATGGCCGAGGTGGTCGAAGAAGAGATTCAGCGTGTTGCGAACACGATTGAGAGCAACATTCCGCCTGACCGCGAGGACCGACTGCGAATGGTCTTTTTGTACCTGCGCGGGGCCAATGGCATCTACTACCTCTTCGGCGACGAATCTGGCGCGGGAGACCTCATCGAAGCGCTCGGAGGCATTGATGTCGCGGGGGAAATTGGCTGGGAAGGTCTGAGACCGATGACCGACGAGGCACTCATTTCGGCCAATCCAGATCTAATACTTGTCATGTCCCACGGCTTAGACAGTGTCGGAGGAGTTGACCAACTTATCGAGAAGAAGCCGGCAATTGGCCTCACCACAGCAGGCCAAAATCGTCGATTTGTCGACATGGCCGACGCCGTCGTTTTGGGTTTCGGGCCTAGGACTCCAGGGGTGTTGGACGCGTTGGCCCGCGCGATTTACGCACCCACGCCGTAACGGCGACCGCCGAGGCGCCTGCCAGGAGAGTGCCGCTCACTACCCAGGCAAGGGGCTGAGCAAAAAGTCCCGAGGACGTGAGGCAGCCGGGTTCAACCGCAACCTCGATAGTGACCGGGTCGAGGGTCTCGCCTGCAGGGTAGGTGCCAAAAGCCGCCGCCCCCTCAGGGGTGAGAACAGTTGGGGCCTGAACAATTCGCCATTCACCCAAGTCCGCATTGACGTCGACCCGCCCAGTCGCTGTGGCAAACGGCACCGCCTCGCTTCGAACACTGACTCCCTCTTGAGTGTCGCCCTCGACGTCGAAAATGAGGGTTGCCCCAACTGCACTGATTTCCACCGACGGCGAGGAGAGGGTCTGGTCCAGAATTCCGGCGTGCCCCACGAAGCGAATCGAACCATTTGCCGCGAGCTCACCGGATTGACCATCGCTTGCCAACCATCCTGACGTTCCCGAAACCACGAAGTCAGGAGTGGAATAGGTGACGTCGCCGTCAGTGAACCACTCTCCGTTGGCAATAGCTCCTGAAAGGTAGGCGCGGAACGATTCTTTGACGCCCCACGTCATTGTCCACGAAGACACTTCGCATCTATTCGTGCTCACCGTTTCGTCCGCGGCGAGCACGGGGGCGGCGCTTGAAAGAACAACAAGCGCCGATAGAGCCGAGGCGGAGAGCCAGGTCACCGCGCACCTCGTCTGATCATCCGGCGGTGGCGAATACTCGCTTCATCAAATGGCTCGCCAAATATTTCAAAGCCCTGTTGTTCATAGAGTGCCGTCACATATTCCTGGGCATGGAGCACAACGTCTTTATTTCCAATGGCATCAAGGCACCTTCTCATCAGTGCCCCAGCGATACCCCTTCCGCGATATTCCTCATCCACGACCAACCGGCCGATGCTGGTGGTTACCCCCAAATCAAGAGGATCAGCCTCGTCTTTGAACAGAACGCGGGCGTAACCCACCATGCGTTCGCCGTCTTTGCACCAAAGGTGGAGGGTGCGCGAGTCACGATCCCAGTAATCGAGCTCTTCCTCGTCACAGTGCTGTTCGAGGAAGAAAATGTCGGTGCGTAGTTTCGCAAATTCGAAGACATCATCGGCAGAACACTGAGAGAACGTCTTTACTTCCCAGGTCATCTCCACCGAAAAAGTCTATTGTCCGTATCTAAGTGGCCACTGGAGGAAAAGATGACCTACCGCGTCAATAAAGATGACACTGAGTGGAAGGCTCAGCTGAGCCCCGAGCGATTCCATGTCCTTCGACAAGCAGGCACTGAACGGCCGTGGACGGGTGAGCTCTTGGATGAAAAACGCTCTGGTGAGTTCGTGTGCGCTGGCTGCGGAGCGCCTCTGTTTCTGAGTGACACCAAATTTGATTCGGGTTCGGGCTGGCCATCATTTTGGGACGCGGTGAATCCCGATGCCATCGAGGTTCACGAAGATCGGTCGCTAGGAATGGTGCGGGAAGAAATCGTGTGTGCCAACTGTGGCGGCCACCTCGGTCACCGTTTCCCCGATGGATACGGCACCCCTACTGGGCAACGCTACTGCGTCAACTCGTTGTCACTCGAGTTCACGCCGCGCGACGGCGAGTCAGCGTAACAAGGGCCGAACCGGCAACTGTCAGTACCGCCCCCACCACCGTCCAGAGGGTGACGGGGTGATAACCCATGGGCAAGGTGAGGTCTAACACGATTGACCCCAAAACTTGACCTGTAACCAAGCTCACGCCCAAGCCCAAGACGCCAATCGTGTTGACCGTGACGGTCTGGATTGCAATAAAGATGGTCCCCACGAAGCCGCCCAAATAGAGCCACCATTGCGGAGGCAACGTCTGCGGAAGCGTGGCCCACGGAAGAGTGACGACCGAAATCACGAGCAAGACAAGTGTGACCGCCATGAAATTAATG
>JBMSHQ010000037.1:0-10436 GCA_049416945.1 Pontimonas sp. | reverse complement strand
AGTTCGCCTGGTTCTTCTTCGGACGCCGACACACCTTCTCCGATCACGCGCGGGTGGCTTCTCCACCCAGTCTAGTCGCCACGAAGCCCCGCCCTCAGGGGCAATAGACTGGCGTTGTCGAGCGTTGACATTGCCACGAAAAGGAGCCCGCTCACCATGCCCGTCGCCAGCACCGAAGAATATGCCGCCATCATTGACCACGCGAAGGCGAGCGGTTTCGCACTTCCCGCCATCAACGTGAGCTCCTCTCAGACCATTAACGCGGTGCTCCAGGGACTCACCGAAGCGGGTTCTGACGGCATCATTCAGGTGTCGACGGGTGGTGCCGATTACTTCTCAGGCCACTCGGTCAAGAACCGCCCAGACGGTGCCATCGCCTTCGCCCAGTTTGTTCACCAAGTCGCCAAGAACTACCCGATTAAGGTGGCTGTCCACACTGATCACTGCCCGAAAGACGCTCTCGATAACTTCGTGCGCCCGCTTCTCAGCGCATCGGAAGAAGCCGTGAAGAACGGCGGAATTCCGCTATTCCAATCTCACATGTGGGATGGGTCTGCAGTGAGTTTGGAAGAGAACCTCAGCATTGCCCAAGAACTCATCCAGCGCACGAGTGCCCTCGGCCAAATCCTCGAAGTGGAGATTGGTGTAGTGGGGGGTGAAGAAGACGGTGTCAGCCACGAAATCAATGAACAGCTCTACACCACTCTCGAAGACGCGATTGCGACGGTTGAGGCGCTGGGCTTAGGAGAAAAAGGGCGCTACATGGCCGCGCTCACCTTTGGCAATGTCCACGGTGTCTACAAGCCAGGCAATGTGAAGCTGCGTCCCGAACTGCTCGGTGAAATTCAGGCAGGGCTTCAAGCTAAATACGGCACTGGCCCGAAGCCGATGGACCTTGTCTTCCACGGAGGCTCTGGCTCCACCGAAGAGGAAATCGCCGAAGCGGTGCGCAACGGAGTCATCAAGATGAACATCGACACCGACACGCAATATGCGTTTACCCGCTCGATTGCCCACAGCATGTTCACCGGGTATGACCAGGTCCTCCGAATCGACGGTGAAGTGGGGAACAAGAAGGCCTATGACCCCCGCGCCTGGGGGAAAGAAGCGGAAACCTCAATGGCAAAGCGCGTCGTCGAGGCGTGCGAGCAGCTGGGTTCGGCGGGTAAAGCGCTCTAGTTAGCGCAGCCGCCCTCCCAGGGCGCGCTCATCAGTATTGCCCGATGCGTCTTTTCGTAGCTCTTTGGGCAGTGAGAATTGCAGGTCTTCTTCAGCGGTTTTCACTTCGTCCACGTCGCGATAGCCCGCTTCAGCGAGATCGGCGAGGGTTTGTTCGACCAACACCTCGGGCACTGACGCCCCCGAGGTCACCCCGATTGTGGCAACGCCTTCGAGCCACTCCTGCTTGATTTCGCTGGCGTAGTCAACGCGGTACGCCGCCTTCGCCCCGTATTCAAGAGCCACCTCGACAAGGCGCACACTATTGGACGAGTTCTGCGAACCCACCACGATTACAAGGTCACACTCAGGCGCGATCTTCTTGATTGCGACCTGGCGGTTTTGGGTGGCATAGCAAATATCGTCACTGGGGGGATCTTGAAGGTGCGGGAATCGCTCGCGCAATCGCCTCACAGTTTCCATCGTCTCGTCCACACTCAAGGTGGTTTGACTGAGCCAAATCAGATTGTCAGTCTGCGGGACCTCAATTGTCATCGCCTCGTCAGGGTCGTTGACAAGGGTGGTGCTCTCCGGCGCGTGCCCCATCGTTCCTTCGACCTCTTCGTGTCCCGCGTGACCGATGAGGAGAATATGGAAGTCCTGTCCCGAGAAACGCACCGCCTCTCGGTGAACCTTCGTCACCAATGGGCAAGTGGCGTCGATGGCGTTAAGTTCTTTCACCCGAGCTTCTTCCACCACCATCGGTGACACCCCGTGGGCACTGAAAACGATGTTGCTTCCTGTGGGAACTTCTTCCACCTCGTCGACGAAGACCACTCCGCGTGATTCGAGCTCTCTCACCACGTGAATGTTGTGAACGATTTGCTTTCTCACATACACCGGCGACCCGTACCGCTCGAGCGCCTTCTCGACCGCGACAACCGCCCGATCAACCCCCGCGCAATAGCCACGAGGAGCCGCGAGGAGAATGCGCTTAGCGCCCGAGACCGGCAGGTCCTCTAAAGGTTCACGCCGAGGAGCCACGGTTGGTGGGGTCAGCAGAGTCGCCGCCGCACCATTTGAAATCGTCACAACGCCCCAGTGTAGTGAGCTCACACCGGCCTCAACTGGAGAGAAGCTCAGTGCTCTGGCCTACTCTGGAGCCATGTCTGGAGGCGTCGCAAACGATTCGAGCCCTGACGCTCCGTGGAGTCTGGAGCGGCTATCGGAATCACTGGGGGTCTATATCGAGCGCCTGGGTTCCGTGTGGGTCGAAGCAGAAATCACCCAGTGGGGAATTTCAGGGGGTCATGTCTACGGCCGAATTAAGGACATCGAGGCCGATGTCACGGTCGATATCACCGTGTGGCGCTCCACTCGGGAGAACATCCCCGACAACGTGGGTCAAGGCGATCGCGTCATCGTCAAAGTGAAACCCAATTGGTATGTGCGCGGCGGTCGCCTATCGATGAACGTGTTGGAGATGCGTTTGGCCGGACTAGGAGAATTGCTCGCAAAGATTGAGGCACTACGCGCGAAGCTCCAGGCCGAGGGCCTTTTTGACCTTGAAAGGAAGCAACGCCTTCCCTTCCTGCCCTCCCTCGTCGGTCTGGTCACGGGAAAAGACTCTGACGCCGAGAAAGACGTGTTACGAAACGCTCAGCTTCGCTGGCCCGAAGTGCGGTTTCAGGTTGAACACGCCAGTGTTCAGGGCGATAAAGCTGTTCCAGAAGTCATCGCAGCCCTCGATCGTTTGGAGAGTAATCCTGAGGTAGACGTCATCATCATTGCCCGAGGAGGCGGCGACTTCCAGCACCTTCTTCCCTTCAGTGACGAGGCTCTGGTGAGACGTGCTGCAGCGTGCAGGATTCCCGTGGTGAGCGCCATCGGTCACGAGGCGGACCGTCCCCTGCTCGATGAGGTGGCGGACCTTCGCGCTTCGACACCCACCGACGCCGCGAAGCGAGTCGTTCCGGACGTGAGCGAAGAGCGAGCAAAAATTTCGGAAGCGAGGCAGCGGATAAGGGGCAGGCTTGACAACCTTGTCAGCGGCGAATGGGAAAAATTACGCCTCTTCAAAGAACGCCCCGTCCTCTCCCGTCCCCTGTCGGGAGTGGACGCCCACGCTGAGGACATTTTGCGTTTAGTGCAGCGAGGAGTCGACCGCACCGATTCTCTGCTCGAGCGCTACCGAGCAGACATCAGCAGTCTGAAAGCAAGCATGCGGGCACTGTCACCACTTGCCACTTTGGAGCGGGGTTACGCCATTGTCCAAGCCGAATCCGGCGCGGTTGTCACCGAACCAAGCTCGGTCAGACCCGGGCAACCGCTCGATATTCGGGTGAAGGGTGGAACCATTCCTGCTGCCGTGAGAGAGGATGACTCCTAGAATGTCCTCGATGAGTGACAAGAAGAAGGCGTCAAACGATGTTGCCTCGGACATCGCTTCGCTGTCGTACGAGGAGGCGAGGGATCAACTCGTTGAAGTGGTCGCCACTTTGGAGCAAGGCCAGACCACCCTGGAGGAATCTATTGCTCTGTGGGAGCGGGGAGAAGCTCTCGCTACCCGGTGCGAAGAATGGCTGACAAACGCCCGCGAGCGCCTTGATAAGGCCCGCGCCTCGTCTAATGACTGAGCCGACAACCCCCGAGGAAATTGCTCAGGCTAAAGCGGAGGCTCGCCGACTGCGCCGGCAACGTCAAACGGCGAAGAACCTGGTGGCATCGCTGGTGGCATCGCTGGGAATTGTTCTCTTTCTTGTGCTTGTCGTGGCGCGACCGAGCGACCAGGTCGCTGACCCCATTGACTACACCAGCGTGGGCGCCGAATTAGAGAAAACCAGCGGGCTAGACCTCGCAGTTCCAGAGCTTGATGAAACCTGGAGTGCCAATAGGGCCGATATTCGGGATGAGGCCGGAATCGAGGTATGGCGAATTGGGCTAATTTCCACATCTGGAGGTTTTGTCCAAGTCGTTCACGTGATTGGTGAGAGCGTTGAGAGTTCGACAGCCGTGCCTAGCGAAGGTATTGACGACCAAGAGACACTGGTATCTGACAATGGAGTCTCGGTGACGTGGTTTACCCGGGACCGTGCGGCTGTGGAAGACGCGGGGAACGACCTATTTGTTGCGTGGTCGCCCACCTCAAACGGCCTTGTTGTCGTCAAAGGCACCTCCCAGGCAGGAGTCCTCACCATCGCATCGTCGCTGGTGACGTCTGACGCCATTCTTTTTCAGGAGGCCCAATGAACACACTGAGTCCCGCAACCGTGTGGGGCGAAATGGTGGCAGGTAACCAACGCTTCATCGATGGCACCCCCCTTCACCCGCGCCAAGACGTCGAACGTCGGGCCGAACTCGCTCAATCTCAAACACCCCGGGCAGCACTTTTTGGCTGCAGTGATTCTCGCCTCTCCGCAGAAATCATCTTTGACCTGGGCCTGGGAGACCTTTTTGTCGTAAGAAATGCGGGGCAAGTCATTTCGAGCTCGGTTCTGGGCTCGCTGGAATATGCGGTGGAAGCCTTCGACATTCCCTTGATTTTGGTTCTAGCCCACGACAACTGCGGTGCGGTGGGCGCTGCGATTCGGAAAGATGCGGACCCGTCAACACTGTTCCCGCCGCACGTCGACGCGATTGTCGCTGACATTCTGCCGGCAGTGGCGCGAACGCGCGACGCAGCCGGTGCGGTTCAGGGTGCTGAAGTCGATGGAGCCCAGGTAGGACTGGAGCATCTGCGCGACACTATTTCAGGGCTGCTCGCCCAATCAGAGCTCATCGGCCAGCGAATTGCGGACGGTAAACTGGCAATCGTTGGCGCAAATTACCGACTCAGCGAAGGCCGCGTCATCAGCGACGTCGTCGTCGGAGATATTTCCTAGCCACCAAGGTTTCCAGCGCGAAAGGGCGAGTTATGACTGCCACACCCGAAGAGTTCCGCATCGAACACGACACGATGGGCGAAGTCAAAGTTCCCGCTCACGCTCTCTACCGCGCCCAAACCCAGCGCGCAGTCGAAAATTTCCCGATTTCGGGCACGGGTTTAGAGCGCGACCACATCATTGCTCTCGCCCAGGTCAAAAAGGCCGCTGCCCGAGCTAACCGCGAGTTGGGCATTCTCGATGACGCAATCGCAGGCGCAATCGAACTGGCCGCCGATGAGGTGATTGCCGGTAACCATCTCGACCATTTCCCCGTGGACACCTATCAGACCGGTAGTGGCACCTCGTCCAACATGAATATGAACGAGGTTCTTGCCACCTTGGCAACGCGCTCGTCAGGAACCGAAGTTCACCCCAACGACCACGTCAACGCCTCTCAGTCGTCTAATGATGTGTTCCCCACATCTGTTCACGTTGCGGTGACCGGTGCCCTGATCAATCAGCTGATCCCAGCGCTCGAGCACTTGGCAACCGAGTTGGAAAAGAAGGCCAGCGCCTGGTCTGGAGTGGTGAAGTCAGGCCGCACCCACCTGATGGATGCGACGCCAGTCACCTTGGGTCAAGAGTTTGCCGGTTACGCACGCCAAGTCCGGTTGGGAATTGAACGAGTCTCCGCATCATTGCCACGCGTGGCCGAAGTTCCGCTGGGTGGCACTGCCACGGGAACGGGCATCAATACTCCCCTGGGTTTCTCGGCGCGCGTCATTGAGCTTCTGGCCGAACAAACGTCGCTCCCCATCACCGAAGCTCTGGATCACTTCGAAGCCCAAGGGGCTCGCGACGGCCTCGTTGAGGCCTCGGGGGCCTTGCGGGTCATTGCGGTGTCGCTGACCAAGATATGTAATGACCTGCGCTGGATGGGATCTGGCCCGAACACGGGTCTCGGCGAATTGGCTATTCCCGATCTTCAACCGGGAAGTTCGATTATGCCGGGCAAGGTGAACCCGGTTATCCCGGAGGCCGTGTTGATGGTGTGCGCCCGAGTAATCGGGAATGATCAGACGGTCGCATGGGCCGGGGCGTCAGGAAACTTTGAACTCAACGTGGCGATTCCGGTCATGGCAACTTCGCTTCTGGAATCCATCCGACTTTTGGCCAACTCGTCCACTGTCCTAGCGGACAAAACCGTGGTCGGCTTGGAAGCCGATGTCGAGCGGGCTCGGGCGCTAGCCGAATCGTCGCCTTCGATTGTGACCCCGCTGAACCGGGTCATCGGCTACGAAGCCGCAGCGAAAGTGGCCAAGCACGCAGTCGCGAAAAAGATGACCGTTCGAGAAGCCGTCATCGACTTGGGTTTTGTCGAACGCGGCGAGGTCACCGAGCAACAGCTCGACGAAGCCCTCGACGTGCTGAGGATGACGGCACCTGGCCTTTAGGCGACCGCCTGGCCGCCTTCCAGCAGGTCGGTGACCAAGGCCGCAATAGGACTGCGCTCGGAGCGAGTAAGGGTGATGTGCGCGAAGAGTTGCTGGCCCTTCAGCGCCTCGATCACGCTCGCGACACCATCGTGGCGACCCACTCGCAGGTTGTCACGCTGCGCCACATCGTGAGTCAGCACGACTCGCGAGTTTTGGCCAATTCGGCTCAACACCGTGAGCAACACGTTTCGCTCCAGTGACTGGGCTTCGTCCACGATGACGAAGGCATCGTGAAGCGATCGCCCGCGAATGTGTGTGAGCGGCAGCACTTCGAGGATTCCGCGCTCCATGACTTCATTGACCACGTTCTGAGACACCACCGAGCTCAACGTGTCGAAAGTCGCTTCCGCCCAGGGGTTCATCTTTTCCGCCTGGTCTCCAGGCAAGTACCCCAGTTCTTGGCCGCCCACGGCGTAAAGGGGACGGAAAACCATAATTTTGCGGTGGAGGTTGCGCTCCAACACTGCCTCGAGTCCCGCACACATCGCCAGTGCGGATTTTCCGGTTCCCGCCCGGCCACCGAGGGAGACAATCCCCACGTTGTTGTCCAGCAGCACGTCGATCGCCAGACGCTGTTCAGCGGAGCGACCATGCAAACCGAACACATCGCGATCCCCACGCACGAGGTTGATGGCTCCCTTGCCATCGACTCGACCCAGAGCCGAACCGCGCTCACTCGAAATGACCACTCCGGTGTTGACCGGCAGATCCTGAACCAAGGGGGTCTTTAGGGTCTCCTCGTCATAGAGGACCTGGACGTCGTCTGAACCGAGGCTAATTTCCGCGATTCCCGTCCAGCCGGAATCCACTGCGAGCTCAGCTCGGTATTCCTCGGCGGCGAGACCAACCGATGCAGCTTTCACACGCATCGGCAAATCTTTAGAAATTACCGTCACCGCGAGACCTTCGTTAGCAAGATTCACTGCCACCGCGAGGATGCGGGAATCGTTGTCTCCTAGTTGAAGGCCCGAGGGCAACACCGACTGATTTGAATGGTTGAGTTCAACCCGGAGTGTTCCGCCATCGCCCACAGAAATGGGAAAGTCGAGTCGCTCGTGCTTCGCCCGAAGGTCATCGAGGAACCGAAGGGCTTGCCGCGCGAAGTATCCGATTTCGGGATCGTGCCGCTTCTTCTCTAACTCACTGATGACCACCACCGGGAGGACAACGTGGTGCTCAGCGAATCGAAACATCGCACTGGGGTCACTCAACAACACTGACGTGTCGAGTACGAACGTCCGCTCCCTCGTTTCCTCCTTCTTGCTGCTCTGCTTTTTGGTGGTGGACCGAGGGTTAGCGGCTGGTGTCACCGTGTCTCCTTAGTGGATCGGGTACCCGTTGCGATGACGTTACGCCAGGTTCAACCTCCGATTGAGACCGACACGCGGTAGGTGCCCGCGTCGCCGAGGTGAACAGTTAGTGACCGAAGCGACGCTGACGTCGACCGAAGTCACGGATGGCCCGGAGGAAGTCAACCTCTCGCAAATCGGGGCCGAGAGCTTCGAGGAAAAAGAACTCACTGTGAGCGGCTTGCCAAATCATAAAGTCACTCAAGCGCTGCTCGCCCGAGGTGCGAATGACTAGGTCGAGGTCCGGCTGGCCTCCGGTGTAGAGGTTGTCAGCGATGGCCTCAACGCTCACCGACTTAGCGAGAGTCTCGAGGTCACCACCAGATTCCATGTGACTCTTCACCAAGCGTCGCACCGCCTGAGTGATGTCTTGGCGACCTCCATAACCCACCGCAAGATTGACGTGAAGCCCTGAATTCTTTTCGCTTCGAGCAGCCGCCCCGTCAAGCTGCGCCAGTAGGCCTGGCGGGAGGTCCTCGCGGTGACCCACATGTTGAATTTTCCAGTTTCTAAAACGCGAGAGCTGGTCAGCGAGCGATTCAATAATCGTGGCCAAGGCATCCAACTCTGTCGCACTGCGGCCCCGAATGTTGTCGGTGGAGAGCAAATACAGCGTCACGACTTCAACGCCGATGTCGTCACACCACGTCAGGAATTCGTGAATCTTGTCGGCTCCCGCGCGGTGGCCATGTGAGGAGGATTCGAGGCGTTGCTTTGCCCATCGCCTGTTGCCGTCAAGAATGAGCCCAATGTGTTTGGGGTGGTTTTTTCCATCCAACTGACGCTTGAGTCGTTGGATGTAGAGCCGGTAGAGAAAACCCAGCCCGGGAATCACACTTCGGCGAGGCACGCGACTACCTTAGTCGCATCCGAGACTGCCAGCGAAGGCCGCTAAACCTGAGGGAGGCACTGGGGAGCCCTGCGTAGGGTGAAGGCATGGGCGCGCGGGACAATCACGAACACGAAGAGTCAGGAGCTCTCTCCCTCCCACTTCTTGAGGAATCGATTGAATACCGGCAACTCGATCACAAGCCGTCTTGGCGCGGTTGGATTCACTTGGGAACATTCCCCTTCGCTCTTGCTGCCGGAATTGTTCTTGTGGCGCTCGCCAATGGCATGACGGCGACCATCGGATCAGCGGTCTTCGCACTTAATTCGCTACTTCTTTTTGGCGTGTCAGCGGTTTATCACCGATTCGACTGGTCACCTACGACCAAAGCAGTATTACGGCGGATCGACCACGCCAACATCTTCTTACTCATAGCCGGCACCTACACCCCCATCGCCCTGCTCGCGCTCCCGGAAGAACAAGGGCAACTGCTTCTATGGTTGGTCTGGTCAGCAACCGTCATAGGTATCGGGATGAGGGTGCTGTGGCTCAATGCCCCGCGCTGGATCTATGTGCCGATTTACCTCGGGCTCGGATGGGCGGCGATGATGTACATCGGTGAGCTGTTTGCGGCCAATGTCGCGATGATGGTGTTGGTACTCGTGGGCGGAGGGCTTTACACCCTCGGTGCGATTGTGTACGGCGCCAAATGGCCCAGCCCCTCAGCCAAGAATTTTGGATTTCACGAGATTTTCCACTCGTTTACCGTGCTCGCATTCTTTTGCCATTGGGCGGCGGTTCTGCTTATTGCGATGAACCCTCTAAGCCCCTAGCCTCCCGCTCTTCACGGTCGAGCTTCTCAGCAATTTCGGCGCGGTAACGCACACGCCTCACCCTCTTCACCATGTCAAGAATGAGGAGCAGGGCGCCGATCGCGACCATAAAGGTCACGACGAAACCGACAACTCCAGGTGTCACAAGAACTGGGTCCACCTCAATTGGCGGAATCAATTCTTCGGCCCACAGGCTGGCCTTCAACATGGACCCTTCTCCTCAGGATGCTCAATTGACAGGGCGCTACTCTCGTTATCTACGCTAGCGGAGGATGGTGGCGATGAGCCGAGAAGACGTGGAAGCATCGCCGTCTGTCTCGCACGAGATCAGCCGTCCCGCAAGTCGTTACGGATTGAGTGAGAGGTCCGTCACGCGAAACAAGTCTCTGGGAGTGCTGGCCGGTGTGGGGGCAGCAGTTGTCCTTGTCGCCTGGTTGTGGTGGGCCGGCCTCTCTCAGCCCAATGCACAGTTTGAGACGCGGGATTTGGGCTGGCAAGAAGTCGATGAGAGAACCATCAGCGTCTCCTTTCAAGTGACAGTAGAACCCGGCACTCCGATGTCGTGTGCGATTCAAGCCCTCAACGCTCAATACGGAATCGTTGGCTGGGTGATCGTCGATATTCCTCCGGCTATGGAGCGAACCAGAGTGTTTTCCCAAGAGGTTCGAACCAGTGAAACCGCTGTGACTGGCTTGCTCTACCGCTGCTGGTTGACTTAGTCTCGAAAGAACCAACCGGACTCCGCTGGAGCCCGGTTGTTATTCGTAAGGGGAACAAATGTCGAACTCGGGCTCACAGGTGTGGCTCACGCAGGAGGCCTATGACCGGCTTGCGCTCGAGCTGGAGCAACTCACCACCAAGGGTCGCCAAGAAATCGCCAAGCGAATTGAGGTTGCCCGCGAAGAGGG